>CAZWNS010000053.1:0-9160 GCA_964635245.1 uncultured Spirochaetaceae bacterium
GCGCTCGGAAGACGTTCTCTACATTTCCCCGCGCGGAGCCGCACTGGGTTGGGAAGAGATGATCGATTCGAACGTCGTGAACTACATCGCCGACAAGCTCGGCCTCAGAAGACGATACCGATACTATCGCGTGGTGATGTAACAAAGGGGCCACGGCCGTAAGGTCTTCATCACCGGGCACCTGGAATACGAGGTGGACACGCTCGCGTTCGAGTACAGGCGGGACGCTGCCGCCGGGCTCGACACTGCGCTGCCGCAGAACTACGTTCCCGACAATGACCCCTCCCGCCCGCCGGTGGCCACCCGGCGCGCCCACGCGCATCTGCTCTTTGCGAACCGGCTGAACTACTGCGCGTATCAGGCCACCCCCTAGGATCTGGCCGAGATCGAGGAGATCGCCCCACGGCCCCGCGGATGAGACCTACGGGTTTGCCCGTGCCCTCGGGGCCCGGACCGTCGGCGCCCGGCCACGCGGTGCCTGCCCTCGCGGTGCATCGAACACCTGCGGCGCGTACGGATTGCGGCGCCGGTATTCGGTATGCAGCAGCTCGTGTGCCCGGGCGCTCCCCGGCCGACCGAGAAACTGCTCGTAGAGCGCGAGGACCTCGGGATTCTCGTGAGAGCGGCGTATCGGCGCGCTCGAGTCCTCGGCGTAGAGCCCGGCTGCACGCTGCCGCCTGCGCTCCATGGAGTTTTCCAACGGCTGGCCGCCTCCCCCGACGCATCCACCCGCGCAGGCCATGACCTCGATGAAATGGTAGGGAATCTCTCCGCGACGTTTCGCCGCCCGCACCTCATCGAGGATCGTGCGCGCGTTCTCGAGTCCGTGCGCAACCGCAACGCGAATCGGTGTCCCGGCAACGTCAATCGTCGCCGCGCGCACCCCCTCGGTTCCGCGGACCGGGGCAAGCTCGACGCGTTCGAGACGCTCACCGGTCTTGAGCTCGTAGGCGCTTCGCAACGCCGCTTCCATCACTCCACCTGTCGAGCCGAAGATCGTAGCGGCGCCTGAGTACGCGGACAGAAGCTCGTCGGGTTCGGTTTCGGAAAGCTCGTCGAAATTGATCCCGGCCTGTCGCATCATGCGGGCTACCTCGCGGGTGGTGAGCACGATGTCGACGTCCTGCCGGCCGCTCGAGGCCATCCCGGGGCGACCGGCTTCGAACTTCTTCGCCGTACAGGGCATAACCGAGAGAGAGGTCAGGTGACTCCGGTCGATCCCCTTTTCATCCGCATAGTAGGACTTGATGACCGCGCCAAGCATCTGCTGCGGCGACTTGCAGGAAGAGACGTTGTCGAGCAGGTCGTCGTAGTAGGTTTCGGCAAACTTGATCCAGCCCGGAGAGCAGGAGGTGATAAGCGGAAAGGGGCCGCCGTGTTCGAGCCGTTCGAGAAACTCCGTGCCCTCCTCCATTATGGTGAGGTCGGCGGAGAAATTGGTGTCGAGCACGACATCCACACCCAGCTCTCTCAGAGCGGCGTACACTTTCCCCGTCACGAGCGTCCCCGGCTCGAGTCCGAACTCTTCACCGAGCGCCACGCGGACCGCCGGCGCCATTTGGGCAACCACCGTCTGCGCCGGGTCATCGATGGCACTCCACGCCGCATCGATGTCCTCCCTCTCGTAGAGAGCGCCCACCGGACAGTAGACAACGCACTGCCCGCAGTTCACGCAGGGACTCGAGCCCATTTCGAACTCGTCGGCGGGAGCCACCACGGTTTCGGAGCCTCGTCCCTGGAAAAAGATCGAGCCGACCGACTGCACGTCATTGCAGACCTCGACACAGCGACCACAGCCGATGCACTTGTTCATGTCGCGCACGATGCTCATCGAGCTTCGGTCGACCGGCAGTCCGCGGGTGGTCTTCTCGTAGCGCAGCGCCCGCACTTCGAGCTTCTCGGCGAGGTTCTGAAGCTCGCATTTCCCGTGCTTGATGCAGGCAAGACAGTCCTCTGGATGCGTCGCGAGAACGAGCTCGAGCAGTCCGCGTCTCATGGTGCGCAGTGCGGCTGTGTTGGTGCGAACGTGCATGCCGTCGCGGGCCTCGGTGACGCACGCTCGCTTGTAACCGGCCTGACCCTCGATGTCGACCATGCACATGCCACACGATCCGCGCGGCTCGAGGTCCTGGTGATGACACAACGTCGGAATCTCCACACCCGCCTGTTTCGCCGCATTCAGGACACTCGTACCGTCTTCGACGGTAATCGACTTATCGTTCATGAGCAGAGTGATCATGCCATCACCTCCCGGATATAGTCCTGTTGGCCGATATGCGCACGCAGTTCGTCACTGAAGTTGTCGAGCAGCGTCGTGAGCGCGAGGTCGATCGATTGCCCGAACGGACACAGCGAGGAGTGATACATCACCTCCGCGGTCTCCCGCATGAGGTCCAGAAACTCCTCGCGCCCCGTGCCCGTGGCGATTTCGTTGGCCATATGCTCGAGTTGACGGGTGCCGTAGCGGCAGGCGAAACACTGGCCGCAGGACTCCTCCGAGAAGAACCGCATGATGACCTCCAGAACGTGCCCCATGTTCACGCTGGTGTTCATCACCACCACTGCGCCTGAGCCGAGCGATCCACCGACACGCTTCATCGATGCAAAGTCGAGCTTATAGTCCAGCGCCGCCTCGTCGTATACCGGCCCGGCCGTTCCGCCGATCTGCACGGCCTTGAAGCGCCCGTCGACGCCACCGGAGGCTTCTATGAGCTCTTTAACCTCCACTCCCATCGGAAACTCGTAGACCCCCGGCGCATTCACGTGGCCACTGAGGCAATACAACTTGGGTCCGGGGGACTGCGGCGCCCCGATGCTTCGAAACCACTCGGAGCCCTCCGAGAAGATGAGCGGCACGCAGGCGAGGGTCTCGACATTGTTGATGACTGTCGGCTTGTCCCACAAACCGCGGTCGGTAGGGTACGGGGGCTTGAGCGTCGGATACCCCCGGTTTCCCATGAGCGAGTTGAGAAGTGCCGTTTCATCACCCACCACGTAGGAGCCGCCTCCCGGCATCAGTCCGACATCGAAATCGAAACCGCTCTCGAGGATATCCTCTCCGAGAACACCGGTGGAACGGGCCGTGTCAATCGCCGTTTGGAGCTCCGAGATGACCCGGGGATACTCACTTCTGATGTAGATGTAGCCCTTGTGCGCTCCGACGGCAAACGCGGCAATCGTCATTCCCTCCAAAATGAGATAGGGCGCGCGTTCCATAAGGAAGCGATCCTTGAACGTTCCCGGCTCGCCTTCGTCCGCATTGCAGACGAGGTACACCTCGCTGTCCGTCCGTACGGTGCTCCACTTCCTTCCGGTTTCAAAGCCGGCACCGCCGCGACCCCTGAGGTGGGCATCGGTTACCATCTGGACAACCTCTCGCGGACTGAGGGAGAGAGCGTGTTGCAGGCCGACATAACCTCCGGCATTCATATACGCTTCGACGTCCGTTCCCACGCCCTCCGACGTATACCAGGTGAGATATTCTACGTGTCTCATCTCCCCACCTCCTTCGCGGCCTCGCGCTCCAGTGCCGCGAGAACCTCTTCCGTCTTCGTTTCATCGAGGTTGGTGTAGAGCGTGTCGTTCACCATGAAGTTCGGGGCCGTGTCGCAGCTGCCGAGGCAATTCACCACTTCGAGCGTGAACATGCCGTCGGCCGTGGTCCGGCCGCGTCCGATGCCGAGTCGACGTCGTAAGTAGCGGTACACATCGAGTGAACCGAGAATCCGGCAACTCAGTGAATCGCATAATCGGATGACGTAGCGTCCCCGCGGGCGACGGGAGAAGTGACGATAGAAGCTCACGACGCCCTCCGCTTCCGCAAGAGGAATGTCCAGCTTCCGAGCTATCTCCGCCAGCTTGTCGCTGGTGACGTAGTTGTGAAGAGGCTCGGCGTTTTGAGCATCATGGAACAACCGCAGAATCTCTTCGCGCCGGGGTTCCTCATTCTCGGTTCCGACTTCTCTGGTAGCACCCATGGCACACCTCCGTTTGAACGGTGATGCCGGTGCGAACTGCTGTGTGGAGCGACGTTTAGAGTAGAGGGCGTGCGATAAGCGCTCGGGCCCGACAACCACCCTTCACCTAGAGTCTAATCCGGCCGAGCAGAGGATACAAGGAATAGGTATCGATTTTTAAAAATCGATACCTCGAAAGCTGGTCTGCTCGACGAGTGCTAGGGTAACCATACGAGAAGCGGACATCGGAGTATCAGGCGTTGCCGCCGCAATGCGGATGGGAGTATGGTTGTGAGGTACCTCACCGTCAAAAGGAGGACCACGCACGTGGCACCAAGGAATCTCGATGCGCCCCCGACCCGCCGGATCGCAATTCGCAGCCTCATCGCCGCTGCAGGCGCCGCGATTATCAACAACCTCTACTCGGTCATCTACACGGCAATCACCGGCTTCTCCATTCCGGAGGTGATAAACGCCGGCTCCATCACGATGCTCTCGGTTCTGCCGGTTCTGCTCGGCGGGCTCGTGTACTGGGGCATCTCCCGCCTCAGTCTGCGGACGGCGAACATCGTCCTCGCAGCGGGTACGATCGCCCTGTTCATCGTGTTCACCATTCCCACCTTCGGCGAGACGATCCAGGCACCAGGCATGGATCCAACGCCCACTCCCGAGGGCTTCGTCGGACTCAGCCTCGGACTGCACTTCGCCGGTCCGATTCTCCTCCTCGCCCTCGTACCTCGCTGGCGCACGGGCTGATCGCCGGGCCTCACTCGCCGAGCTCGCGAACCGTTCGGTTCAGGTCGAAACTGCGTTCGGAGATGAACCTCAGCACCGCGCGCTGGAAGGCCGCGGCAACATCGGGGCGCTCGGCTTCGAGCTGCCGCAGCGCCGCGGTCGACAGACGGTAGTATCGGCCGGCCTTCGTTGCTACGACCGTCGCCGCCCGAGGCCGCCCGGCGAAGACCTCGAGCTCGCCGAAGATCGCCCCCGGAAGGACCGTTCGCAGGCGCATCGCCGGCTGGTCACCTCGCTCGAGGAACACCCCGTACTCCCCGGACTCGGCGATGTAGAGATCATCCGCGAGATCACCCTCCCGCATCAATACCGTGCCCCGCGGCGCGTCGTGGCGGACAACATAGCCGCGGACCACGGAGGCGGCGTCGCCGTACGGGAGGAGCCCGGCGAGGATCTCTTCGATGCCTCTCGAGCCTTCGGGCGCGGCCGCGGCCGGGACCTCCTTCCCGGCGGATGCGATGATTTCCTCCTCGCATGCCTCGAGCGCGTGATCCATGTCGGGATAGAAGGATACCGAGCCGGTGTGGGCGGCGCGCACGCTGCTGTTCTGCATCTGTCGCGTTCCCACCGGGCCGAGACTGCACATCATGATCCGAATGCCGCGGTCCGCGGCGGTGCGGATCACCTTGTCCATAACGATCTCCGCTGAACCGTCGATCCCGCGCACGTCCCGAAAATCGAGGATGAAGAACCAGGGCGCCGGCCGCGAGCTGTCGTCGAGACGACGTCGAACGTGATTCGAAATCGTGTACGCCGTGGCAAAGAAGAGAAACCCCCGCAACCGCGCGACGTGTATGCGGTCACCGTTCTTGCGCAGGAGTTCGCGCACTTCAAACGGCCACTCGACATTGCTCTGTGCCGCGCGACCCGACATCTCCTGGTAGACCACCTCGGCACGACTATAGTTGATGACAAAAATGACCATCGATGCGAGCACACCGACCGCCATGGCCTCGAGGATACCGAAGGAGGCGACGGCGACGAGCATCCCGATCCCCACGACGTAGTCGCTGCGCCGCAGCCGGAACCACCCGTCGTAAAGCCAGTCTGCGAGAAAGCCCAGCCCCACGAACACGAGCAGCGCCCCGAGCACGGGCTTTGGAAAGAGCACGAGGAGATCGCTGCCGAAGAAGACCGCAGCGGCACATACCGCGGCCGCCGTGAGAGTCGTCAACCGTGAGGTTGCATCCATGCGGGTGGCAAAGGCGGTGTATCCGACGCTGTGATATGAGATCGGGCTCCCGACGAGGAGCCCCACGGCATTCGCGGCCGCAGTCGCGGTGAGCTCGCGGTTGGGGCGGGCGTCGGCACCGGTGAGCAGCTCAACGGCGCCGATGTTGAGCATGGCCGCGAGGGTGCTGACAGCCACAGCTGTCAGCAGGGTGCCCCACTCCGCGAGGATGAGTGACCAGCGGGCCGTCTGCAACACGTGCGCCGAGAGGGGCAACCACAGGCGCTGTGAGCTGAACTGTCCCATGAGCCACCCGTCGGCGGTCGCCTCGGCAACGGTGCCGCCGGAGGCAAACAGCGCCGCGTAGAACACCGCCGTACCCACGACCACCGCGACAGGAAGCAGGAGCGGATGGCGTCCGGCCCGCCGCGACAACAACATCACGCCGATTGCAAAGAGGACCGCCGGGAGCCACCTCAGGACGAAGTCGGGGGAAACGAGGAGGCCAAGCTGCTCCGCCCGCGGCGCGAAGCCGGTCATCGAGGTAAGCGCGCCCCGCACCATGATCCAGCCGACGCCGGCGAGAAAGCCGCCTACCACCGGGTAGGGCATGAGCCGCACGAATCGGGCCAGACCCAAGCGCGCGGTCAGCAGGAAGACGACAGCGGCCACCGCGCTCGTCGCCATGATGGCCGCGATGACGGTGTGGAATGCGCCGGTCGCGGGAAGCGGTGCGGTAAACCCCGCCGCGATCGCCGTCGCCACGGCCGCCATGATCGCAATGGGCGTGTCCTGCGGCACAAGCGCGCTGCCCGGAAGCTTCGAAAGCATGGCTCCGACGGCAAGCGTGAGGGCGGTGCCGAGCAGCAGGAGCGAGGCCCCGCGCGAGACGAACGGCGCAAGGCTGCCGGAGAAAATGAGAGAGGCGTAGGAGACCTGGAACAGTGCCGTGATAACACCGAGCAGCAATCCCGCTGCGAGCCCGGCGAGCGCGCTGCGTGCCCGGTTTCCTCCGGCCGATCCGCGTGTCATGGCGACATTGTACTAGTTGTCGGGCGTTGGCGCAGGGGCCGGCCTTTGTTAACATGAGCGATCATAGTACTAGAATAGAACGGAGGGGTGGCGTTATGAAACGCACACTGACCGAGGACATCATCTCCGAACACCTCGTCGACGGAGAGCTCTCACCGGGCCGGGAGATCGGGCTGCGGATAGATCAGACTCTCACCCAGGATGCCACCGGGACCATGGTGTATCTCGAGTTCGAGTCACTTGGCATAGACCGGGTCAAGCCCGAGGTCGCGGTCAGCTATATCGACCACAACATCATCCAGACCGACTACAAGAACGCCGACGATCACCGGTTCCTGCAGTCCTGTGCGGCGAAGTACGGGGTCACCCTCTCGCCGGCGGGCAACGGGGTCTCACACCACGTGCACCGCCAGCGCTTCGGTGTTCCCGGAAAGACACTGCTCGGCTCAGACAGCCACACCACCACCGGCGGCTGCCTGAGCATGCTCGCGATGGGCGCGGGCGGTCTCGAAGTTGCCATGGCGATGGCCGGCCGGCCGTACTACATCACCACCCCGAAGGTATGGGGCATCTACTGCGAGGGGGAGCTGCAGCCCTTTGTCTCCGGCAAGGACGTCATCCTCGAGCTCCTGCGCCGGTTCAGCGTGAAGGGCGGGCTCGGCACCGTCATGGAGTTCTACGGCCCGGGCGTGGCAAACCTCGATTTCGCTGCGCGGGCGACCATCGCCAACATGGCCGTGGACATCGGCGCCACCGCTGCCGTCTTCCCGTCGGACGAGGTGACGCGCGATTTCCTGCGCATGAACGGCCGCGAGGACGTGTGGTTCGAGCGACGCACGCCCGATGACGCGGAGTTCGAGTACGTAACCGAGCTCGACCTCTCAGAGATCGAGCCGCTCGTCGCCTGTCCCTCAAACCCTGATAACGTGAAGCCCGCACGGGAGCTCTCCGATGTGCCGGTGCACCAGGTCATCATCGGGTCGAGCTGCAACGGCAGCTATCGGGACTTCATGATCGCCGCTCTCATGGTTGAGGGGAAACTCCGTCATCCGGAGGTCAGCTTCGAGATAAACACCGGAAGCCGCCGGACCCTGGTGAACCTGCTGATGCACGGCGGCCTCGAGAAGCTCGTGAACGCCGGAGCGCGCACGCACGAGCCGGGCTGCCTCGGCTGCATCGGCATGGGACAGGCACCGGCCTCGGGAACGAACAGCCTGCGCACCTTTCCGCGCAACTTCAAGGGCAGAAGCGGCACCAAGAACGACGCGGTCTATCTCTCCTCGCCGGAGACCGCGGCCGCATCGGCAATCAACGGTTACATCACGGACCCGCGCACCTTCGAGGTCTATCCCACCGTTGAGTACCCCGAGCGATTCGCTTTCAACGAGAAGTGGTTCCTTCCGCCCGCGGAGAACCCGGAGGACGTGGAGATCGTCCGCGGCCCGAATATCAAAACCTTCCCCGACTTCGAGGAGCTCGAAGACGACATGCGCGCCGACGTCGTTCTGAAAGTGGAGGACAACATCAGCACCGACATCATCATGCCGGCCGGAAACCGCGTGCTTCCCTACCGCAGCAATATCCCGGCGATCAGCGGCTTCGTCTTCGACCAGCTCGACCAGGATTTTCCAGAGCGCGCGCGCAGCACGGGAAACGGTGTCATCGTCGGCGGACACAACTACGGGCAGGGGTCCTCGCGCGAGCATGCCGCACTCGCCCCGCGCTATCTCGGCATCCGGGTGAAACTCGCAAAGAGCTTCGCGCGAATCCACAAGGCCAATCTCATCAACTTCGGCGTGGTGCCCCTGGAGTTCGAGAACGATGAGGACTACGACGCCCTCTCCCAGGGCGACCGTCTCGAGTTCCCGGAGCTCCGTGAGCGCATAGAGCGCGGCGAGAGCAGCATCCCGGTGCGGGTGAACGGCCGCGAGTTCACCACGCGCCTCGACGTCTCCCCGCGGCACCGACGGATGCTCGTCGCCGGCGGGGCGCTGAATCTGGTGAAGCGGGGCGAGTAGCGCGGCGAACCGCTTGATCGTTTCTTTTCTCTCGGATAAGAATATGGCCTATCATCTTTTGAGAAGGAGCAGAATACCGATGCGACCAATTCGAGCACTCGTAATCGCGACATCAGTTGCATCGTATCGGTCTGCGCCCGCCTGCTAGCCCAGTAATTCCAGAGCAATTCGGCCGCAGACCCTGATAT
>CAZWNS010000053.1:9260-18623 GCA_964635245.1 uncultured Spirochaetaceae bacterium
CCGGTGTCGTCGCCCCGGTAACGTCCGGAGCCCCGGCACCCGGCGTCCGGGCGGCGTGGTTACCCCGTGGCGGCTGCCGCCCGCGGGTTACCGACTTCCAGAAATTGAACGCCAAGATGTCGTGGTACCGGGAGATGGTAAACGCCACGATACCGGCGACGAGAATCCCGGCGGATCCGCTAAAGAATGGACAAAGAGAAATCTCCGGGCAAGCTTGACCTGCCGACCCGATCCGGTCGAATATGCGCCGTTGTGTCACCGAAGAATCCGTCGACACGGTCCGCGTTCGACCTCGAAAACATCCTCGCCGACGGTGTTCTGAGTAAACGGCTCTTCGACGCCGGCTACTTCGTCGGCGACCTGGCGCACGACACCGGCGAGACCAGCAAACCGCTCCGCAGGTTGGGCCTCACCGACGAGGAGATGCGCTCAGGCGCCTATCAGGCACGAATTCATCCTGACGACCGCCCTACCTACCTCGCGCTCTGGCAACGAGTCAATGAGGGCTGGGAGAACGAGCTTTACGTCGAGTACCGGATCCGCGCCGACTCAGGCGCCTACCACTGGATCGAGACCCACGCGGTGGTCATCGAGCGGGCGCCGGACGGGTCAATCGGCGTCGTGATTGGAACGGACCGGAACATCGACTCACGGAAGCAGGCTGAAAGCTTTCTGCAGGAGCAGTACCGAAAGACCCGGGAGAAGTACGAGCTCGCAGAGTCGCTTCGCCGAACGGGAACAGTCGTATCCGCCGACCTCGAACTCTCGAGCAGCCTGTCGCTCGGTGTCGACACGCTCGCCGAGATCATCTCCTTCGAGCAGTGCGACATCTACGCCGCTGAAGCGGACGGCTACCGGCTTCTCACAGGCCGGCCGGAATCAGCGACGGCTCCGGGAGCTGAGATCGATCCGCTTTTCGAGAAACTTCACGACAGTGCATACCCCATCATCACCGACGATATGATGGCTGGAGGGAGGTTTCGCTCCTGGATGGGTATCCCGCTCCGGAGCAACGGTGTGTTTTGCGGTGGTGTCTTCCTGTGGCACAGCACACCCGGCTTCTTCCAGGGTGCCGACCTCTACCCGGTAACCGCCGTCGCCGAGATCCTGGCGGTGGCGATTCACAACAACCAGTACTTGCGCCGCACAGTGACGGAGCTTGAAACGGACCGCCTGACCGGATTCCTCACGCGGACCGGCTTCGAGCGAGACGCCGAAAGACTCTGGCAAACCTCCGGCGAGCGGTACTCGATCAACGCGATTGCGATGATGGACATCGACCTGTTCAAGCAGGTCAACGATCGCTACGGACACATTGCCGGCGACAGCGTCATCAGCGCCTTTGCCGAGGCCGTGCGGGCAAACCTTCGCCATGACGACCTCATCGCCCGCTACGGCGGCGAAGAGTTCGTCGTGATCCTCCCCGACACCACCCACGAAGTCGCCGCGCGGATCATGGACCGTGTCCGCACCGCCTGCGCCGCCTGTCGAAT
Organism: uncultured Spirochaetaceae bacterium; assembly: GCA_964635245.1. Lineage (GTDB taxonomy): Bacteria > Spirochaetota > Spirochaetia > DSM-27196 > PWMO01 > JAAAOH01. The sequence continues at coordinate 10,754 of CAZWNS010000053.1, forward strand.
TGAAGGCATATCGGAATCAATAACGGTGAGCATCGGGGTCGCGATCTGTGAGTCGCCCCAGGACGTGCGCCATGTCATCGGCCGTGCTGATGAGGCCCTCTACCGCGCGAAGCGCGGCGGACGGAACCGCGTCGAGGTCGCCCTGCTTCCCTGAGAGCACGAGGCACCGGGCGCCGTAGCTCGCGCCTCTGAGAGAGTCAAAGCTCCGTGTCCGACCGACGCTTGACACAGGATAATCGCACCGTAGTATGCGGTATTGGAGTGGCGCCGGTCCGGCAGGCCGACGCGGGGTATCGCCAACAGCGCATCCTTCGATCCGTTTCAGTACGCCGAAAGAAAGAGGTACGTATGTCCGACGAAATGATGAAGAGTCTCATCGGGAAACGGTGCACGTTCTCCACCGGGCCCTTCGGTGAGACATTCAAGAACGTGGAAATCGTCGAGGTCGACGACAAGCGGTAGCGGGTGGGCATACACATGACACACAAACCGACACGCCGGAGGCCCCTCATGATCACAGGCATCGTTGTAGCCGCACTCATCCTCGGCTTCGCCGCCGTTATTACCTACGGCAACACGCGCTGGTCGGCGAACTCGAAAGAACTCGTAGAGCAGCTCTCCCGGGCCAACGGAGAGACCTCCCCGGCTTCGCCGTCGGTATATCGCGAGGAAGAGCTTGCGGGTCTCCCGGCGCCGGTTCAGCGGTACTTTCGCAAAGCGCTTACCGATGGTCGGCCGATCATCACGGGCGTGCGGATGCATCAAACGGGCACCTTCAACATGGGGCAACACGAAGATCAGTGGAAGCCGTTCACCGCGGATCAGCTCGTGAAGCCGGACCACCCCGGGTTCCTTTGGGATGCGCGAATCCGCATGATGCCCGGCCTCCCCGCGTACGTGCATGACAGCTACGCAAACGGCAGTGGCCTCCTCCACGGCGCGCTCTACGGCGTCGTAACCGTAACCGAGGCGCGAGATACGCCGGAAATCGCCCGGGGCGAGTTTCTCCGCTACCTTGCCGAGGCTGCCTGGTATCCGACGGCGTTGCTCCCGAGCCAGGGCGCAGTCTGGGAGGCCGTCGATGACGGCTCCGCGCGGGTGACTCTCACCGATGACTCCGCATCGGACGGACCGCTCTCGGTCACGATGCTCTTCCGCTTCAATGACGATGACCTCATCGAATCAGTCTATGCCGAGGAGCGCGGAGCGGAGATCGGCGGCGAGTTCGTCCCGACTCCCTGGGAAGGGCGCTGGTGGGCCTATGAGGAGCGGGCGGGCATGCTTGTTCCGACCCGCGGAGAAGTGGCGTGGCTGTTCCCGGACCGGCGAAAACCGTATTGGCGCGGGCAAATCACAGAGATCAACTACGAGTTTGGTGGGAACCAGTAACTCCGCCGCCGGAAGAAAAGCCCGTTCGCGCACGAGCGCCACGGTGCATTATTTGACCTCTCAAGATTAACTTGCGTATGCTTGATGTATAACGCTATTGCTGATATGGCGTTAAACGGAGAGCTCGAGAGTGCATACTTCTGCGAAAACGGTTCCGTCGGTCTTCCTGATTGCCTTCTTCATATGTGCGGTCATCGTTCAGGACGCCGGTGCGCAACAGAATCCGGAGTATGAAATCCTCTCGATTTCCGTCGAGGGGACGATCACCGCCGGTACCACGCAATTCCTGAAACAGAGCATTGAAGACGCGGAAAAAGAGGAGTATGACGCCCTCCTGCTGACTATCGACACTCCGGGCGGTCTGGTAGACGCGACCCTCGATATCATGCAGGGCATGTTGAACGCCTCTATCCCCATTATCACCTACGTGCACCCACGGGGAGCAATTGCGGCGTCGGCCGGGACGTTTATCACGCTCGCGGGACATGTGGCGGCCATGGCGCCCGGAACCACCATCGGGGCTGCAATGCCGGTGACAATGCAGCCCGGGCAAGAGGGACAGGAGGAAGCGAGCGAAAAGACCATCACGTTTCTTGCCGGACATATGAGAAACATTGCCGAAGAACGGGGACGACCGACGGAACAGGCGGAGCAGTTCGTTACGGAAAACCTCACCCTCGGTGCCGCCGCGGCAGAGGAAGACGGGATGATAGACGTCGTAGCGGATGATATCGATGATCTGCTTGCTCAACTGGACGGCCGGCAGGTCTCCGTCGCCGGTGAAGAGGTGACCCTGAACACGGCAAACGCAGATCTTACAGAGAAGGAGATGACCACCGGCCAGAGAATCAGCAGCTTCATCAGCAACCCGCAAGTCGCCTTCATACTCCTCATGCTGGGAATCTACGGCATCTTCTTCGGCCTTAGCATGCCGGGCACGTTCGTGCCGGAAGTCATCGGGGCAGTATCGCTCATCCTCGGGCTTTTCGGCCTCGGGATGTTCGACATCAGCGTCCTCGGTATCGCGCTTATCGTAATTGGAGTAATTCTATTCGTGGTGGAGGCTTTCACCCCTACGTTCGGTATCTTCACCACCCTCGGTGCAGTCGCCCTGGTGGTGGGAGCGCTCTCGCTCCCCGTTGAGCCGATGCTGCCCGAAACGTGGTACCGTGAGTTCATCGTTACCGTTCTCGGCATGGTGGCGGTAACCATCGGGTTCTTCACCCTGGTAATCTTGAAAGTAATCACGGTGAGTCGAAAATCTCGCGTACACGAGCACTTCGGGATGAAGGGATTCAGCGGTCGCGCGACCGAAGACCTGGATCCTGAGGGACGAATCAGAATCCGGGGAGAATGGTGGAAAGCCAGAAGCGCCGGCGGAGAGCGAATCCCGAAAGAAAGCTCCGTCACGGTCAGAGACCAGGAAGGGATGGTCCTCATCGTCGAGAAGAACTCGGGCGAGTGATACTGAAGGGACCGTTGCCACATAGAGGAGGACAATCATGCAGGCGATTTTCGAGTTAGCAGGGGGAAGCCCGTGGGCAATGATAGGAGGGATAGCAATACTCATCATCCTGCTTGCCTCGGCAATCAAGATCCTGAGCGAATGGGAACGTGGTGTAGTACTGCGCCTGGGACGCTTCGTCGCGGTGAGAGGTCCGGGATTGCTGTTCATCATCCCGATCATCGATCGTTTGTACAAGGTGCCTCTGCGCACGGTGGTTTTTGATGTGCCCGAGCAGGAAGTAATAACTCGTGACAACGTCTCCTGCAAGGTAAACGCCGTTCTCTACTACCGCGTGGTAGAACCGAGCAAGGCGATGGTGAATGTGGAAAAATACCGTGAAGCCACCATTCAACTGGCCCAGACCACGCTCAGAAGCGTTGCGGGACAGGCCCAGTTCGATGAACTGCTTTCCGAACGCGACAAGCTCAACCAGCAGCTTCAACAGATAATCGACGAAGCCACAGATCCCTGGGGAATCAAGGTCACCTCGGTGGAAATAAAGGACGTGGAGATCCCTGCCGAAATGCAGCATGCAATCGCACGCCAGGCGGTCGCCGAGAGGGATCGAAGGGCCATCATTATCCAGGCGGACGGAGAGAAAGAAGCGTCCAAGCGAATCTCGGAGGCGGCGAAGATTCTCTCGGAACAGCCCGGCGGCATGACCCTCAGGTCGTTTCGAACCGCCTCGGAGGTGTCCGCCAAGCAAACCTCTACCATCATTTTCCCTCTTCCGCTCGAACTCGGAGAACTCCTGTCCGGACTGATGCAGAATAGGGATGCGTCTGGTAACAGTTAACCGGGCAGATTGACAGAGGCTCCTCATCGCACGGATAGTGCAGCCGGCGGGCAGCACGACGGCATTCGGATCGAAGAGGCAACCGGCATGTCTCTATCCCGTATTCTGTACTACAACTTCAGGCTCAACCGGAACCTGAACAAAGACCGGGCTTCCATCCTGAAGCAACAGGAAACGGCGTTTCGAACGGTACGGTATAGAGTTCGAGGATCTGGAAGACATCGATCCCGCCCATGTACCCTCAGTCGATAAAGAAACGATCATGGATCATTTCGACGACGTCATGGTCCCCGAGGCGTTGACGCGAGCGCGAGTGGAAGGGTTTCTCGAGAACTCCCCGGCGCCTGAGACGACCCTGCACGACGCATACCACGTGCTCCATACCTCGGGCACTACGGGGAGCAGCGGGTACTTCGTCTATGGCCGCAGTGGACGAGAGCGCGTCGTGGCGAAAACCGACGAACGGTGGCAGGAAATCCTGAAGAAGAAAGAGATGGCGAACCTCCGCTACCGTATTGAAGTAGTGGGCGATATCGCCACCGATCCCGAAACCGGCATATGCCCCCATCATGACTCATGCAACTGCCGGAGTGGCTTGCCGGGCTGTGGTCGGCGAGAGGTTTTATTGACGGGACGCAGTCGGCTCGGATGAAACTTCAGGCTCTCCTGAGTACGCAACTCGCCCACGAAAATCCGATGCCGAATCCGCTTATGAGGTAGTTCCTCGAGTCGTTCTGCGGGATTTCCTTTTCGAGCAGTATGGGTATCGAGCTCGAAATCGTGTTGCCGTACTCACGGATCTCGAAAGGGGTTCTGGCTTCATCAATGCCGAGATCTTTCATAACGGTCCTCACCATGTGCTTGCTTGCCTGGTGAAGAAGGAACTTGTCGATCTCATCCATCGTCAGACCGTTCAGTTCGATGTTGTTTCTGATGTCTGCCGGAATATGTCTCTTCACAAACTTCACGACGGCCAGCCCATTCATCGAGAGCTTTTCACCAACGAGTCGTATTTCGTCGGCCTTCTCACCGAGCGTGCCGAACGTGAACCTGCCGGGGATGAACTCTGCGTTTTCCGTAATGAGAGTTGCAGTGGCCGCATCACCGAAAAGAAGACTGGTGTTCCTCTCGTCAGGGTCGATTATCTTGGAGTACGGATCAGCGGTAAAAAGCACTCCCTTCTTCATTCCGTTCTGCTTCATGAAGGACGTGATGGTGGAGAGCCCGTACACGAAACCGGAACACCCGAGTGACACGTCAAAGGACGCGCAGCCCGGCTTCAGCCCGAGCTTTCCGTGCACATATGCGGCCCCGTGAGGCATTCTGATATCTGAGTTTTGAGTGGCGACGATGATGACATCGATATCGTCCGGATCGAACGGGGTTTTTTCCTCCAACGCCCTCCATGCCTTGACGCACATGTCGGAGCACTCTTCGTCGTCATCTTTGACGGACGTCCGGTGAACACCGATTTTCTCATCGAGGAAATGCTGCTCGAAACCAAATTTGGCCAGCTTCCTGTGATTGTCCGTTCTGCTAGCCGGAATGTAGACACCGATATCCTCTATGCCCAGGGCACTCATACACGCTCCTTTGACAGCCGAGTCTAATGGAAGCGTCCGTGTTTATTAAGACACCCGCTGTATCCTGAGGCGCGGCGCTCCGGGTCATCGTTTGCGCGCTACGTAGAATCCGTAGCTGAACCAGTCCTGGTAACGCCTGTACAGATCGCTCTCCCGCCGTTCCATCTCCACAAGTTCCGCCGCTTCCGGCCTGTTCGCATGGCGGTCGAGAAACGCATCAGCCGGCACCAGCGTTGCAGCGCCGCTCCCTTGACGACGGACCGGGAATACGGACAAATGACCCCATGCAGCTTCGCGTATCCGAGATAGCCGTATACCCGGTGAAGTCCCTGGCTTCTTCCTGACGCAGCGGGAGCATCCCCTGACGGCCCGCCTGGGAGTCTCGACGTCGCCCCGGGGCCTTCGCCTCGATCTTCCGGGACGCTCGCCCCGGGGTGTTCCGATCGTGGAGGACGGTGCCGGGCGGACGGTACAGGTCTGGAGTGACCGGTGCGAGGCCGTTGCACGACGATGCCTGCCACGGTCAGGCCGGACGGATGAGGTCCGTCTATCGGTACCTTGTCGTAATCCCGGCAGTCTTTGGACAGCGCATGCATATTCGTTGGATATTTTTGCAAATGCACGTAATCCAATACAACATGGGATTGGGGACACGAGTTGCCGGAAGAACACCGGTGGAACGGTCGCGATGCGGACGACCGGATTGTTGATGACGGGCGCTACCGGTACGTACTCCGGGGCAGTGACGATCTTCCCGAGGGAGAGTATACCCCTCGTCCGGCAGGTACATTCCGTAGCGGCGAATCCGAAACTGCCGAAACCCGGCCGGTGGAACTCGACGTGACGCCTCCTTCGGGGGACGACGGACTTGCACAAAACACCTTCTGGAAGAGTCAATGGTACCGCTCCTGCACTCTCTCGGACGGGCCACTCTGGAACAGCCCCTGCCGACGCGCCCGGCGAGAAGAAAATCGCTTGAGTGGACGGCACCGTTGGTGTAGCGTAGCCACTATGGGAGCCGCGCCGCGCGCCCCCCGCCGAGGCCCGACGGCGGAGCCCGACGGTTCGTGGCCCCGACCTATCACACTCATCAGACGGAGAGAGCATGGAACGCAAGCGTATCGTCGTGTTCGGATGCGGGGTCATGGGCCGCAAAGTGGCCGAAACCCTCATGGAAAAGCGAAGCATGGAGCTGATCGGCGCGGTGGACGTGGATCAGTCGATCCTCGGCCTCGATGTAGGTGAGCTTCTCGCTCCCGAGCGGACCACCGGCGTGTCGGTGCAGACCGCCGATACGGCGCCGCTCGATCGTGCCGACACGGTGGTGCTCACCACCGGCTCAAGCCTGTCCGCGATCGAAGATCAGATCAATGCCTGCATCGATGCGGGGGCCAACGTCGTATCCACGTGCGAGGAGCTGGCCTACCCCTGGATCCGCAATGCCGAGGTGGCCCAACGGATCGACGAGCGCGCCCGTGCGGCCGGCGTCACGGTGATCGGCACGGGCATCAACCCGGGCTACCTCATGGACACGCTCCCCCTCGTGCTCACCGCGCCCTGCCTGTCGGTACGGTCGATTTCAGTGACCCGGATGATGAACGCCGCAGCGCGGCGGCTGCCCTTCCAGAAGAAGGTCGGGGTCGGCCTCTCGGCGGAGGCGTTCCGGGAGGCCATCGACAGCGGTAAGATCACCGGACACGTCGGGCTGCGCGAGTCGATGCAGATGATCGCCGCCACACTGGGGTGGAGCCCGGAGGAGTTCGTGGAGGAGAGTCCGGCGCCCGTCATTGCCCGGGAGCCGACGGAGACGGGGCTCGGTACGGTTGCCCCCGGAGATGTCGTCGGGCTTACGAGCATCGCCCATGCCCGCGAAGGAGAGACCGAGCGCATCCGGCTGATGTTCCACGCCTACGCCGGGGTCGAGGAGGAGTACGACGAGGTGGTGATCGACGGCGAGCCCTCGATCCGCCAGCGCATCGCAGGCGGCGTCCACGGCGACCGGGGCACGGTGGCGGTTACCGTCAACACGGCCGCACGGGTGGTCGACGTGGCCCCCGGGCTGAAGACGATGGCGGAGATTCCTCTTGTCACGTGCGCGAGGTAGGGCGCCGAACCGTGTGATTCGGCCCGGCCGCGGACAATTTTTCGTTGCGTTCCGGCCAAAGGTGCTCTACAGTTGAAGAAATCTCCATGGTTTCAGTTGTCCCGAATTCGCTGGGAAGAACCGTTCGGCCGGATGAACGCCGGGGACGGGTGCGGACCGGTTTGAGCCTCGGGAGAAAGGGGGACGCCACATGTTCGATCCTGACGCGATGGGTAATCTGAAAGGCCGGCTGGACGCCTGGGAGCGGGGAACGCTCTCCAAGGCGCTCGAGCGCTTCGGCGAGCGTGCGCAGGAGTTCCGCTCGGGCTCCGATCTGCCGGTGAAGCCGTTGTACACGCCCCTCGCGCTCTCTGACGCTGACTACGAGCAGGACCTCGGCTTTCCCGGGGAGTATCCCTACACCCGTGGTGTGCAGCCGACGATGTACCGCGGACGTCTGTGGACGATGCGGCAGTACGCCGGGTTCGGAACAGCGCGCGAATCGAACGAGC
>CAZWNS010000054.1:0-8114 GCA_964635245.1 uncultured Spirochaetaceae bacterium
CGGATGACCGCCTGCTGGTTGAGGAATATGGTGATGGCTCCGGCGATGAAGAAGGCCGGCACGAGACATAGCAGTACGTGCTCCCGGGCGTACTCGCCGGGCATCAGAAAGGAATCGTTCAGCGCGGCGGACACGCGCTCGGAGCCCAACGGCGTGAAGAAGGCGATGAGAAACACCGCCGCCATGGCGAGAAGCAGTCGGTTCTTCTTCTCCGCCCACAGGCCGCGGAGCCGATCAAGGGCCCGGGAGACCGGCGCCTTCCGGGCTTCAGTTGTCACCTGGTAGTCTTGTGTAGTCGTGCTCATACGGGGCGCTCCTCACCGGAATGCCGCTGCAAGGCAGCCTTTATCTGGTCGACCGAGAGCACCTTGGCCTTCATATGTAGCTCTCGTTCGAGGACTGCGTGTGAACGGCGCATTATGCGCCGTACGCCTTCAGAGCCTCTTCGATCTCTTCTGTTGAGAAGACCTTGCCGTACTTCTGCACTTCGCCGTCCACGGCAAAGCCCGGGGTTCTCATGACGCCCATCTCGACGATCCTGTCGACATCGGTGACCTTTTCGAACGCGACGTCGATACCGAGGCGCTTCACGGCCTCGCGTGCGTTCTTTTCGAGGTTCTCGCAATTGGGGCAGCCGGGTCCGAGTATCTGAATGGTCATAGAAACACTCCTTCTGTGCAATCTGTTCTTTATTTGGCAATATAGCCAAATAAGCGCAAGTCTGTCAAGTGTATATGATGCGAAAATCGCGGGGGCGCTGTTCTTGACGCCGTTCAGCTTATTTGGCAATATATACAAGAAAGCCATGAACGAAAAGGAAAAGCTGAAATCCGAAGCGCGCGCGGAAGTGCTGAAGGCACTCGCGCATCCCACGCGCATCTACATCGTGGATGTGCTCTCAACCGAGGGTCCCCAGTGCGTCTGTGAGCTCACCGAGCGGATCGGGGTGGATACCTCGACGGTGTCCCGACACCTTGCGCTGCTGAAAGGTGCGGGCATCCTCACAGACCGCAAGGAAGGCACGACCGTCTATTACTCCCTTGCCTGCGACTGCATATCAGATTTCATGGCGGGGCTCGAGAACGTCCTGCGCGCGAGGCGCCGGCGCAGCGAGCAGGTCTACGAGGCGGCGGTCGGCACGTAGCGGCGTGCGGCCGGCAGCCTGTCGGAACCTCGGCCGCCGGGGCCTGCATCACCTCCCCGCTTGGCCTCGTCTCCCGCAACAGCACTGTCACTATCGAGGACATGCGCGTCTCCGCGCGGGCAACTCGCGAGTCCGACCGGCGGACGGAAGCGCCGTTTACACACCGCCCCGACCGGACATAGGATGAGCACGGGGAAAAACACTCATGAAATACAGACAACTCGGACGATCCGGCCTCAAGGTGTCGGTACTGACGATGGGAACGTTTACGTTCGGCGGCGTCGGTCCGTTTGCGATGGTGGGGAATCAGGGCGTCGAGGAGGCCCGCAGGCTTGTTGATTTGTGCATCGACTCGGGCGTGAACCTCTTCGACACGGCGAATATGTACTCCTACGGCCGATCCGAGGAGATCCTCGGAGAGGTGCTCGACGGGCGGCGCGACGAGGTCCTGATATCCTCCAAGGCCCGCATGAAGATCGGCGACGGGCCCAACGACGAGGGCGTCTCACGCTACCACCTCATTCGCGAGTGCGAACGCAGCCTCAAGCGCCTGCGAACCGATCACATCGACATCTACTACATGCACGAGTGGGACGGCGCGACCCCGCTCGAGGAGATGCTCTCCGCGCTCGACACCCTCATGCAGCAGGGCAAGATCCGCTACGTCGGCTGCTCCAACTACTCCGGCTGGCACATCATGAAGGCCCTCGGCGTGAGCGATCGCCACGGGCTGCCACGATTCGTCACCCAGCAGATCCACTACACCCTCGAGGCCCGGGAGGCGGAGTACGAGCTACTGCCCATCGCCGTAGATCAGGGCCTCGGCGTGCTCGTGTGGAGCCCGCTCGCGGGCGGCCTCCTCTCCGGCAAGCATCGTCGCGGCAAAGAGACGCCCGCAGGTACCCGGCAGGCCGCCGGCTGGGACGAGCCGCCCATCCGCGATTACGAGCGGCTGTGGAACATCGTGGACGCGCTCGTGGAGGTGGGTGACCGCCACGGCGTGTCGGCAGCCCGCGTTGCCCTCGCGTGGCTCCTCGAGCGACCCGGCATCACCTCCCTGGTGATGGGCGGTCGCACCGAAGAGCAGTTCCGGGACAACCTCGCCGCCGTCGACCTCGAGCTCACCGCCGACGATCAGGCGAAGCTCGATGAGGTCAGCGCGATCCCGCAGCTCTACCCCTACTGGCATCAGCAGAACTTCGCTCGCGACAGCTTCACCGAAGCCGACTGGGCGCTGCATCGATACTTGTAAACGGCCGACAGCCTGTCGGAACCTCGGCCGCAGACCTGCCGGTCGGCAGCCTCGGTCGGTGCGCGCGTGCGCTGTTCTAAGCGCTCAGGCCCGCCCGTCGAACGCTGTCACCCTGCGTTTGAACAACTCGGGGTCTTCGATGCTGAGGGCGTGGCCCACGTGCTCGACGACCTCGAGCTCGGCGCCCAACGCTTCGGCGGTGCGCTGCGCCTGTTCGCGACTCACGATCGGATCACGGGCACCCCATAGAACCCGGGTCGGGATATCAAAATCGGCGGCGCGGTCGCGGTAGTCCATCTCTTCGAGTGCCCGTGCATGGTCGATGAAGGATTCGGGGTTCATGAGCAGCGCTTCCCGGGTGAGTCGCCTGTGCAGGCGGCGGTCCGAGGCGCGAGAGCCCATGGCTTTGGCAATAGAGCGCTGCAGGGCACCGTAGTGCCGACGCACCGTCTCTATGAGCGTATGGAAATCCGGTTTGAGTGGGAGGCCGTCGATGGGAGCCGGATCGATCAGGACCAGGCGGCGTACCGCCCCGGGATAGCGCACGGCAAGTGACAGTGCGACCGCGCCGCCGAAGGAATGAGCAACAACATAACAGGGCCCGAGCCCGAGATTCTCGATGAACGCGGCTACGTGGTCGGCATATACATCGATGTCATCGGTGGTCTCGAGACGGTCGGAGCGGCCGAAGTTCGGCATGTCCGGCGCTACCGTGCGGTAGCCGGGCATATCCATGACCTCCCGGAACCACTCGTGTGATCCGGTGTTGCCGTGTACATAGAGCAGAGGCTCGCCCTCCCCCTGTTCCACGTAGAACATGCGCCGACCTTCGCGTGTCTCGACATACCTCCCGTTGACCGGCATCACCCGGTGAAGCGCCTTGAGCACCTTCATATAGGGTATCTGAAGGTGCCGATGCCAGATCTTGTAGAGCTCGGTGGCGATGCCGCTCGGCAGCAAAACGACGAAGATGATGAGGAGCACCCCGTAGATGAGCGTAAGTGAGCCCGGGGGGGCAATTTCCTCCAGAACCAGGGCCGGCAGACCGACGATGATGAACGCACCGATCAGGCCGCCTTCGAGGAGAATGGCCCCGCCGATGATGATGATGAGAAGCAGGTCGATGGCGGCCATGAGCCCGAAGGTTCGCGGTTGAATGACGCCCTGGGTGACCGCGTACAGCGATCCGGCGAGCGAGCAGTACACGGCGCTGACGACGAACGCCTGCAGCTTACTGCGGGTCAGATTGGTGCCGTAGGAACGGGCGGCGACCTCGCTATCGCGAATCATGCGAAACTTGACGCCGAACGGGGATTTGAGAATGACCACTCCGATGGCGTAGAACGCCAGGAACACCGCCGTCACGAACAGGAACGTCGCCACGTCGCGCACGGCGCCGGCGGGCGCAAAGGAGAGTACGTGGGGGATGCTGTAGACGGGATTTGGAAAGGGCATCGCACGAATGGCCTGTTCCATGCCGACGCCGAAGGCGATAGTGGCGATGGCCAGGTAGTATCCTCGCAACCGAAGCGCGGGAAGCCCGATGAGCAGCGCAAAGATCGAGGCGATGAGCAATCCGGTGACCGTTCCGGCGAGCATCCCGCCGTACACACCCGGAACCGCCTCGGTAAACATGGCGGTCGAATACGCACCGATGGCCATGAACGCGGCGTGCCCGAGGGAGAGCTGGCCGGTGTTTCCGATGATGATCACCATGCTCATCCCGGCGATGGCCCAGACAAGCACAAGCGACAGCGTCCCGAGCGTGTAGGTTCCGCCGGTCAGAAGAAACGCCAGCACCCCGGCGGCAAGTACGGCACTGCCCAGTAACCCGATCCGTTTCACGCCTTTCTCCCCCCGCCGCCGGCAAACAGACCGGTCGGCTTGAAGACCAGCACCAGGATGATGAGAAAGAAGATGATGGCCGTTTCATATCCGTCGAGGAACGGAAAGATGTCGATGACCCGCTCGAGCACTCCGATCATGAGCCCGCCCCATATCGCGCCGAAGAGACTGCTGAAGCCGCCCAGGACCGCCGCGGTGATACCGAGTAGCTGCGTGTTCATGAGCATCGTCGGATGCACCCGGGTGATCGGGGCGATCAGGATGCCCACCACGGCGGCCAGGGTGATCGACAGGGCCCATACGATGGTATCGACGCGGTTCGTGTTGATGCCGACCGCCTGGGCACCCACCGGATCCTGTCCGCGGGCGCGGATGGCCAGCCCGATCTTCGTATACTTCATGATCACCGCCATCGAAACCGAGATCACAAGCGCGATGACCATCACCGCGAGGTCATTGCGGCGAAACACGACTCGTATTCCGGCGAAGGCGCCGATTCCCTCGAAGACGAAGGGCGAGCCCGGCAGCAGCCGCGGGAAGGACTCGTAGTCCGGGCTCCAGATCAGGTTTGCCGCCCCTTCGAAGACCAGCAGCAGACCGAGCGTGATCATGAGCATGCTCGCCGGAGAAACGTGCTTCACCCGGCGCATCAACACGAGGTCGATAAGCGCCCCGAACACTGCGGCGGCGATAAGACCGACCGGGATGGCGGCGATGAGCGCGGCGGTGCCCTCGAGCAGCTCGAGACCGATGAAGGTCCTCACGGCGGTCAGAGTGATCAGGACGCAGACCATGGCCGAATAGCCGTGGCTGAAGTTGAGGGTACCGGCGGTACGAAAAATCATCGCGATACCGAAGCCCATCAACCCGTAGAGCGTGCCCTGTGGAATACCGATCGTTACAGCCTGGAGTAGTGCGCTCACAACAATTTGTTCCTACATTCCCAAATACGCTTTGCGCAGGGTGTCGTCCTGAAGCATCGCATCGGCCGCACCCGAGTGGACGATACTGCCGTTCTGCATGACGTATGCCCTGTCGCTGATCGACAGTGCTTTCACCGCATTCTGCTCAACGAGCAGTATGGACATGCGCTCGCGCAGGCTCTGCAAGACCCGAAACATCTGATCGACGATGACCGGAGCCAGCCCGAGCGAGGGCTCATCGAGGAGCAGAACCTCCGGAGACGCCACGAGAGCACGCCCCACGGCAAGCATCTGCTGCTCCCCGCCGGAAAGCGAGCCCGCCGTCTGCCGGGTTCGCTCACCGAGAACGGGAAAGAGCTCATACACCGACGCGACGTTTTCCCGGAAATCCCCGCGGACGAACGTGCCGAGGCGCAGGTTCTCCTCGACCGTCAGCCCGGGGAAGATGCGGCGGTTCTCCGGGCACAGCACCATGCCTCCGGCCGTCGGCTCGGTCGAGCTCTTGCGCCGGAGCGCCTCGCCTTTCAGCGCCACCGTGCCGCGGCTCTTGACGATTCCCATGATGCCGAACAGGGTGGATGTCTTTCCCGCCCCGTTTGCTCCGAGTATCGAGACGATCTCACCCTGAGCGAGCGAGAAGGAGATCCCCTTTACCGCGTGTATCGGTCCGTAGCTCACCTGCAGATTCGTTACGTCAAGCACCGCTTCCCTCGCCCAGATACACGCGGATGACTTCCGTATCGCTCGCGATCTCCGAAGGAGTACCTTCCGCAATCTTCTTGCCGAAGCTCATCACCGAGATCCGATCGGAAATTTTCATCACGATATTCATATCGTGCTCGACGAGCAGCATGGTAATCCCCTTGTCGTCACGCAGATCGGCCAGAACCGCGTCGAGCTCCTCGGTCTCCTGATAGGTCAGTCCCGCCGCCGGCTCATCGAGCAGGAGCATCTCCGGCTCGGATATGATGGCACGGGCGATCTCCACGCGCTTCTGCATGCCGTAACTCAGGTTCTCGGGAATGTTCGCCAGCACCGAGGTAATGCCCATGGTCTCCGCCACCGAGACGATACGCTCATGTGCCTCCTCGACGAAGCGCTTCTGCCCGCCGGTGAATATGGAGGCAAAGGACTTCTGATACCCGAAGGCGTAGCCGGCGTAGAGGTTCTCGTAGACCGTCATCTTGTTGAACAACTGCAGGTTCTGAAACGTACGCGCGATGCCCTTGTGAATCATCCGATAATCGGGAAGGTTGCTGATATCCTCACCCTTGAAGAAGACCTTCCCGCGGGTTTTCGGCCCGATCCGGGTGATCGAATTGAACAGCGTCGTTTTTCCTGCGCCGTTGGGTCCGATAAGCGCGTGAATCGTACCCCGCTCTACGGTCATCGAGAAATCATCTACGGCCACAAGTCCACCGAAGGTGACGCCCACGTCGGCAATTTCCAGCATGCGTGTTCCCCATCAGGTGTGCGGCGAGCCGGCTGCGGAGCGCCTCGCTATATGGAGACGCTCCGACCGGACCCGTGTCGCACGAAATACTCGTTTAGTTGGGCTCTTTATACTCGATCCACTCGCTGACCGGATACCACTCGCCGTTCTGCACTTCCATGACGTACATGCTCTGCTTCCCGAGCCGGCAGGTCACGTCGTTCGTGTCGTATGCGCCGTAGGTGACGTCGAGCGCCAGATGGCCGCTCCAGCCGTCCATGCTTTCCAGCGCCTCCACAAGGGCGTCGCGGGTCAGATTCTCCCCGGCGCGGTGGGCAGCTTCGGTGAAGATCTCAGCGGCAACCATGCCGGCCACCCCATAGGCGTTCGGCACCGCGCCCTCTTCGCCCACGTAATCCGCGTACCACTGCCACGGCGGAAAGTCGGCATCGTCGAAGTCGGCGAGCACCCACGCCATGCTGCGAACATTGTTCATGACGTCCGTTCCGAGCTGATCGATCAGCGTCTGATCCGCGTTGGCGTAAGTGAGAAGGAATGTGGGGTCGGTCAGGCCGAACTCGTAGGCCTGATCGAGGAACTGATCGCTCTGCGGCCGAAACAGCACCGTCATAATGCCGTCCACGTCGGCACTTTCGAAGCGACTGATGGCCGTCGAAAAGTCGGTGTCACCCTCCTCGACGGAGATCGCCTCGACAATCTCCGCGTCGTCATACATCTCGATGGTCTCCATCATCGAATCGTAGGCGTTCTGGCCGTCCTCCGCCGCACGGTATACGACGCCGAGCCGTTCGTGACCCAGCTCCTCCACGAGGTATTGGACCATGAGGTTCCCTTCCAGCAGGTAGTTCGGCTGGAACGGAAAGACGTATTCCTTCGGCGGCACGGCAAGCTCGGTTGCACCGCCTCCCTGGTAGACGAACGGTACGCCGCCGTCGTTGAGATAGTCCATGACCGCCAGCACGTTCGGCGAGCCGAGACTTCCGACCATGGCGAACACGCGATCACGTTCGACCAGACGCCGCGTCAACGCGGTGGTCGTTGAGGGATCGAACTGGTCGTCGGCCACCTTGAGGTTCACCTGCCGCCCGTGGATTCCGCCCTCTGCGTTCACATGCGCAAAGTACGCCTCCATTCCCTCGGCCATGGGCCCGCCGATTGCGGCAACCGGACCGGATAGCGCCTGTGTGCTCCCGATGCGAATCTCATCTTCGGTTACCCCCGGCGCGCCCTCCTGCTGTCCTCCGCCGAAGGCCGGCGCGAGCATTACGAGGCAGAGAACTGCGCTCATGAGGATTGTTTTTCCTGCTTTCATCTGTCTTCCTCCCTGAAAGACTCAAACTCTCGCATATCGTCCACCGCTTCGAAACCGGCCGGCCCCGGACATCTCATTCGGAACCCGAAGCCGACCGCCGGTTCTAACCGGCTTCCGCGCGCGGTGCGCTTAGAAACTGACCTCTACACCGGCCGAAACCTGGTGGCGGGGGTCGCCTTCTTCAG
>CAZWNS010000054.1:8214-18193 GCA_964635245.1 uncultured Spirochaetaceae bacterium
TAGAAACTGACCTCTACACCGGCCGAAACCTGGTGGCGGGGGTCGCCTTCTTCAGGATCCAAACCAGCCATGGCGGAGGTATCGTCACCGAGCCAGCCGTAGTTGGCAAACAGGGTCGCCTGCTCGGTTACAGCGTATTCCATGCCTACGTCGAAAAAGAAGTCGGTGATAGCGGCGCGGACCTCCACGCCTTCCTCTACGGTACCGAAATCCATTGGATCCGCGGTGACCAAAGACTTGTCCACGTCGCGCTCGTACTCGAAGAAGTGATAGACACCGCCGGCAACGATGGCATTCAGTCCGGGTATGATCTCATAGTTGACGCGGGCCGCTCCGAGAAGCTGATGGTCGTCTTCGTAGCCGCTGCCGCCCATGTTAAAGACGTTGGTCGGGTTCACGCTGTTCCTTCCGGCGTTGCCGATCATACTCGAAAACGTGTCAAACCCGGGTTCAACGAGGCCGCCGTTGAAAACGAAGAGGCCCTGCGCCTCGAGGACAAGCACCTGCGGCTGCAGGTTCGTGACCTCCGAGAAGTCCAGCGCCGGACGCAGCATCGTGGCGAAGTTGAATGTGTTCCACAGTCCACCGCTTTCGCCGCTCGCATATGCGCCTAAGTCGTTCCCGTCCACGTCATCATAATCGGACGAGTATCCACCCCACAGCCCATCATCGTTATAGTCACCGAACGTATCGCGATCATTATCCACCGGAAAGATGGTGTGCGCGGCAAACTTCAGGTCCACCGGTCCGATCGGGCCTTCCATGAAGGGGCCGAGCAGCGCGACGCTGTCGAGCACAAAGGGATCCTCATCAAGCGGTTTGTCGGCATCACCCGCCCAGTAGCCGCCCAGGAGGCCCCAGAGGATCTCGGTGTCGAGATTGTAGCCGACCGCGGCGGCGGCGAACAGGTGGCCGTCACTCGAGATGTCGTCGGGGCCGATGCTCTGCCGCAGATCGTAGATGGCGAGCAGGCTCAACGGACCGCCGAGCACGTCGTCGAGGTCGTACTGGTAGGCAATGCGGTCTCGCCTGTCGTCGGCGGTTGTGAGGCCGTGGCCCCAGTTCGCTTCCTGCCGGCCCACCGACAGCTGTCCACCGAAGAGCGGGAGCTCCGCGTAGCCGTAGTCGAGGCCGAGCCGCTCGGTAAGCACGTCGTCTTCGACCTGCCCCCACTCGGTCACGCCGCCACCATCTTCCTGCTTGCGGTGGTCGCCGGACCAGTACTGGTCGTAGAGCCGCAGGCCTATGTGCACCTTTACGTCACTGCCGAGGTCGAAGGTAGGGGCGATCCGCACGCTCTGGTAGAACCCCTGCCAGTCACCTTCATCCGCGTCGAACTCGGTCACATCCTCGCCGAGCGTGAAGCCGGTTGCCTCATAGGAACCGCTCCAGTCGGCGTCTATCGCCACGGCACTCATCGGTAGAATCAATGCCGCCACGATAACCAACCATAGCACTCGCATCTTCATAACGGGAACCTCCTCGCTTTGTTGAAACCTGAATCTATTCTCACCCGACGTTAGAGAACCGTCAAGTTTTTTCTGCCCAAATCGTATGACAAGAATCACCTCTCACACATCACAGCTGAAGACCGCCGTCGACCCGAATGACCTGGGCGGTGATGAAGGACGCCGCGTCGCTTGCGAGGAAGGTCACGGCGTTCGCCACCTCGCGGGCCTCGCCGAGCCGTTTCAACGGCGTACGGGAGGTGAATGCCTCGATGAGGTTCTCCGGCACGGTGCGAATCATGGGGGTGTCGATAAAGCCGGGAGCCACCGCGTTGACCCTGACCGCTGCACCCTTGCGGGCAAACTCCTTCGCCCAGCTCTTCGCCATGCCGACCACGCCGGCCTTCGTGGCGGAGTAGTTCGTCTGACCGGTGTTGCCGTCGAGCCCGACGATACTCGAGATGTTGACGATGGACCCGTGGCCCTGCTCCATCATGAGCGGTCCGATCTCGCGGGTCATGTTGAAGACTCCTTTGAGGTTCACGCCGATTACCGCGTCCCAGGCATCGTCCCCCATCTTGTGCACCAGGGAATCCCGGGTAATCCCGGCATTGTTGATAAGCACGTCGATGCGCCCGTCCGCTTCCCGGACGTCGTTGACGAAGCGCCGAATTGCTTCGGGGTCGGTTACGTCGAGTTTTGCACCTTTCAGGACCGGGAGATCTTTCTCGGCCGCGGCCAGTGCCGCCTCGTCGACGTCACAGGCGTAGATCTTCTCCGCACCGGCCTCGGCAAACGCCTCGACAATGGTGCGCCCGATGCCCTGGGCCCCGCCGGTTACAATGCATACCTTTCCCGTCAAATCCATTCATCATCCTCCTTACGTCGATTCCGTTTCCTGTTGCGGCCCCCACCGGACAACCGAAGATGCCCAGACGAATCCGAGGCCCGCGCCGACCATCACGACGGTGTCTCCATCGTGAATCTTTCCGTCTTTGAGGCCGAGCTCCACCGATAAGACCTGGTCGTTCTGGCCGAGGTGGCCGTATTCGTCCAGATAGGTCGTGCGGCCTTCGTCCAGACCGAGCTCGCGCAACACTTCGTCATGCGCCGAGCGCTTGAAGTGCAGGATGGCGAGGTAATCGATATCTTTCTCGGTCAGCCCGCCGGAGCGTTGCAGTGATTCGCGAATGACGTGGAAGAAGTTCGGCAGCGTGCGCTCGCCGAGCTTGCGTTTGAAGGACTCCACGTCGCGCACCTCGAAGTAGGCGCGCTTTGCGTCTTCCTCTTTCGGAGGCCAGGCCTTCGCGCCGAGCACCGGCACGACGCAGTCCTCGGCAAAGCTGCCGTCCCCGCGAAACGACGATCCCAGAATCACATTGCGGTCGTAGCCCTTTTCCAGAAGCACCGCGGCACCCGAGGCGCCGATATCGGCCATGAAGCTCGTTTCCTTGACGCTGAGGTCGATAAGATCCACATTGCGGTATCCGCTTACCAGGAGAACCCGATTCAGCTCATCCTTGGTAAGCATCATGGACTTGGCAACGTCGAACCCTACCATCATGGACCCGCACATGGCTTCCATATCGAAGGACCACGCGTTGTCGGCGCCGAGCTCGTGGGCCACTTTCAGCCCGGCGAGCCAGCACGGGTAATCCTTATGCTGGGCTCCGTTCCAGATAACGAGATCGACTTCGGCCGGATCGACGCCCGCCTGATCGAGCGCCCGGCGCGCCGCCTGCAGTCCCATGTAGCTCGGCGTATCCTCGGGGCCCGGTACAGGTTTCTGTTTGACGCCGAACTTGTGGGCGATGACGTCCTCGGGGATACCCGTCTTCTCCGCGATCTCCGCGGCGCTCATGAGACGTTCGGGTATGTACGTACCCAGACCTCGGATGCCGATATTCATGAATCCACCTCAATGATAAGAATTGAATCAGCTCTCACACATTGTAGGGGCACTCTCGAACCACCGTCAAGAGCTTTCTTCAGCGAACACGACCGACGCCCGCCGCCGGACGGGTTATACGGTCGCCGGACGGCGAATTTCCGGACGTTTGGCTCGCAATGCACGCAATTTTGTCCTTGTCAGGCCGAAAAATCGGCTCTATAATGGTTGTTGATATACGAATCACTTCTCATATTTGCGGAGGATACGTGGTACATACAGGAATCAGGGGAGTGGGACTCTACGTCCCCGGAGAGCCCATCGACAACGAAGAACTGAAAAAGCTCACCGGCGTTGAGTTCGACACCGAGAAGATCGAGCAGAAAATCGGCATCAGGCAGCGGCACATCGCGAGACTTCGCGGGACTGAAGAGACTACCGCGGATTTCGCCACGAAAGCCGCGCAGGCGGCCATTGCCGATGCCGGGATCGACCCCCGGGAGGTGGGCTATTTCATCGTCGGTACCGACACGCCGGAGTACATATCACCTTCCACTGCGATTCTGGTACAGGGCCGCATTCAGGGGGGACAACGGTACACCGGGTCGTTCGACGTGGACTGCTCCTGCGCGGGCTTCGTCACCGCCTATGATGTGGGCGCACGGCTGCTCGCCGGCGACCCGGAGGCTCGCTTTGCAGTGGTCGTCGGCGTCTACGACATGCCGGCCTACGTGCGTGACGGCGACGCCTTCGGGTATTCGATCTTCGCGGACGGCGCCGCCGCGGTGGTGCTCGAGAAGCGGGAAACGGCGGACTACCTCGGAAGTCAGTTCATCACCGACGGGACGCAGTGGGACTACGTCGGGGTGTACGCCGGGGGCACGCGAATACCCATCACCCATGAACGCCTCGAGGCGGGAGAGTACGGGCTTCAGCTCCTGCAGCGGCTGCCGGGCGACCGAAACGTCAAGCTGTGGCCTCCGCTCGTGGAGCACCTGCTTACCAAAACGGGTGTTGAGCAGGCCGCGGTGGATCACATCATCTTCACGCAGATAAACCGCTCCGTCATCGAGGAAGTCATGGGCATCCTCGGGATGCCGATGAGCAAAACCACCACGATCATGGACAAGTACGGATATACCGGCTCCGCCTGCGTCCCGATGGCCTTCCACGATGCGGTGAAGGCAGGACGCGTCAGGCGGGGCGATACGGTCATGTTCGTTGCATCCGGCGCAGGCCTTGCAGTGGGAAGCAACCTGTTCGTGTATTAGAGCCACCCGGTCAACAAGACGACGATAAGGAGGCAGTGACCGTGAAAAACTGGAACGAGGATTACAAGCGACGGCTCATCTCGATGGAGGAGGCCGTCGGCCACATAAAGACGGGTGACGATATCATCGTCGGTCAGTGCGCCTCCGAGCCGCAGGGGCTCATGTCGCGAATTCACACGGTGCGCGACAGGGTGGAGGACGTTCGCGTGTTCAGCGTGCTCACCCTCGAGCCCTACGACTTCTACATGAAGCCGGAAATGGAGGGACACTTCGAGCTGGCAAGCTGGTTCCACGCACCCGGTTCACGCAAAGCGCTCAAGGAGGGTCTCAACACGGTCACCTACGTGCCGAACATGCTGCACCGCGCGGCAATGGACCGCATCCAGGCGAAGACGCCCAACATCTTTTTCGGCACCTGCACCCCGCCCGACTCCAAGGGGTTCGTCTCCCTGTCTCTCGGCATTACCTACGAGAAAGACGTGCTCGAGGCCGCGGATCTGGTGGTTCTCGAGGTAAACGAAAACCTCCCGCGCACCTACGGTGACACCCACGTGCAGGTCGATTACGTCGACTACTTCGTGGAGAATCACCAGGAGCCGCCTACCCTGCCCGCCGCCGAGCCCGATGAGACCGACCAGGCCATCGGCAACTATGTGGCCGAGCTCGTGGAGGACGGCGCCACGATTCAGCTCGGCATCGGAAACATCCCAAACGCCGCCGCGCTTGCACTCGGCGACAAGAAGGACCTCGGCGTACATACCGAGATGGTGGTGGACTCGATGGTGGACCTCTACGAGCAGGGCGTCATCACCAACAAGCGAAAGAGCCTGTACAAGGACAAGTTCGTCTGCACCTTCGCCTTCGGCTCGAAGCGCCTCTACGAGTGGCTCGACGATAATATGGCGGTTGAGTTCCAGAGGGGCTCCTGGGTCAACGATCCGGCGGTGATCCGTCACAACTCCCGCATGGTCTCGCTCAACACCTGCCTCAACGTCGACTTCACCGGCCAGGTGGCAAGCGAGTCGATCGGCACGACCCAGTACTCGGGAACCGGCGGACAGACCGACACCGCCGTCGGCGCCAAGGAGGCCTACGACGGGCTCGGCAAGTCCATAATCGCCTGCCGCTCGACGGCCAAGAACGGCACCATCAGTACGATCACGCCGACGCTCCGCGAGGGCACCGCGGTGACGCTGCATCGCAGTAACGTCGATCACATCGTCACCGAGTACGGAATCGCCTATATGCGCGGGCGCACGGTGCGCGAGCGCACGAGGAATCTGATTTCGGTTGCCCATCCGGACTTTCGTGCACAACTCACCGAGGCGGCGAAAGAGCTCGGCTATCTGTAGGCCGAAACGGCCCGCAGCAACCACAACACCAAAGAAACGAAAAGAAACGAAGAGAGGAATACCTGCATATGAGACGCGTAGCCATCGTATCGGCAAAGAGAACCGCCATCGGCACATTCGGCGGCATGTTTTCGGGCGTATCGGCCGTAGAGCTCGGTGTAGCAGCGCTGAAGGCCGCATTGCGAGACGCCGGCGTCGAGCCGGGGCGGGTCGAGGAGGTTATCGTCGGAAACATTCTCTCGGCCGGGCTCGGGCAGAACGTCGCCCGACAGATCGCGGTGGGAGCGGAGGTGCCGGTCGAGGTGCCGAGCTACGCGGTAAACAAGCTCTGCGGGTCGGGACTCAAATCAATAAGCCTCGGGGCGATGGAAATCGCGGCCGGTCACGCGGACATCATTGCCGCGGGCGGCACCGAGAACATGACCCGCGCACCCTACGCGGTACCCAAGGCGCGCTACGGCGCCAGGATGGGCAATACGGAAATGGTCGACCTCATGCTCCGAGACGGGCTTATCGATGTGTTCAACGATTACCACATGGGCGTCACCGCGGAGAACCTCGCCGAGCAGTGGAATATCACCCGGGAGGAAATGGACGCCTTTGCCGCGACGAGCCAGAACAGGACCGAGGCCGCCGTCGACTCCGGTCGCTTCGCCGCGGAGATCGAGCCCATAGAGATACCGCAGCGCAAAGGGGAGCCTCTCACCGCGGATACCGATGAGCATTTCCGCCGGGGTGCGACGCCGGAAGCTCTCGGTAAGCTCAAGCCGGCCTTCAAGAAAGACGGAAGCGTCACGGCCGGAAACTCCTCGGGCATCAACGACGGCGCCGCATTCGTCGTGCTCATGAGCGAGGACACGGCTCGCGAGCTCGGCGCGGAACCCATGGCCTTCATCAGCGGGTACGGGTCGGCGGGCGTGGACCCCGCCTACATGGGCTACGGGCCGGTACCGGCGACCCGACGCGCCCTCGACCGTGCGGGCTGGACCCTCCAGGATGTAGAGCTCGCCGAGCTCAATGAAGCCTTCGCCGCTCAGTCGCTGGCTGTGCTCAAAGGCATGGAGCAGGAGTTGGGCGGAATCGATCCGGACATCGTCAACGTGAACGGCGGCGCCATCGCTCTCGGCCATCCCATCGGCGCCTCGGGCGCCCGCATCGTGACAACACTTCTTCACGAAATGCGCAGGCGTGAAGTCTCCAGGGGCCTCGCGACGCTCTGCATAGGTGGCGGGCAGGGTATGGCCATGCTCGTCGAGCGCTCGTAGGCCTGCAGTGCCCCCGTCCGGCGCGCCGGGCCCGTTCCCGGCGCGGGCGGGGGCGCGGGCGGGGGCGCGGGCCGGACCGGGGTGTGGAAACGGCCGGTTTTTGTCTCTATACTTTCGGCATTACACTTAAGGCGCAGGGAGTCGGACCGTACATGGGCAAAGGATCGGGGAACACCGTAACGAAAGAGCGCTTGATCCAGTCCGCCCTCGATCTCTTTGCCGGTCGCTGGTACGAGACGGTATCGATAGCCGAGATCTGCCGCAACGCGTCTCTGTCCAACGGCGTGTTCTACAACTACTTCGAAAAGAAGGAGGAGATCTTCAAGGAGCTCCTCGATCGCTATCTGGCGGTCTTCTCGGACCGGCTTACACAGGTGGAGGAGCCCTCGATTTCCGGCGAACTGAACCGCTTTCTCGAAGTGATCTTCGAGACCGGCCGGGAGCACCGCAAGCTTTTCACCGTCTATCGCGAGGGACAGTACCGCTTCATCCGGTACGAGAAGAAGATGCGCGAGATCTGCATCGACTACTTCACGCGCATGTACGACCGGGAGATCGACGAGGCGGAGTACATCTTTCTCATCTCCGCCGCGCGTTTCGTCTCCATGCGCTCGTCCGACGGACAACCCGAGCGGGATCGGCGGGTACTGCATGAGCTGCTCCTCGGAGGTTTCTTCACCGAGGACATCACAAACGCTCAGCGCATATTTACCACCGAGCATACCCCGCTCGAGTCCCCGCAGGACACCTCACGGAACAGGCTGATCGAGGCGGGAATCAAGCTTTTCGGCCGCCGGGGATACTACAACGTCAACGTGTACGAGGTGGCCAAGGAGGCGGGGTTCTCTGTCGGCACCTTCTATCTGTACTTCGGAACCAAGGAAGACTTCCTCGCCGAAATCGTTCGCACGATCGGCGCGCGCACGCGACACTTCATCTCCATCAATCTCGACACCTCCCTCAACCGCACCGAGCAGGAAATCCAGGGGATGTATCTGTTCTACCTGCACTTTCGGCATCACAGGAGCTACTACTCAATCGTGCTCGAAGCCGAGTTCGTGGTAAGTGAGGAGGCTACCGCCTACTACGACAAGTTCGAGCAGGGTTACTGTCGAACACTTCGTCACATAAAGACCGACGACAAGAAGCTCGTCGGAAACGCGCTCATGGGCATCTCCCACTACTTCGGTATCGAGTCGATCTTCAGCAAGAACATCACCGATATCGAGGCTACGATACTCAAGATCGGCCGGCTACTGCACACCGGAATGCCGCGCTGAGCTCCGCGCCGGCCGCGAGAGGAGGAACAGCATGCGCACGGAGACAGTTGAGTTGGATGGGGTCGAGATGTGCTATAACGCAGCGGGAGCCGGACCGCCGCTGCTCTACGTTCACGGGAACACCGGGTCGAAGGTCTGGTGGGAGAACGTCATGGAGGTGGCCGGTGTGCGCACCATTGCTCCCGACCTGCCGAACTTCGGGGACTCGGGCCGCATCGAGGTCGCCGACATTGACGTCTACGCCGACTACCTGCGCGATTTCGTGCGTCGCGCAGAGCTTCCCCCGCCCCTGCCGGTCATCGGGCATTCGCTCGGTGGCGCGGTGGCCATCTCGCTCTCACTTCGGAACCCGGAGATGGTCTCCCGACTCATGCTCGTGGACTCAGCCCCCCTCGACGGCCTGAAGACTCCGGAGGAGCGCTACCCGATTATCCAGAAATTCATAGAGAATCGCGAGCTCCTCAAGAAAGGCCTGCAGGCGGTGACTCCCACCATGAGCGACCCCGCGTTTCTCGAGCGCCTCACCGACGAGGCGATGAAGATGAACCCGATCGCCTTCACCGGCAATGCGCGGGCACTCGAGCGCTTCGATTACCGCGACGGCGCCGGCGAGTTCGACCGACCCGTGCTCGTAGTCGTCGGCGAGCACGACGTGATCATAACCAAAGAGATGGCGGAGGCGACGGCCGCCGCATTCCCCGACGCCGGGCTGCGAGTGCTCGACGGCGTGGGCCATTCCGTCATGGTGGAGGCCCCCGACCGGTTCATCTCGCTCGTGCGGGAGTTTCTCGCCTCCTGAGGGCGTCGCCGGGGTGCGCCACACCGGGCACTCTGCGGTGACGGAGTTTATGCTGAAGGGCCCAACGCAGTACGGGGACGCCTGGAGCAGCCTCATAGGCGGCCGGCTTTGCCGAGAGCGGCTATGAGTGCACCGGAGATGATCCCGCGCTTCCAGCAGTATGAGCCGACCGTCCCTCCGCGGGCGGTCGTGCTCGTCGTCCACGGGTTGAACCTTCATCCCGACCGTATGACGCCCGTGTGCGCGCTCCTGCAATCGCTCGGCGTTCGCGTCGTCCGCATGGCACTCGCCGGGCACCGCGGCGACTACGGTGCGCTCGAAGAGGTGACCCGCGAGTCGTGGCTCGAGGACTACCGCGCCGCCGCGCGATTCCTCGGCGAGGCGGCACGTGCCGACCGGCCGGCGGGAGACCTTCCGCCGGGATTTCTCGGGCAGTCCCTCGGCGCGCTCACGTTCTGCGACTTCGTGCTGACCGAGGCACCACACGGGGGATACGCCGCCCGAGTCGCCGACCGCGCCCTGTTTCTCTCTCCCGCCGTTGCCCTGCGGCGGAGCGCTCAGTTACTCAGACCCCTCACCGCCATCACCCGCAGACTCCCGATCCCGAGCGCCTCCTCGCCCGAAGACAGGCTCTACCCGCGACTCCCGGCTGCGGCGTACCGCGCACTGTACGCGT
>CAZWNS010000055.1:0-2915 GCA_964635245.1 uncultured Spirochaetaceae bacterium
TCATCGCAGCCGGGCTCCCCGTCCCGGGGGCGTATCAAGACAAAGCCCTTCCGGCCTTCCACCGAAAGGGCTTTGCCACTATCAGGAACTGCGTCGATCAGACGCGGCCGGAACGGCGATCAGCATCGACACGCAGCCAGGTGATTCCCAGTGCGAGAGCCAGTCCACCAATGGTAAGAACGGCAAGCATCATCGCTGTCCTCCTTATCAAAGAAGTGGGCCGGAAACTTTCCCTTTTCCGTTTTCAAATAGCGGCTTACCTTCACACGCCGCTATTTCCCTTTTCGACCGTCCGGGTTCGAACCGGAGCCGCCGGAACATCATCCGGCGCAGCCCGTCTGCTGCGCGGCCGGAGCGCCCTGGGAACGGAATAAAAGGTATAGAATTATCGATTCACCGTCAACCCGTAGTTGCTCAAAGGAGAAAGATGCTCTACCTTTTGCACAATGGATACACAGACCTTCGAAACCGGGTATGACCCCGAGACCTACGTAGCAAATCTGCGGAACTATCGAACCTTCGTGAAACGCCTCATGGGGGAAGCGTCGGCACGCGGCGATCACGTGACAGCCCTCGTGGACGCCGTCCAAGGCGTGCATGCCCCGGTGCGGGCCACCATGATGACCGAAGACTGGTGTGGAGACTCCGCCTGCAACACGCCCATACTTGCCGATCTCTTCTCACGCGCGGGAATCGAGTTCCGCGTCTTCCGGGGATCGGAACAGACCGATCTGAAACAGAAGTACAACAGCGAAGGGGCGACCCACATCCCCGTGGTGTCGCTCTGGGACGGCTCCGGCCGCGAGCTCGCCCGCTGGATCGAAGCCCCCGCCGTCGTGGACCGAAAGAAGACCGCGTGGAAGAAGGAGCACCCGGAGTTCACCGAGCTCTACGACAAGCAGAAGACCGACACGGACGCGGCGAAGAGGTTCGCCACCCTCTACCGGCAGTTCATCGAGGAGATGGCCGAGTGGTACATGGCCGGTGACTGGGACGAGACGACCCGCGAGATCGTGGAGCAGCTTCAGGCGTCCACGAGCAAGACCTGAATATCGCAGACGTTCGTGTTCGTCGGGCCGGTGCGGATGAGCGCGCCGAGCTCCTCGAGGTAGGGATGCGCGTTGTTCTCGGCAAGCGCACGCTCGAGAGCCGCGGTGTCACCGGCGGCGGATCGTACCACCGTCTCGTCGAGGTAGGCCCCGGCGGCATCCGTCGGTCCGTCGTTTCCGTCGGTCGCAACGCTTGCAAAGATGATTCGTGATGCCGCGGTCGGCGTTGCGCCGCCGTCGCCGGGCGCAGCACTCGACTCGGCCACCACCATCTCGCGCAGCGCCGAAAGCAACAGCTCCTGATTGCGTCCACCGCGACCATCGGCATTGCGGAGAGTGACCGTCGTCTCTCCACCGGCGAGCACGCAGACCGGCGGGGCGGCGAGCATCCCCTTCTCCCGCACATCCCGAGCCATGGCCGGAAAGATCTTCGCGACCTCGCGGGCCTCGCCCACCAGTCGCGAGGTAAGCACGATCGTGGTGTAGCCGGCCCCCCGCGCCGCCTCGGCCGCGGCGAGCAACGCCTGGGTATTCGAGCCGATCACAACGTTGTGCACGCGCTCGAAGACCGGGTCGCCGGGGCCCGGCGTTTCCGGCGGCGCCGTCGACGCACTGCCCGCCCCCGCCTCCACCAGCGCCCGCGCCGCCGCCGGCAGCGACTCCAGGATGCCGTAGCGCGTTGCGATTTCCAGCGCCTGCCCGTAGGTGCTCGGATCGGGCGCGGTGATCCCGGAGGCGATGCTTGCCGGATCGTCGCCCACCACGTCGGAGAGAATGAGGTTCAGCGAAGTCGCCGGCATCATCATCCGCGCAAGTCGTCCCCCCTTCACGCTCGAGAGATGCTTGCGCAGACAGTTCATCTCCTGGATGGTTGCGCCGCAGGAGAGAAGCAGTCTCGTGACCTCCTGCAGGTCCGCGAGGGTCAATTCGTGACTCCCGTCATGATACGGATCGACCAGCAGGGCCGACCCGCCCCCGGAGACGAGAGACACAACGAGCGTGCGCTCGTCGGTGTCGGCAAGGAGCTCCTCCATCCGCCGTGCGGCGCGCACGCCCGCCTCGTCCGGCACGGGATGTCCCGCCTCGTAGAGCTCCAGGCGGGAGAGCGGCTCGCCGTGGCCATACTTGGTGACGACAACCCCGGCGGTGATGCGGTCCCCCAGCACGGCTTCGAGCGACCGCGCCATACGGGCCGCCGCCTTTCCGATTCCTATCACCAGGAGCCGCTCGAATGCCCCGAGCTCGAGGCGGTGCGAGCCGGTTTCGGTTGTCACGCGGAGGACCGAGGCGGCCCCCGTTCCCTCCACACGCAGACATCGTGTGATGATGCCTGCTGAGTCCGCGCGCTCGAGCGCCGCACCGACGACGGCGTTGAGGGTCGTGTGGGGGGTGGCCGGCGCGAGGCTCATTCGCCGGCCTCCGTTGGAAGTGGGATCACCACCTCGACCACGGCCCCACCGTCGTTTCGAACGGTAAGCTCGCCCTCGTGCTGCGCGGCGAGCGCCTCGATGATCGTGAGGCCGAGGACGCTGATTCCGTCCTGTATCGCCTCGAGCGTGCTCGAGAGAAAGCGGCGGCTCTCTTCGAGGGATGTACGGGTTGCCCGGTGCTCCGCATTCTCGGCGTCCAGCTGCTGCGTCCTCTCGAAGAGTCTGAACGCCATCTCGATCGACTGGACGAGAACGAACTCGCCGGCGTTCTTCAGCACGTAGCCGTAGCTTGTGATGCCGCGCACCTGGTCGACCATCTCCTTCTCACTGTGGCTTGTCAGAAACACGATAGGTACATCACGGATTTCGGGGATCATGCGCGCGGCGCCGGTCGACATGTGCATACTGCGCCGATTCTAACATGGCGGCGTGCGCT
>CAZWNS010000055.1:3015-14842 GCA_964635245.1 uncultured Spirochaetaceae bacterium
ATTCCCTCTTGACCGCGAGGCCGAGTTGGTTCACACTCATCCTCAGACGTGAGGTGGGCATCCTTCACGGTCGTACCGGTGGTGTGGCGGTGGAGGATGTCTGCTTCCATCCTTTCCCGTTGTAGTCGCTGCCGGCTGCGCCCGTCGGGCGGGCCGTGCAACCGATCGGCAACCGACCGTGTATCGTGTCGGGGGTCGCGGGGCGGCATGCGGAGATGATCCGAAACGAAAAGGAGGTCTGAATGAGTTATGATAACACGACGCGAGGTTCCCGGGGGACCATCGCCTAGGAACTGAACGTTGTCCTTCGAAATAGAAGGATCATGGGGGGCCCTGATACGGGCCCCTTTCTTTTGCCGGAAACTTCGCTTGTGCCGGGCCTGTGCTCAGGCTATGCTATGGTTGAGAGACGGTCGGAACGGCCGTGTCGAAGGAGGCATCTATGAGTATCAGTGAAATGCTGAAAGGAAGCTTCGCGGTATCGAAGCAGAACCCGCTCATCTTCATTCCGATGCTGGTCGCGAGCCTGTTCTCGGCGCTCGTCTCGCTCATCTTCGTCGGGTCCGCCATGCCGATGGCCGGCCGATTCACGGGCGAACAAATGGCGGAAAACCCCGAACAGGCAATGGTGGGGTTCGGTGCCGCACTCGGCGGCATGTTCCTGGTGTCGATCATCAGCGGCATCGTCGGCCTGCTCGCCCACGGCATGACCGTAGCCATGGCCGACCTTGCACTGAAGGGCGAAAAGACCACACTCGGCGCCGGCTGGTCAAAGCTGGTGGCTCGTATCGTGCCGATCATCATCGCGTCGGTGATCGTCGGCATCCTCGTGTCGCTGGGCATGATTCTTCTGGTACTCCCGGGGATCATCATCGCGTTTCTGTTGATGTTCACGCTGGTCGCGGTCATGGTCGATGATGCGGGCGCGTTCGATGCGCTTAACAGAAGCTTCCGGGCCGTCACCGGTCACTTCAAGGCGACCTTCGTGGTCTTCCTGGTGCTCATTGCCCTGGGCGTACTTGCGGGGATTCTCGGCGTGATCCTGGGACTTATCCCGATTCTCGGCGTCGTGCTGACGATGATCGTCTCGGCCGTCTATACCGGCTATATCTCGATCTTCGTCGTCGCGGTGTACCGCAAGCTCGCCGAGCAAGCCGGGCAGACGCCGGAGGCAGAACCGTAGGAGTCCGGATCGATCAGGCTCAGGCCGTCGCCGGCAGAGCGGTCGAGCTGATGCCGGCGGGCTCGAGATCGAGCTCTGAGGCTATGGTGGCTCTGTGTTTCTGATTCATCGGCGCGTGTCCGCCATGTTTCGTCTGAACTCCCGGTCGAACCAGGCGAGTCCGGTTGTCTCCTGCCGGTACCACATCTCATCGGAGAGGTTGAGGAAGGCGTGGTCTCCCTCCGGATAGATGATGAGGGTGACCGGCCGACCCGCCTCCTCGAGGGCGGCGGCGTAGCGTTCCGATTGGCGAACGTGGACGGTGCGGTCCTGTCCGCCGTGGAAGAGCAGCACCGGCGGCAGCGTGTCGCCTATGTGATGAATCGGGCTGAGTTCCCGCAGTCGCCGGTCGGGGAAGAGGCGAAAGGTGAACGAGTGATCAAATGCCTCGCCTTCCTTCATTGCGATCAGATCCGTCGGTGCGCACTCAGCGAAGACGAAGGCAGGAGTAAAACCCTCATGCTCCATGGTCGAGACGGCGAGGAGCGCGAGATGCCCGCCTGCGGATACTCCATAGAGCCCCATGTTGTGCGCGTCGTAGCCGTAGCGCGGCGCCTGCGCGGCAAGCCACCGTATCGCCTCTTGCGTGTTCTCGAGCGGCCCCTCGAACCCACGGAGGAGATTGGTGGTGTAGTTGACCGCCGCGACGAAGTACCCCGCCTCGCGCATGCGCCGCAGGAATCGGTCCACGACGCGGATCGTGATCTTATCACCATGGATCCACGAGCCCCCATGGAAGAACACCACGATCGGCGCAGGGCCGCCGGAGAACTCGCCGAGCGGTTCGTAGAGGTCGAGGTGCCGATCGCTGAACATGCCGTCTCTGTAGACGAGGTCGCGATGCACGACACCGCCGGCCGGTGGCTTTGCTTCGGACTCTCTGACCAGGGTGCGTATGGTTCCAGGCATAGGCACGACCAACCCTTGAACCGCAGGAATGAATATGAACGCCGCAGCAACGGCGGCGACGCAGAGTACGAGGACGGATACGACTCTCACGGTGGTGAATATGGCAACAGCCGGGCGCAGGGTCAACGGCAGGCCGATCCGATCACCTACCTCCTCTCGAAGCTTCCCGCGCCGCTCAGCCGAGCCCCGCCCGTTCTTTGCGCTTCGTCCACATGTCGAGCATGACCGCGAGAATGAAGATCGCGCCGGTTATGACCTGCTGAATGTAGGACGACACTCCGACCAGGTTCAGACCGTTTGCAAGCACCCCCATAATCAGAGCGCCGGCAAAGGTGCCCACCGTCGTACCGGCGCCGCCCATGAGCGAGGCGCCGCCGAGGACGGTCGCCGCGATCGCCTGCAGCTCGAGCCCGCTCGCCGCCTGTGGCTGAGCGCTCCACAGCCGCGCTGCAAGCACGATGCCGCCGACCGCGGCAAGAGAGCCGCTGATCACGTAGGAGGCAAGTTTGATCATGTTCACCGGTATGCCGGCAAGGCGGGCGGTTTCCTCGTTCCCGCCGACTGCGTAGACGTATGCACCGAACGGCGTGCGCTGCAACACGATGTGGCTGAGAATGAAGACCGCAACAAAGATCAGCGCGGGAACCGGCACGGGACCGACGGCCGAGCCTATTGCGGTAAAACTCTCTCCCATACCGGAGATCGGGTCTCCGCGCGTATAGATCAGCGTGAGCCCCCGCGCGATGGCCATCATCGCGAGCGTCGCCACGAACGGCTGCAGCCCGCCCTTGACGACGAGGAGACCGTTCACCAGCCCGAGCCCGGCCCCGGCGAGCACCGCGAATACGAGGGCCGGGGCGAGCGGGATACCGTTTCGGCTCATGAAGCCGGCCGCCAGCGCGCCGCAGAAGGCAACGAGGGACCCCACCGACAGATCAATGCCGCCGGAGATGATCGTAAAGGTCACCCCGATGGCAACTATCCCGAGTAACGAGGACTGCTCCACCACGTTGAGAAGATTCCCGACACTCAGAAACCTCCCGGAGGCGAGCGAGAACATGACCGCCAGACCGACAAGTATGAGAACCGTGCTGTAGCGCGCTGCCGTTACACCGATGTCCTTCTTCACCGCGTTGCGCCTCCCGCCGCCAGTGCCATGACGGCGTCCTGCGTGATCTCGGCGCCGCTGAGCTCGCCGGCAACCCGGCCCTGCCGCATGACGAGGACCCTGTCGGAAACACCGACGACCTCGGGGAGTTCGGAGGAGATCATGATGATGGCGACTCCGCGCCGGGCGAGCTCACCGATGATGTTGTGGATTTCCGCCTTGGCCCCGACATCGATGCCGCGCGTGGGCTCGTCGAGTATGAGAACCCGCGGGTCGAGGGCGAGATAGCGCGCCAGAATCACCTTCTGCTGATTGCCCCCCGAGAGGTTTCGGACAAGCTGATAGAGCGAAGGTGTCTGAATGCGCAGTCGTTTCACATAGTCGGAGGCAACCTCGACAAGCCTCTGCACCCGTACCAGACCGGCTTTGAATAACCGCTCCATGACGCTGATGGCCAGGTTATCGCGCACCGTCATCCGCAGGAAAAGCCCCTGCTCCTTGCGGTCTTCCGGCACATAGGCAAACCCGCGACGCATCATCTCGCGCACGGAGCCGAGCCGCACCCGCTCACCGAGATAGTGCACTTCGCCGCCGGTGGCCGCATCGATGCCCATGAGCGCGCGCGCCGTTTCAGAGCGGCCCGCCCCCACGAGACCGGACATCCCGAGAATCTCACCGGACCGCAACGAGAAGGAAACATTCTTGAACGTGCCGCCGCTCAGATTCTCCACCTCGAGCACGACCTCGCCGACCTCCGCCTCGTGCTTCGGGAAGAACGCCGTGAGATCGCGCCCGACCATGAGGCGGACGACCTCGTCGGCGTCGATCTCCGTCACGGCGGCACTGTGAACGCTCTTTCCGTCGCGCAGAACGGTGACGTGGTCGGCTATCTCGAAGACTTCCTCGAGGCGGTGGGAAATGTAGATCACCGTAATCCCCTGCTTTTTCAGCTCACGGATAATGCGGAACAGCGTCGCGGTTTCCCGGTCGGTGAGCGAGCTCGTCGGCTCATCCATGATGATGATCTTCGCATCGAGGGACAGGGCCTTTGCGACCTCCACCATCTGCTGCTGCGCGATGGCCAGACGCCCGACAATCTCGGTGGGTTGCACCTCTACATCGATGCGGTCGAGCAGCTGCGAAGCCCGACGGTGCAGCTCGGGATAATCGATGAAGAGGCCCCCGGCCGTTCGAGGCTCCCGCCCGAGCAGTATGTTCGCCGCCACGCTGCGGTACGGCATGACCGTAAGCTCCTGGTAGATCATACCGACCCCACGGGCCTGCGCGTCCGCCGGACTGCTCAGCTCTACCTCTTCACCGCGTATCTCGATGCGCCCCTCGTCCTTCGCCAGGCTTCCGGAGAGCAGCTTCATCAGCGTGGACTTCCCCGCGCCGTTCTCACCGACGAGCGCATGTACGGCACCCGACTCGACCGCGAAAGAGACGTCGTCGAGCGCGTGCACACCGGGGAATCGTTTGTGTATGCCCTCCATACGCAGGGCGTAAGTCATCGTATGAACTCCTCAATCGCCGGTGGGACGCCGCGCGGCATCCCACCGGTCTCGGCCGTCGAGCTAGAAGTCGAGCTAGAAGTCGTCCACGTTATCCGGCGTAACGAGTTCAAGCGGAACGGGAATGAAGTCGTCCACCGAGCCGTCCTCGAGGTGGGTCATTGCCGTCTCCACACCGATCACACCCATCTCGTAGGGCTGCTGCGCGACCGTCGCATCGAGACGTCCGTCCTCAACGGCCTGCACCGCGTCGTCGACTGCATCGAAACCGACAAAGACGATCTCGTCGGCACGTTCCGCGGCCTCGGCCGCCTGGATAGCCCCGAGAACCATCTCGTCGTTATGCGCGAACACGCCGTCGATGTC
This sequence comes from uncultured Spirochaetaceae bacterium, assembly GCA_964635245.1. Taxonomy (GTDB): domain Bacteria; phylum Spirochaetota; class Spirochaetia; order DSM-27196; family PWMO01; genus JAAAOH01. Next base: position 8,132 of record CAZWNS010000055.1, read on the forward strand.
GGACTCCGCCTGCAGGATGTTCTGAAACACGTTGAGTCCTTCGGTCCGGTTGAAGTTCGCCGTCTGTCGGGCGACCACCTCAACGTCGTTTTCAGCTCCGACAACGTTGTTGAACCCTTCGCCGCGGTCGCGTGCCGCCGACGTCCCGGGAATACCCTCGAGCTCGACCACCCGGCCCGAGCCGTCGATGAGCTCGATCAGGTGCTCAGCCGCCATTTCGCCGCCGGCCACGTTGTCGCTGGCGATGTGCGAGACGAACTCGCCGCCGTTGGCCCCGCGGTCGATGGTGAACACCGGGATGTCGGCGGCGTTGGCGCGCTCGACGCTGGGAACCACCGCGTCGGAATCGGTCGGGTTGATCAGCAGGGCGTCCACACCGCGCTGAATGAGATCCTGTATGTTGCTGGCCTCCCGCGCGGGATCATCCTGCGAGTCGACGACCACGAGTTGAACTCCCATCTCGTCGGCAGTCGCCTGCGCCCCGTCACGCAGGGTGACGAAGAAGGGGTTGTTCAGGGTGGACACCGAAATCCCGAGTACCATCCCGTCCGCCTCGTCCTCGGCCTGGCCGCTTGCAAACAGCGGGCCGGCGACGACGAGCATTACTGCAACAATGAGAACCATCGTACGTCTCATGTATTGCCTCCTTTTACCGTTCTCTCTCGACCCCAACGGAGTCGATAACTCCCTATGTCCTGCTCCGCCGCGCGAGACTGTGAATGAGAAGCGCGGCGATAATGACGCCTCCCTGCAATACCTGCGCATAGAAGGGGGAGACGTTGAGAATATTGATCGCATTCGCGATTATCGCCATGATCAGCGCGCCGAGGACGGTGCCCCAGAGCGTGCCTTCACCGCCGGTCAACGCCGCACCCCCGACCACAACCGCGGCAATCGCGTCGAGCTCGTACCGTATACCCATAACCGGCTGGGCGGAGTCGAGGCGCGCGACCAGAATCATGCCGGCAAGCGCGGCAAGGGTTCCCGAGATCGCGTAGACTGAAAGCGTCGTCGCCTTCACCGGCAGGCCCGCGAAGCGGGATGCGGTCGGGTTGTTGCCCACCGCGTAGATATAGCGCCCGAACGTCGTGCGTGAGAGGACGAAGACGCCGGCGGCGTAGATCCCCGCGGCAATCCACACCGGCGTCGGGATACCCGCGACGGCGGTTGTGCCGAGGTCCAGGAACCCGCGCGGCAGCCCGGTGACGGGACGTCCCCCGGAGTAGCTGAGCGCAAGGCCCCGCGCAAGCGTCATCATCCCCAGCGTCGTGATGAACGGTGGGATACGACCCTTCGTGATGAGCAGGCCGTTCACCAGACCGACCGCGGCGCCGAGGGCGAGCCCGACCAGCATTGCAAGTGGAACGGGGACGCCCATCTGCAGCACGTCGGCGGTGACGACGGCCGTGAGAGCCAGGACCGATCCGACGGATAAGTCGATGCCCGCGGTAAGAATCACCAGTGTCATTCCGGCGGCTATGATCGCGTTCACCGTTGCCTGCAGCAGCAGGTTGAGAATGTTCTGTACGGTGAGGAACTGCTCCGAGAGGGAGGACAGCACTACCACAAGCAGGATGACGGCGAAGAGCAAACCGAATCGGTGAAGGACACTGCGGATATCGACGGCGCGCTCCATCTTAGAATACAACTCCCGAGTAGAGGATGACGTTGGCGAACGGCGTACACTCACCGGTTCGCACCACGGCCTTCGCCCGCCCCGAGCGGGCTTTCAGCTCTTCATGATCGATATAGTCAACCGGAATATCCCCGAGAGTGCGCAGAAGCGCCTCATGGAGCTGCGGGCTCTTCCGCCGTGTCTCTTCGGCAATCGCGGCACGCTCGACCTCGAGTTCTCCGAGAATGCTCTCGAGGGTTTCAATGAAGGGCGGAGTCCCGCAGCGGACGGCCAGATCGATGCGGTGCGTACCGTCCGGTATCGGCAGCCCGGCATCACACAGGACGATTGAGTCGGTGTGGCCCATGCCCGCGATAACGCCGGCGATCGGCTGGTTGAGCAGACCCTGTTTCCTCATGCTGTTTCTCCTTGCGCCGTGCTCGCCCGTCGCTCCTTCTGCGTGTGAGCGCCCGCCGGTACGCCGCTGGAGCTGCGCACGACGAGCCGGGGGGTGAGAATGCGGTGCTGCATGCTTCCCTCGTGCTCACCGCTGATCCTCGCGAGCAGCAGCGAGGCCGCTTCGGCGACTATCTGTTGCTTTTGCTGTTGCACGGTTGTCAGCGAGGGGACCGCGTATGAGGCAAGCTGAATATCGTCGAATCCGACCACCGACAGGTCGTAGGGGACGCGAAGATGCTGCTCGGCCGCTCCATGGAGCACGCCCATTGCCATGAGGTCGTTACAGGCGAAGATGGCCGACGGTACGCTGCCTCCCTCATGAAGCCCGACGAACGCGGAATAGCCGCTTTCCACCTGGAAATCGCCGTATATGATCTCGCCGGCGAGATCGGCCTCTTCCATCGCCCGGCGATAGCCGGCAAGGCGGCCCTCGGTGGAGGCGATACCGGCCGGGCCGGCTATGCAATCGATGCGCCGGTGGCCGAGGTCGATAAGATGACGGGTCGCGATATACGCACCGGCCTCGTTGTCGGACACCACGCGGTCGAGGTCCAGCTGGGGTATGTCGCGATCCACCAGGACGCAGGCAATGCGGCGGCGCCCGAGCGCCTCTATAGCCTCCGCGTCGTCGCCCGTCGAAACAAAGACGATGCCGTCGGCCGCCTTCTCGGTAAGCAGCCTCAGGTAGGTCAGCTCTTTCTGCGGATCCTGCTCGGTATTGCAGATGATGACGTTGTAGCCGCGCCGGAAGCACTCGTCCTCGAGTAATCGAGCAATCTCGGCAAAGTAGGGATTGGTGTTGTCCGGAATGAGGACGCCGATGGTGTGCGACTGTTTGGTGCGCAGGCTGCGGGCAAGCCCGTACGGACGGTACTCGAGCTCTTCGATAGCCAGAAGTACGCGCTGCTTCAGATCGTCACTTACGTGCCGCGTCTCGTTGATGATATGGCTGACGGTCGTGGGCGAGACCCCCGCCCGCTGCGCTACGTCCTTCATCGTTGCCATAGCCTGCTTCACTCCTCCGGAATGCCAATCGATTGCGCAATGGGTTGCGCAATCGATTTCTTCCAGTGTAGGGGCGGAATCCGGGTTTTGTCAAACAAAACATGAACCGGCGACGACCGCTTGCAGCGTTGCGTCACATTTCACTAAGCTAAGGCGACGACCCCGCAAAGGAGCACACATCGTGGCACCCCGGTTCTGCGTTCTCGGAAGTATCAACATGGACCTCGTAGCCCGCGTCGACCGTTTTCCCCGGCCGGGTGAGACACGCGCCGGCTCCGGCTTCGGCACCTACCCCGGCGGCAAAGGCGCCAATCAGGCGGTTGCCCTCGCGCGCCTCGGCGCCGATGTTCGTATGGCCGGAAAGATCGGGGATGACGTGTTCGGGGCCGAGTATAGCGAAACCTTTCGGCGTGAAGGCATCGGCACCGGGGAAATCGAGGTGGTCGCGAATACCTCAACCGGTGTCGCGATGATCGAGGTGAATGACGAAGGGGAAAACAACATCGTGATCGTCGCCGGGGCCAACGGCCTCGTTGACCGCGCCTACGTGGATGCGCACCTCGCGGCGCTCGCTGAGGCCGGCATTGCGCTCTTTCAGCTCGAGACACCCTTCGATACCGTCTGCCACGCCATGGCGAAACTCCGCGAGCACGGTACCACCACCATTCTCGACCCCGCGCCCGCCCCGCCGGACGGCCTTTCTCGCGACATGCTCGGCAGCGCCACCTATGTGACCCCCAATGAACGCGAGGCGGAGACCCTCACCGGGGTGGCGGTCTCGGATGCGCACAGCGCCGCCTCCGCCGGTGCCCGGCTGCGCGAGCAGGGAGCGCAGAGCGTCATCATCAAGGCCGGGGCGGCCGGCGCGTATATCGTCGATGAAGCGGGAACCCGACAGGTTGCGGGCTTTGCGGTGGAGACCGTCGACACAACTGCCGCCGGTGACGCATTCAACGCAGGACTCGCATTCGCGCTCGGCAGCGACCGGGCAATCGATGAGGCGGTGCGCTTTGCAAACGCCGTCGGAGCCCTTGCGTGCACCGGGGTCGGCGCGCAAAGCGCACTGCCGTCGAGCACGGCGGCGGAGGACCTCCTTCATGGCTGAGGTTCTGGTTGCCGGGCATCGCAACCCGGACGTGGACTGCACCTGCGCATCCACCGCCTACGCCCATCTCAAGCAGGCACTGCATCCCGACACGACCTACACGGCGATACGCTCGGGCGCGCTCAGCACCCAGATCCGTGATGTATACCGGCAGGCCGGCCTCGCCATGCCGGCGCACGTGGACACGATAGAGCCGACGGTGGCCGACGTCGTCACGCCCTACGAGTTCTGCCTCGACCCGGCAGATCCCGTACTCCGCGCCTTCCAGATCGTTCGCGAGCGTACCATAAGCGCCATTCCCGTGTGCGGGCCGGACGGCTCGTTTGCCGGTGTCGTCGGCACCAACGAGATCGCCGACTATGCCTCCGCCTTCCACGCCGGAGAGCGTCCCGAGTATCACTTCTCCACCGGCAACTTCGCGCGCGTGCTCCCCGGCCGGTTCTTCAAGGAGGGCCGGACCGAGGAGTTCGTGGCACCCATCGCCACGGGAGCCATGCCCATACAACGCTCGTTCGAGCGCATGGCTCGCATTTCCCGCTCGCCGCTGCTCATCGTGGGAAACCGCCCCGAAATCATCGAGTATGCAATCACCCATGCCTTCCCCGCGATCGTCATCACCGGCCTCGAGTCGCCCGACGAGCTCGAGGTCGATTTCTCCGGCTACGAGGGCTCGGTGTACCTCTCCGATACCGACACCGCGGAGTCTATTCGTCTGCTCAGGTTGAGCTCCGCGATCGATATGATAACCGACCGCGACGTTCCCCGCCTCGCGCACACCACGCCCTTCGACGAGGCGAAGGCACAGCTGCTCGGCTCGGAGTACCGCGGATTCCCCGTCTTCCGGGATGGGGCGTTCATCGGGATGGTAACCCGCCGCTCGTTCATCGAGCGTCCGCGGCCGAAGCTCATCCTCGTCGATCACAACGAGCTCGATCAGGCGGTGGCCGGGGCGGAATACGCGCAGATTCTCGAGATTGTCGACCATCATCGCCTCGACGCGCCGAAAACGCCGGAGCCCATCTCCGTGCATACGCGGCCGGTGGGAAGCACCTGCACGATCGTGTGGCAGGAGTACGCCGTCAACGGGATCGAGGTTCCCGCCGACATCGCCGTCATCCTGCTTTCGGGCATCCTCTCCGATACGGTGAACCTCCAGTCACCAACGGCTACGGAAATCGACCGGCGCGCCATCGAGTCCCTCGAGCGCATCACCGGGCTCTCACGTGACGAGCAGACCAAGCGCCTGTTCTCCAGGCTCAAGGCCCTGCAGGAGCGCGACCCGCACGAGGTCGTCGGCGCCGACTTCAAAGTCTACGAGGAGGCGGGGCTGCGCATCGGCATCGGCCAGGCTGAGGTGACGACCCTCGTCGATGCGGGCTCCTACGCGGATCGCCTCATCGGCGCCCTCGAGGACACCGCCGGGGAGAAGTCGCTCGACTGGACCATGTTGATGATCACCGACGTGGTAAAGGGCGACAGCCTGCTGTTGACGAACGGATTCCCCGCCGGTGACGGAAAGCTCGTCTACCACCGGGTCGGCGACCGCATCTTCCGGCTCTCCGGCGTGCTCTCGCGAAAGAAACAGCTTCTGCCCGAAGTGGTACGCGTTGCGCACGAGCTCGAGGGGTAGGCCGGCCGCCGGATCGGAGCGGGCCGGCGGCGGCGACGCCGTTTGCCATTGCCGCGGGAATGCCGTAGAGTACGGGCTCATGTACCAGCTGCTTGCAATCGACCTCGATGATACGCTGTTCGATACCGGAGACGACACGCCCGCTGCAAACGAGGAGGCGCTTCGCACCCTCGATCAACGCGGGGTGCACGTCGTGCTCTGCTCCGGCCGGCCGACGCCGAACATGGTCAACATCGCCCGCGGCCTCTTCCGCACCGAACGCACGCACTACGTGATTTCCTACAACGGGGCCATCGTGGAGGAGGTGGAGACCGGCCGCGAGGTCAGCCGACGGGGCGTCGACGTCGGCGTCGCCCGGCAGATCATTCGCTACGCCCGGGAGCACGGCCTCCTCGCCCAGTACTACCACGATGATGAGTTCTTCGTCGAATACGAGGATCCGCGAGCGGATGAGTATAGCGCGAGGAGCGGGCTTCCGTACCGCGTGGTCGGGCCCCTGGAAGATTTCATGGACGAGCCCTCGCCGAAGCTTCTCTTGCAGGGGCCCGCGGAGAAGCTTCCCGACCATCTCGCGGAGCTTCGGGAGATGGCTGCGGGTCGGTGGAACGCGACCATTTCCAAGCCGGTCTATCTCGAAGTGCTCAACCCCGACGTAGACAAGGGCCGGGCGATGCTCGCGCTTGCCGCCTCTCTCGGCATCCCGCAGGCGGGACTGGTCGCCGTCGGAGACAGCATCAACGACATGGAGATGATCCGTGACGCGGCGGTCGGCGTTGCCGTGGCCAACGCGCGGGAAGAGGTCAAGCAGGTTGCCGATATGGTAACCGGGCGAACGGCCGCCGAGGGAGCCGTCGCCGAGGTCGTCGAGCGGCTATTCGGGTAGCGGGGGCTCAGCCG
>CAZWNS010000055.1:14942-18123 GCA_964635245.1 uncultured Spirochaetaceae bacterium
CCCTTCTCGAGGAGGGCTGCGATCTCGCCCCGGGGTACCGGGCGATTGAAGTGGTAGCCCTGCAGGGTCTGGCAATCGTGGCTGCGGAAGTAGTCCCACTGTTCTCCCGACTCCACTCCCTCCGCCACGACCTCGAGTCCGAGGGAACGCGCCAGGCCGATGATGGCGTTCACGATCTTCTGATTGCTCTTCGCGAAGAGGTTGACCACGAACGAGAGGTCGATCTTGATGATGTCAGCCGGCAGGTTGGACAGATAGCTCAGCGATGAATAGCCGGTCCCGAAGTCGTCTATGGCGATGGTCAGGCCGGGATAGCGCTCTTTGAGGAGTCGCATCTTGTCCATTGCCTCCTCGGGCGCAGACATGATACAGGTTTCGGTTATCTCGATCTTCACGTTCCGCGGATCCGCGCCGGTACGCTCGAGCGCCCGCCCGATCACGTCCACGAGGTCTTTCTGCTCGAACTGCCGCGGCGAGAGGTTGATGGATACGTAGAGATCCGGGTACCCGCCTTCATTCCAGGCCTTCACATCCCGGAATGCCGTCTCGAGCACCCAGTTCCCGAGCGGCACGATGAGCCCCGTTTCCTCGGCAATCGGGATAAAGCGTCCCGGCGATATCGCGCCCTTGGTGGGGTGATTCCACCGCATCAGTGCCTCGACGCCCTTCATGCGGCCGTCGGTGTCCACCAGCGGCTGGTAGTGGAGCCCGAACTCACCGCGCTCGAGACCCGACCTGATACCCTGCTCGAGCTCCCACTGCTCTACCGCCTTTGCGTTGAGGTCGGAAGTGTAGAACGCGAATTGGCTCTTCCCGGCCTCCTTGGCGCTGTACATCGCAAGGTCGGCAGCCTTTGTGAGCTCCTCCACCGTCGACCCGTGGCTCGGAGTCAGTGCGATGCCGATACTCACCCCGACCGCCACGTCGGAGCTGCCGCCGGCATTCTGCGCCAGCTCGTAGGGACGGCGGACGGCGGCGAGGAGCTTGTTCGCCACGAGGGCCGCATCACGCGGGTGATGAATGTAGCTGAGGACCACCACGAACTCATCGCCACCAAAGCGGTAGACCGAATCCGACTCACGCAGCGCATCGCTGAGCCGCCCCGCGGTTTCGATCAGGAGGTTGTCACCGGCTTCATGTCCGAGTGTGTCGTTGACCTGTTTGAACCCGTCGAGATCGAGGAACATCACCGCGGCATACCCGGTCTTGGCAACTGCGAGATTGTGCAGAACGTCGCGCATATCGGTATTGAACAGATCGCGGTTCCCGAGTCCCGTCAGCTGATCATGGTAGGCAAGGTGCCGCAGTCGCCTCTCGGCATTCTTGCGCCGCGTGATATCGCGGATGATGCACGTGAGCGTTCGCCCGCGGTATTCCTTCGAGTTTCCGAAGGAAACCTCCATGGGCGCAATTCCCCGGTGCTTGTGCTTTCCGAGGAGCTCGATCGTATTCTGGAGGCCCAGCCTGCCTCGATCCTGGTCGTCGACAATGAAGTACTTGCGAAATGCAGACTCGTTGCGCTGGTACTCTCCCGGCGGAAAGAGCATCCGAAACGGCTCACCGCGAACCTCTTCCGGCCCATAGCCGAATGTCGACTTGATCGCCGCATTTGCGTAGACGATGGTGAAGCTCTCGTCCAGGCGAACGATGGCCTCGGTTATGGTCTCCGAGAGCGCATCGTAGTTGTCCTTGCTTTCACGCAGTTCCTCGAGGAGGCTGCGATGCACCGAGAGATCGCGCATCACCACGACGATGCGGGTCTCTTCGCCCTCGTGATAGGTGCTCAGCAGCGCCTCGACGGAAAGATAGCTGCCGTCGTGATGGCGGGCACGAAACAGCACGATGTCGTCCGGCGTCGCCACGCGGGATACCGTACTCGTGGCCGCGACCTCCCTCATGTGGGAGAGTAACGGCCGGCGATAGCCCTCCTGGACGAGGTCGATAAACGAGCTTCCGACCACGTCGGAATGCGAATACCCGAACGCGACGGAAAACGAGGCGTTTGCGTACGACACGCGACCGTCGTGGTCGAGCTCCACCGCGATGTCGGGGGTGGTATCGAGAAGCTCCCGAACTTCATCGCTGTCGAGTCCGAGGTCGGGTCGGGTATGCTGGCCCTTTACGATCTGCTGGAGCAGCCGCTCGAAGAGCGATTCGGTGAGGGGAAGACTGACGGAGGTGTCGGGCGCGGCACCGGCCGATTGTTCGGGCGCCCCTTCGAGCGGGACCACCTCTGCGGCGCTCGCCTCACCGGAGCTTCCGTTGCCGTCGCGCCCGGCCCTGAGTCTGGAGAGGGCGTCCATCACCCGCTCCACGCGGGAGGACAGACGCTCGACGTTATCGTGAAGCTCGTCGTGCTGCATCGGCGGTACCGAGCGTATTATGAGACGTCTTGATGCGGGCGTCAATGCGAGGCGCTACACCACCGCGATCTCCTCCATGCGAACGGGCCGGCCCTCGGCGAGGGACTTGCGGGCGGCATACCCCATCACGATCGGCGCGCGGCCGTCCGTGCCGTCGACCGGCGTCGGCTCGTCCCGCTGCACCGCCTCGACGAAGGCGTGGAGCTCGACGATGTAGGACTCGATGTAGCGCTCCATGAAGAAGTTCAGGGGCCGATCGCGCTCGACCGCCGTCGCGGTGCAGAGGACGGCGTTGTTCTCGTAGTTGTTGTCGATGCGCACCATGCCGCCGGAGCCGAATGCCTCCACGCGCTGGTCGTAGCCGTAGACGGCCCGGCGGCTGTTGTCGATGGTGACGTACACGCCGTTGCGAAAGGTGAGCGTGCACAGCGCCGTGTCCACATCACCTGCATCGCCGATCTCGGGGCTTATGCGCACACCCCCCACGGCATAGACCGACTCCGGCTCATCCCCCACGAGGTATCGCGCCATGTCGAAATCGTGAATGGCCATGTCGAGGAAGATACCGCCGGAGACTTTCACGTACTCGATGGGAGGGGGCGCGGGGTCGCGGCTTACGATGTGGACCATGTGCAGGTCGCCGAGCTCGCCGGCTGCGATACGCTCGCGGACCCGCCGATAGTTCGCATCGAAGCGGCGGTTGAAGCCGATCTGGAGCTTGACGCCGGCCTTTTCCACCTCCGCGAGGGCTTCATCTATCGCGTCGAGGTCGAGGGCGATGGGCTTCTCGCAGAACATGTGCTTGCCGGCCCTCGCCG
>CAZWNS010000056.1:0-18088 GCA_964635245.1 uncultured Spirochaetaceae bacterium
GCTGCTGGGTCACCAGCGAGTAGGGGCCGGTGGACCGGGCGTGCATCTTGTCGTCGACCAGGTGGTGCAGCTTCAGCATATACATCATGCCGACCATCACTTCATTCTCAAACGGTTGGCCCGTGCGTCCGTCGTAGAGCCGCGTCTTCGACGTCTCCGGCAACCCCGCCTTGCGCAGCTGCTCGCGGATCATTTCGGGACTCGCCGACTCGAACACCGGCGTGGCGTACCACTCGTCGAGCTTATGGGCGGCCCAGCCGAGCTCGGTCTCCATGATCTGCCCGAGGTTCATGCGCGACGGCACGCCGAGCGGATTGAGGCACAGATCGAGGGCGGTGCCGTCGTCCATGTACGGCATGTCCTCCTCCGGCAGCACGCGGGCGATGACGCCCTTGTTGCCGTGGCGACCCGCCATCTTGTCGCCCTCTCTGAGCTTCCGCTTCGTGGCGATGAGCACCTTCACCACCTCGTCGACACCCGGGCTGAGGTCGTCACCTTCGCTGCGCTTGAGGCGTTGCACGTCGATGACCGTACCCTCGGTCCCGTGGGGGACACGCAAGCTGGTATCGCGGACCTCTTTCGCCTTCTCGCCGAAGATGCTGTTCAGCAGCTTGAACTCCGGCGTTGTCTCGGTCTCCGACTTGGGCGTGACCTTTCCCACGAGGATGTAGCCGGAGTTTATCTTCGCGCCCACGCGCACGATTCCCTCTTCGTCGAGCTGATCGAGCGCCTTCTCGGAGGTGTTCGGGATGTCCCGGGTAATCTTCTCGGGACCCAGCTTGGTCTCCCGCACCTCGACCGAGAACTCCTTTATATGTATGGAGGTAAACGCGTCTTCCTTGACCACCCGCTCCGAGATGAGAATAGCGTCCTCGAAGTTGTACCCGTTCCAGGGCATGAAGCCCACGAGCACGTTGCGACCGAGCGCAAGCTCGCCATGATAGGTGGCCGGCCCGTCGGCGAGAACGTCGCCGGCCTTCACCTTCTGACCCTTGCGGACGATCGGCTTCTGGCTGTAGCAGGTGTCCTGGTTGGTGCGCTGATACTTCGCGATTTCGTAGACGTCCCGTTCCTCGCCGTTCTTGGCACCGGTCGGCTTGACGACCACCTCGAGCGCGGTCACGTACTCGACGGTACCGGCACGCCGTGCCTTCAGGAGCACGCCCGAATCGTAGGCGGTCTTGCTCTCCATGCCGGTTCCCACGCGGGGAGGCTCCGGCGAGACCAGCGGAACGGCCTGCCGCTGCATGTTCGAGCCCATGAGGGCGCGGTTCGCGTCGTCGTGCTCGAGAAAGGGGATAAGGGAGGCGGAAACCGAGATGATCTGCTTCGGCGAGACGTCCATGTACTGGATATCCGCCGGCGGGCGGGTGGTGTAATCGCCGGCCTTGCGCACGCTCACGGTCTTCGTCAGGAAGTTCCCCTTCTCGTCGACCTGGGCGTTCGCCTGGGCAATGAAGTACTTTTCCTCGTCCATCGCGGAGAGGTACTCGATGTCCCGGGACACCTTGCCGTCCTTGACCTTTCGGTACGGCGTTTCGAGGAAGCCGTACTCGTTGACCTGCGTATAATTCGCAAGCGACACGATGAGGCCGATGTTCGGACCTTCCGGCGTCTCGATGGGACACATACGCCCGTAGTGGGTGTAGTGCACGTCGCGCACCTCGAAGCCGGCACGGTCGCGCGAGAGACCCCCCGGACCGAGGGCGTTGAGCCGCCGCTTGTGCGTCAGCTCCGCGAGCGGGTTGACCTGGTCCATGAACTGGCTCAGCTGGCTCGAGCCGAAGAACTCCTTGATCGCGGCCACGATGGGCTTGATGGAAACGAGGTCCTGCGGTTTGATCGTATCCGTCTCTTTGAGCGACATCCGCTCTTTGGCGATACGCTCCATGCGCGAAAACGCGGTCTTCAGCTGATTGGCAAGCAACTCCCCCACCGAGCGTACCCGGCGGTTGCCGAGGTGGTCTATGTCGTCGACGTTGGCCTCGCCGATATAGACCTGAATGAGGTAGCGCATCGTGTTGACGATGTCCTCGCGGGTGAGCACATGCTCCGCGGGAGGGTCGGTGTAGTCGAACTTCTTGTTGAGCTTGTACCGCCCCACCCGACCGAGATCGTAGCGGCGGGATGTGAAGAACATCGAGCTGAAGTCCTTGTCGGCGCTTTCAACGGTGATGGGCTCGCCCGGCATGATGATGGCGTACACCGCGCTGAGCGCGTCTTCCTTGGACGGCTCATCCCGATCGGAATCCTCGGGGGTGTATTTCGATTCCTCCCGCTCGAAGCAGTTGAGCAGCACCTCCGAGTGCAGCGAGCTCGGGTTCTCGATCTCGATGACCTCGACCTCGGTCACGCCGGAGTGGAGGAGCTCATCGACCTCGTGGGGATGGATCTTCTCCCCCGCGCGATAGAGCTTACGCATCTCCCCGGCTTCGGGGGTATCGTCCTTCGTGTACACCGCGCGCGCAAGCACGTGGCCGACGAGGGCATTACGTTCGTCGCGATCCTCGGAAATCGGCATCGTCTTCCGCTCGTAGAACAGGTCGATGATCTTCTCTCGGGAGTCATAGCCGAGTGCCCGCAGAAAGATGGTGCCGAGAATCCGCTTCTTCCGATCGATCTTGGCATAGATCAGCTCCCGCTTCTGGTCGATTTCGAATTCGAGCCAGGAACCGCGGTACGGAATGATGCGCGAGGAGTACACACCCTTCTCATGAGAAAAGATGACACCCGGGCTGCGGTGGATCTGACTCACCACGACGCGCTCGGCGCCGTTGATGATGAATGTGCCCCGGTCGGTCATGAGGGGGATATCCCCCATATAGATGTCCTTCTGCCGGATTTCACCGGTCTCGAGGAACACCAGATTGATGCGCGCCTTCACCGGGATGGCGTAGGTATGCCCCTTCTGTTTGCACTCGAGCTCCCCGAGCTTGATGTTGTCCTCGTCGAGGATATAATGATCGTATTCCAGTCGCATGTCCCCGCTCTGACTCTCGATGGGAAAAATCGACTGGAACACCTCCTCGAGACCCTGCATCTGCACGGCCTTCCCCTCGGCCATGCGCCGGCGTTGCAGGAACTTCTCGAAGGATGTAAGCTGTATGTCGACGAGATCGGGGAGCTCAATGACATTGTCGACTTTGGGCCCCACCATCTGCCGTTTCACGGACAACTGCATATCTGACACGGGCTACCTCCCAATAGCTAAACCTGCGAACCGATGCGGCACCATGCAGGCGAGGAGACGCAAAGATACCACTCCCTTCCCGCGACCGAGCGTGCGATCGCGGGAGCGGTGGTATCCTGCGGAGTAATAACGTAGAGACTGTTGACGCGCCGGACTACTGAACCTCAATAGTTGCGCCGGCCGCTTCAAGCTTCTCCTTAATCTCGTTTGCTTCTTCCTTGGATGCGCCTTCCTTGACAGCCTTGCCTCCCGTCTCGACGAGCTCTTTGGCTTCCTTGAGGCCGAGCCCGGTGATCGCGCGGACTTCCTTGATGACGGGAATCTTCTTTCCGTCGTCGAAGGCCTTGAGAATCACATTGAACTCGGTCTGCTCTTCTTCTTCAGCAGCTTCAGCCGCCGCAGGAGCCGCTCCCGGCGCTGCAGCCGCGGCAACCGGTGCCGCTGCGGTAACGCCGAACTTCTCTTCCATCGCGGAGACGAGCTCGGAGACCTCGAGCACGCTCATATTCGCGATTGCTTCCAGTACATCATCTTTGCTGAGTGTTGCCATGTTACCTTCTCCTTGTATGTTGTGTTGTCGGCGATAGCATGCAACACGGACCGAAGACTAACGCCGAACTCGAATCCTGTATCCTCCGCCGTCGCCGTACCGGCGCGGCGCCGGGCGACTCAGCCGCCCTCCTGCTCCCGCTTTTTGTCCTCGACCGCCTTCAGCGTCCGCACGAGCTTGCTCGGCACCGCTTGAAGCGCGAACAAGAGATTCTGGGCGGGACCGTTCATCGCCGACATCAACTTCGCGATCAGTTGATCCCGCGACGGCAGCTTCGAGAGTCGCTCCGCCTGATCGGCGGTGAACACCGATCCCTCGACGAGGGCACCCTTGACCTCGAGGGCCGCCTCCTTGGCGAACTCGAGCAGCGTCTTCAACGCCGCCGGCGCCGCATCGCGCTGGGCGAGCGCAATGGCCGTCGGCCCGATCAGGTACTCCGAAACGTCGGGCAGCTCCATCTGTTCGAAGGCGAGTTTCGCGTACCGATTCTTGATCACGCGAAAGTCCGTCCCCTTCTCTCTCAACTGCTCCCGCAGCTCGGTGATCTGGTCCACCGAGAGCCCGCGGTAGTTCGCAAACACATAATCCGACGCGCCGCCGAGGCGTTCCTTGATGGCGTCGACGGAGTCTACTTTGTGCTGATGCACTTTCGTCTGGTAATCCGACATCGCCGTCTCCTTATTCCTCAGCCGCCGCAGCGCCGTTGCCTGCGGTCGAGATCCACACGCCGGGACCCATCGTCGATGACACCGCGATCGAGGTGACGAACTCACCCTTGATGTCCGCGGGGCGCCGCTTCTTCACCTCGGCGACAACCGCGTCGATATTCTCCGCAATCTTTTCGGTTTCCATTGAGACCTTTCCGACCGGCAGATGCAATACACCCGTCTTATCGGAGCGGAACTCCACCCGTCCCTTGCGAAGCTCATCGATGGCCGCTTTCAGCTCGAAGGTGACCGTCTGTGTCTTCGGATTCGGCATCAGCCCGCGCCGCCCGAGAATGGGGCCGAGGCGACCGACATCCTTCATCATGTCCGGTGTCGCCACCGCGACATCGAAATCCAGCCAGCCGTCCTTGATCTTTTCGATGAGATCATCGTCGCCGACGTATGTTGCCCCGGCCTCCTGCGCCTCTTTGGCCTTGTCGCCCTTGGCGAAGACGAGGATCTTCTTCTCCGCGCGAAACTGATGCGGCAGCACCAGCGTGTCGCGCACATTCTGACTCTTCTTGAGATTCAGATTCATCGACAGCTCGACGGTTTCGTCGAAATCGGCAAAGGCATAGTCCTTGACGAGTTTCACCGCTTCCTGTGTTGAATATCTCTCTCTGCGGTCGACGGTAGCAAGGGCTTCGCGATACTTCTTTCCGTGCTTCATCGCTACGCCTCCACCTCGACACCCATGCTGCGGGCGGTGCCTGCCACGATCTTCATCGCCGCGTCGATATCCCGGGCATTCAGATCCCGCATCTTCGTCTCGGCGATGTCCTGTACCTGCGCCCTGGTGAGCTTGCCCACCTTCTCACGATGAGGCTCCGCGGATCCGCTCTCAATCCCGAGCGCCTTCTTGATCAGCACCGCAGCCGGCGGCGTCTTGGTCACGAAGGTGAAGCTCTTGTCCTGATACACGGTGATAACCACCGGAATCAGCAGGCCGGGCTCCATGTCTTTGGTAACGTCGTTGAACTGCTGCACGAACTGCGGCGCGCTCACGCCGTGGGGCCCGAGAGCCGGCCCTACCGGTGGGGCCGGAGTTGCCTTCCCCGCCGGTACCTGCAGCTTGATGTAGGTCGATACCTTTTTTTTGGCCATGATGGCCTCCTTGGTTTGTGGTACAAGCCCCCGTCGCTCGCCGACGGGGTCCCACCGGCTCCGCAACGCGGCAGCCGTCGGGGTGCGAACACCCCTTAGATCTTCTCTACCTGGAGAAACCCAACCTCGACGGGAGTAGACCGACCGAAAATGCCGACCGTAACCCGCAGCTTGCCCTTCTCCACGTTGACTTCCTCGACCGTGCCGGTGAAGGACTCGAACGGGCCCTCCACGATGCGAACCTGCTCGCCCGCGGTAAAGCTCTGCTTCGGCTTGAGGGACTTCTCACCCTTGATCTCGCCGCTCTTCTGCAGGATCTCCCGAGCCTCTTCGGCCGATATGGGCTGCGGCTTGTTGCCGGTCCCCGAGCCGACGAAGCCGGTCACACCGTTGATCTTTCTGATGCGCGAGGATATGCCTTTCCAGCCCATGTCCGGGAGATCCATTTCGAGCAGGATGTACCCGGGAAGAAACTTCTTGGTCGAGACCTTCTTCTTGCCGTCCTTGACCTCGACAACCTGTTCGGCGGGAACCTTCACATCGGTCACCGCGCCTTCAAACTCGTCGTCTTCCATGAGCTTTCGGATTGTCTTCTCGATCTTGTTCTCGTAGCCGGAATACGTGTGAAGTACGTACCAGTGCTTCGCCATACCTGTCCTTCTAATCTGAAATGCCCCGGAACGCCGGAAAAGCGGATCATCGGACCCCCCGCAGCCGCCCCACCCGCGGGTCCTAGAAGATGAGATCTATACCCGTCAGGAATAAAAAGTCGATAATCCCGAGAACAGCGGCAAAAAGAGCAACGGAGACGAGCACGACCCTGGTCGAGGAGGCAACCTCGTCCCGGGAAGGCCATACGACTTTCTTGAGCTCCGCGTAACTGTCCTTGAAAAACTGAATGATCCGTCTCACCACATTCTCCTCGGTGGGTCGTTCAATAAGCAGGCCAGGTAGGACTCGAACCTACAACATCCGGTTTTGGAGACCGGCGCTCTACCGATTGGAGCTACTGGCCTGTGGATTACTTGACCTTTGCTTCCCTGTGAAGCGTATGCTTGCGGTCATGAGGGCAGTACTTCTTCAGCTCCATCTTTCCCTGAAGATTCCGTCGGTTCTTGGTTGTGGTGTAGTTCTTGCGGTTGCACTCGGTGCACTGGAGCGCAATCTTCTCTACGACTTTGCCCTTCGCTTTGGCCATGAAGTACTCCCTATGATATCAGCCTGACAAGGCATGAATATATAGCAGTTCCACGGACGTGTCAATAACGCCGGTGCTGGAGGAATGAGCCCCCGATCGGACTTGAACCGATGACCCCATCCTTACCATGGATGTGCTCTACCGACTGAGCTACAGGGGCTTGATCTAAATGGTGCGCGAACGCTATCAGAGGCCCTCGCCTTTGTCAAGCGCTCCCGGCGAGGCACAACGGTCGAGCTACACGAACTGGCGCTTCAACGTCTCGACCCAGTCACGAATGCGCGCGTCGGTCTGGTCGGACTGCGTATCCTCATCGATGACCAGGCCCAGAAAGCGGCCGTCTCGTACGGCCGCCGAGGCGTCGAAGGTGTAGCCCTCGGGATCCGTCTTGCCCACGATACTGGCCCCACGCTCGGCCGCCTTGTCCGCGAGGATGGCCAGGGCGTCGGCAAAGTTCGTCGGGTAGTTTCGCTGATCACCGAGCGCCACGACGGCCACGTTGATCCGGCTGAGGTCGAGCTCATCGAACTGCGGGAAGAACTCCTCCCAATCGTCCTGCAGGTCGCCTCTTCCCCAGGTAGAGACCGCGAGCACAAGGTTGTCGAACTGTTCGAGCATATGAGGATCGATCTCCGCGACGTTCAGGAGATCGGAGTTCTCGGTTCCGATGGCCTCGTGAAGTTTTTCGCTGACATCCCGCGTATTTCCGGTGGAGGAGCCGTAGACAATGCCTACGTGCCTCATAGGGTGCCTCCTGAGTTACGTCCGCTTCCCGTGTCCTGTGGTGGCTGCCAAGGTACTAAACATTGCGATGTAAGGCAATCGTTTCGCGGGCCGTTTCCAGGGCCGTTTCCGGGGCCGCTTCCGGGGCAGCTTCCGGCGCGGTTTCGGGCACCATCGACTGTGATATACTCGCCGTCGTATGGCACAGAAGACAGTTCATTTGGTCACCACGGATACCCGGGTCGTCGCGGACGTGGAGCAGGCCGCATCGGAGTGGGACCTCGCGCCGGCGGTTCGCTCCTACGACACGCCGGATGAGGCGATGGCCGCCGTAGATACCGCCTCCGACGCGGACGTCGTGCTCATCGATGCAGACCTTGCCGGGGCTGCGCTGGAATCCCTGATCGATGCCTGCGGCGCCGCCCGCAGCATCGTCGTCGGCTCACCCGGCTCCGAGAGCGCGCTCAGCCGAGCGCACGCGCGCCGCGGCAGCGAGTTCCTCCTCAAGGACGAAGGCGGGCATTACGCCCTCCTCGTTGCCTCCCTCGTACGCAAGCTTCTGCGCGATGAGGACCGGGACGAGACCACCCGCGACATCATTCGATCGAGCGAAGCGCGCTACCGCAGTCTCGTCGAGGCGCTTCCCGACATCGTCTATCGCATCGACCCGAACGGGTACTTTACCTTCGTAAACGAGTCGGTACGAGCGCTGGGCTACGACCCCGAGACGCTTATCGGGCAGCACTTCAGCACCATCATCGATCCGGAGGATCTGCCGCGTGTGAGTCGCAGGAAGGTGCTTCGCGATTACGAGGGACGCGAAACCGGGCCGGCTGCGGCTCCCGGCCTCTTCGATGAGCGACGCAGCGCCGATCGCCGTACCACCGGTCTCGAGATTCGTCTCCGCCGCAACGCAAGCAACGGCCGGCACCAGGAGACGCCGTTGATCGCCTCGCTCACCTCCTACGGCGAGATCACGGCCACCGGCCAGTATCGGACCGACACCGCGAAGCGCTACTTCGTCGGTACCGTCGGTATCATCCGGGACGTGAGCGAGCGCAAGCGCTCGCAGCACCGCCTGCGACAGCTCTCATTCGCGATCGAGCAGATCGATACCGCCGTGTGCATTACCGACGGCGACGGCGTGGTCGACTACGCGAATCCCTCGTTTTTCCGGATGAACGGCGCGCGCCCGGAGGAGGTTCACGGCGCCCGGCTCTCGCAGCTGTTTTCAGGCTACCTGCAGGAAGAACGGGAGGGCGAGCTCACGGACGCGCTGTCGGGGACCCGCGTCTGGGAAGGCGACCGCATCGTACGCACGCGCTCGGGGGAGTCGAAGTGGTGCTGGCTGCGCATCTATCCCGTCTTCGACCTCGAGCAGCAGGCCTCGCAGTACCTCGTGTTTCAGGACGACATACGCGACCGAAAGCAGCACGAGCTGGAGCTCGCCGGGAACGCCGCGTCCCACCAGGACGTGCTGCGGATGATCCATCACCGTGTCGGCTCCACCCTCCGCGCTCTGAGCGAGATCGGAACCCTGCCGGGGGACGCCGAGCCCGCGGGCGCAGCGTCTCCCGCCGCCGTCATCGATCGACGCATACACGCTCAGATCCTCGCGCACGAGCTCGTCTACGAGAGCGGCGCCTTCGACCGGCTCGATCTGTCCCGCTATTTCCCCGCCCTTCCCGATGCCGTGCTCTACCGCCTGTCACGGCGTGGCCGTCTCGAAGTCGAGGTCGAAGACTGCGTGCTTGGTCTCAACACGGCCCTGCCCCTGGTCGCCGCCGCCGCCGAGTGCATCGCCTCCCTCTGGCCGTCCCCCGACTCACACCTGCAGACCGTGAGAATCTCCTACCAGCCCGCCGCGGCGGGAGAGACGGCCGCGGCGGGCGATGCGGCCGCGGCGGGCGATGCGGGCGCGGCGGCACCACGCGCCGCACTGGTCATCCGGCGTGACGGCCCCCCGGCCGGCGAGGAACCGCCCGCCCGGGAGACCACCGCCCGCATCGTTATCGAAAGTCTTCTCTCCCAGGTCGACGGCGGGCTCTCCGTGGAGGACGGAATCCTGCGTCTGAGCTTCCGCGACGCGCCCGACCCCTGAGGCCCGCGTCGACACGCCCGGGTGACTCGGGATAGAGTTCTCTCATGCTACGCGTACGCACAGGAGACAGCCGGTGACGGTTGTCAGCAAGCCAAGGGCCCGGGCGGAGGCACAGGCGGCCGCAATCCTGCGCGAGCGTCTGGCCGACCGTATCGACCGCGCCGGAGGGGCGACGCTGGGAGTACCGGGGGGAAGATCGGTAGCGGGCGTGCTGGAGAGACTGGCGGCATCCGATGCGCTCTTTGACGCCGTCGACCTCTTTTTCGTCGACGAGCGCTGCGTTCCGCTTGAAAGTGAGGAGAGCAACTACCGGGTGGTGCGCGACGCCCTCCTCGATCCGCTTGCCGCGCGCAGGGCCGCACCGCCGCAGCACCGGATTCACCCCTTCGTCTGCGCGGAGGACGACGCGGACCTCGGCACCGGCGCGTACGAGGAGGAGTTCCGCCGCGTTGCAACGCACCTCGACGCCGCGCTCCTCGGCGTGGGTGAGGACGGGCACATCGCCTCGCTCTTTCCCGGAAGACCGGAGCTCGCCGAGGGATCGCGACTCTTCGTCGGCGTCGAGAACGCTCCCAAGCCCCCGCCGCGGCGCATGAGCGCATCCCCCGCCCTCCTGACGATGCCGGACACGACGGTGGTTCTGCTGTTTTTCGGAGAGGGGAAGAAACGCGCGCTGAAAGCCTTCGTGGCAAAAGAAGGGAGCCCGCAGGAGTGCCCGGCACGCCTGGTAACGGGCGTACCGGACCTCTGGGTCTTCACCGATATCGGAGCGTGACGTCCCGCGGCGCCTGTGCCCCGGCCGGCTCCGGCGGAGCGCGGCCGGTCGGCGCCTACGCGACCGTGACGTCGCGATCGAGGTAGACGTCCTGGATGGCGTTGAGCAACTCCACGCCCTCCTTCATGGGACGCTGGAAGGCCTTGCGACCGGAAATCAGGCCCATGCCGCCGGCCCGCTTGTTTATGACCGCCGTTCGCACCGCGGTCTTGAGGTCGTCCTTGCCTTTCGACGCGCCGCCGGAATTGATGAGACCGGCGCGGCCCATGTAGTTATTCATGACCTGGTAGCGGGTCATGTCGATGGGATGGTCGCTTGCGAGCTCGGTGTAGATGCGTTCATCGGTCTTGCCGTAACTCGATTCGCCCATGTTGAGCGCCTTGTAGCCGCCGTTCACGTCGGGCATCTTCTGTTTGATAATGTCGGCCTCGATGGTTACGCCGAGGTGGTTTGCCTGAGAGCTCAGGTCCGCGGCGGTGTGGTAGTCGGCATCCTTCGTCTTGAAGGCGCTGTTTCGCATGTAGCACCAGAGGATGGTGACCATGCCGAGCTCATGGGCCCGGTGGAACGCCTCGGAGATCTCCACAATCTGCCGGGCAGACTCTTCGGAGCCGAAGTAGATGGTCGCGCCGATGGCCGCCGCGCCCATGTCGAAGGCCATGTCGACATTGCCGAAGAGGATCTGGTCGAAGGTGTTCGGATAGGTCAACAACTCGTTGTGGTTGATCTTTGCCACGAAGGGGATCTTGTGGGCGTACGTGCGGGCCACCGCGCCGAGGACGCCGACCGTCGATGCGCAGGCGTTACAGCCGCCTTCGAGGGCGAGCTTCACGATGTTCTCCGGGTCGAAGTAGATGGGGTTCGGGGCGAAGCTCGCACCGGCGGAGTGCTCGACACCCTGATCCACCGGGAGGATCGAGAGATACCCGGTGCCGCCGAGTCGCCCATGGTCGAAAATGAGCTGCATGTTGCGCAGCACCGCAGGGCTGCGGTCCGATCCCACCCACACGCGGTCCACGAAATCCGGCCCCGGCAGGTGGAGTTCGTCCTTCGGAAACTTCGGCGTATACGTGAGAAGATCGTCCGCCTCGGCGCCGAGCGCCGTCATTATTGTCTCATTCATAGTCATTGCTCCTTGCAAACGTTCGGGATGTGCTTCTTTCATTCAAAGTATAACAGAGAGCACCGACCGGGTCCAAGGCGGCTCCGGTGCGGCGCGGCCGCGAGTGACTCGACGCGGCGGCTCCCACGGTGTTCATCGGGTTGACGTGGCCCTCTCGGCGCCGTAGCTTATGTGATGCGCCCCGCCGGCGCGGGGGAGGTGTCCATGAACATACGGTATATCGACGGACAGCGGCTCAAGCGGGCACTCATAGCGGGCGGTCGAAGGTTGCTGCAGTACACCGATCAGCTCAACCGGATCAATGTATTTCCGGTTGCCGACAGTGATACCGGCACCAACATGGCCGGTACCATCGCCGCGGTCATCCAGGGGCTCTCGCACACGAGCGACCGCTCGGTCGCCGTCACGACGCGGGTGGCCGCCGACGCGGCATTGATGGGTGCGCGCGGAAACTCCGGCGCCATCCTCGCGCAGTTCTTTCACGGCCTTGCCGAGGAGTTTCACGACACGGTCACCGTCTCCTCCCAGGCGTTCGCCCGTGGGGTCAAGAATGCAGTCGCCTACGCATACCAGGCCCTCTCCAGTCCCAAAGAGGGAACGATCCTCACCGTCATCAAGAGCTGGGGACACAGCTTCTTCGAGAGCTCCTCGAAGACGCAGGATTTCATCGCCGCATTCCGCGAGTCATTTCGCGCTGCGAAGGAGGCACTCGAGCAGACGACCGATAAACTGCCCGCGCTGAAGCGGGCCGGGGTCGTGGACGCCGGAGCCCTCGGATTCGTGTATATGATCGAAGGTATCCAGATCTTCATGACGACCGGGCGGATCCGGGAGGCGCATGAAATCCCCGAGCTCGCCGAGATCGAAGAACCTACCTTGACGGCGGCCGACGCCGAGATTTCCGCCCGCTACTGCACCGAATGCCTCGTGGAGGGAAGAGACATCCCGGTGGCGCAGCTGCGCCGCGAGCTCGAGCCTCTCGGCGATTCGCTGATCGTGGCCGGATCGGCACGCAAAGCGCGGATTCATATCCACACAAACGAGCCCGAGCTGATCTTCGAGCATGCGGGAAACTACGGTGAAGTCATCGCCCCCAAGGCCGACGACATGTCGAAACAGTTCGATACCGCCCACACCGCCCACGGGGACGTAGCCATCGTGGTGGATTCCGCCTGCGACATTCCGCCGGAGCTTGCCGAAAAGCCCTATATCGCGGTGGTCCCCCTCTCGATCAACTTCGGCATGCAGCGCTACGTCGACAAGATCGGATTGAGCGCTCAGCGCTACTACGAGCTCCTTGCGGAGGAGGGCCGCCCCCATCCGACTACCTCACAGCCCACGGCGCATGAGTTTCGCAAGCAGTACGCCTTTCTCGGCCATTACTACCGCAACCTCATAACGCTCAGCATCTCGGGGGCACTCAGCGGCACCGTCGACGCCGCTCGCACCGGCATTCCCGCCGGGCTCGGCAAAGACGCGGTGGACGTCGTCGACACGAAGAACCTCTCGGTAGCAATCGGGCTGGTGGTTCGCCGGTTGTCGGAAGCCATAGAGAACGGCGCGGACGGCGCGGAGGTCGTCGCGCTCGCGCGCAGACTCGTCGGCAAACCGCGGCTCCTCGTGGCCGTACGAAGCGTCGAATGGATGGTCAAGGGCGGGCGTGTCGGCAGGAGCAAGGGCTTTCTCGCCGGAATGCTGCGCATACTGCCGGTGATGACGATCAACGCGGAAGGAAAGGCCGTATCCGAGGGGTACGTGCGAAGCCTCGAGGGCGGCATCAGGAAGATCCTGCGTAAGATCGAGCGGGAAGTCGATCCGCGCACGCCGGTGGATTTTGCCGTGACGCACGTGAACAACGAGACCGACGCCCATGCGCTGAAGCGGGAGCTCGAGCGTCGCTTCACCCCCCGTGGCGAGATCTTCGTCCTCGACGCGGCGCCGGTGCTGGCCTCCCACACCGGCTTCGGCACCGTCGCCGTCGCCTATCTCGACGCCGGCGAGTGATGCTCTGGCTCCTCGCCCTGCCGATCGGATACCTGCTCGGGTCGATACCCACGAGCATCATCGTGGGCAAGCTGTTCTTCGGAAAGGATATTCGCGCGTACGGCTCGGGTAATGCCGGCGCCTCGAACGCGTTCCGCGTGTTCGGCGGCCCCGCGGGGCTCGGCGTCGTAGCCGGTGACATCGGCAAGGGGGCCGCGGCGGTCCTCATCGGAGGTCTCCTGCCCGCGCCCGAAGCCGTCGGCCCGGCAGTTGTCGCGTTTGCGGCGGGCGCCGCCGCCGTTGTCGGCCACATCTGGACGGTCTTCGCCCGCTTCAAGGGAGGCAAGGGCGTGGCCACCGCCGGCGGCGTCCTGCTCGCCCTCTATCCAGTCTCGTTTGCCGGCGCCTTCCTGGTGTTTCTCGCGGCGCTCGTGCTTTCCGGCTACACCTCCCTCGGGTCAATCCTTGCCGCACTGAGCTTTCCCCTCATCATGGCCGGTGTCGTGGCGACGGGGATCCACGAGGTGCCCCCGTTCCTGCGCTACCTGAGCGTCCCTCTCGCGCTTCTGATCCTGTTCACCCACCGAAGTAACTTCGGTCGTCTGATGCGCGGGGAGGAAAACCGTTTCGAGCGCGTGATGATCTTCAGGCGGCGGGGCCGGTAGCGGGCGGCGGCGGCTGCGGCGGCGGTAGTCGGCCGGTGTGGAGCTATGCCTCCCGGACCTCTTTGAGGAGCTCCTCGGTGACCCGATCGGCCTCGTCGTTATCTACCTGGCAGGTGCCTGCGGCCTCGTGGCCGCCTCCGCCGTAGCGGCGCATGAGGGAGCCGACATTGACCCGGGAGGTCCGGTTGAAGATGGACTTCCCCACGTTGATGACCGTATTGCGGCGCTCGAACCCCCACATCACCCGTATCGAAATGTTGGCCCGCGGGAACAGCGCGTATTTTACGAACCGGTTGCCGGCATAGATGGTTTCGAGCGGCCTGAGGTCGAGTAGAAGGGCATTGTGGCGCAGCACCGAGGACTCGGCCACCTGACGCTTGAACGGCTCCTGATGGGCAAAGTAGAGCTCCACCCGCTCGGCCACGTCCGAAATACGCAGTATTTCGTCGATAGAGAGGCGATTGATCTCGTCGATGAGCGACAGCATCAGCTCGTGGTTGGAGATCCGGAAGTTCTTGAAGCGGCCGAGACCCGTGCGGATGTCCAGAATGAAGTTCAGGAGCACCCAGCCCTCCGGATGCAACACCTCGCCCCGGCTGAAGTCGCCCGTGTCGCCCTTGTCCACGGCGAGAAGCATCTCCTCGGAGATGTCGGGAAACGTCGCCGGGCCACCGTAGTAGCTGTAGAGGACCCGTGCGGCCGACCGGGAGCCCGGTTCAACGATGTGATTCGGTTTCTCGCCGACACGCAGCTGCTCGCCGTAATCATGGTTCACCACGAGGTGAACCCCCTCCACGTAGGGAAGGTCGGCGACGATATCCCGCTGCGTGACCGGGATGAGGCCCTCTTCCATCTCGCGGGGATGCACGAACTTCACCGCGTCAAGTAACCCGAGATTCCGTAGCAGTGCCGCGCACACCAGACCGTCGAAGTCGCTCTGGGTGAGCAACCGGAAGTGCCCTTCGTCCTCGCTCACATCGCCCCCTCGCCGCGCCGAAATGCTAAATCAAACGCGGACGCCGCGCAAGCACGTAGTTGGACGCCGTCCGCGGCTCATTGTATAGTTCTACCCGAGGAGAAACACGATGAGCGAGATCCCACAGGCGATACGCACGAACATGAAGTCACACGGCATCGACGTCGAGCTCACCTCTCGGATTCTCGACAACTATAATGCCGGCGCATACGATCACATCGAGCCGGTGCGCGTAGCGGACATTCCCCGCATCGACGGAGAGCATGTCGTCGATATGACCGGCGATGTAACCCTTCGCATTCATGAGGAGAGCGCGGAAGCACGCGTTGGAACCCTTCTCGGCCCCGATCACGCAGCGGCGGATTTCGGCCGGCGCGACGGCGACGAGCTGATCTTCTCCCGGCCGGAGCTCGAAGCCCTCGGCACGCGGCTGCTCCCGCGGGTGGCCTACGGGGTGCTGAACGGCGGGTCCGCAACAAGCTATGCCGATTACAAGAAGAACGCCAAGCTCGACGCGCAGCTCCTCGGTTTGCTCGGCGAGGAGTTCGAGCGGCTCGCGCACATGTCCCGTGGTCGGGCCAAGGGGATCACTCCCGCCTTTCTTCAGCCGGACGGCACGCCCGGCCCCGGCTTTCTCGAGCTCAAGATGCGCAGCCTCCTCATCCTCGCGCTGAAGTATCAGCTGAGTGCCGACGGAAACGCCGCCGGGCTCCCCGCTCCCGCTGCGCCGCTGTTTCAGATGACAAGCGTCTACAATACCGAGGAAATCGCCCGCACCTACGACGAGTACCGTGAAAGCCCGCTGCTCGCCGACCTCATCGACGCGACGGGCATCGACATCACCCGGGCGGAAACGGGGGTGCAGCCCCTGCTGGCAGCCTACACCCACTCCGACGAGGGCCGCCCGAAACGCGTCTTCACGCGCGCCTACGGGACGGAGGGCGAAACGCTTCCGGTCCCGGGCGGACACGGGCAGAACTTCCAGGTGCTTCGCGACATCTATCACCGCCTCTACGAGGGCGGCAAGCGCTTTGCCTATATCGGCAACGTCGACAATCTCGGCTTCACCGTCGACCCGGTATCGGTCGCCTACCTCGCCCTCAGCGGCAAGGAGGCTGCCTTCGACTTCTCTTTCCGGACATCCGTCGATGTGAAAGGCGGCATCCTCGTCGTTGATCAGAACGGCCGGATGAACGCAGCCGACCTCGGCGTTGCGGTGGGAAACGACGAGGTCGCCGAAGCCGAGCGCCGGGGGAAGAGGATCCTCTTCAACTGCGCGACCGGTCTCTTCAATCTCGAGTATCTCGTCGCCGCCGTCGACGATATCATCGAGCGCCTGCCCGTGCGGTTCAGCGATCAGGACAAAGACGCGGGAAAGTACTCGCAGGCCGAACAGGTCACCTGGGAAATCATCGGGATGCTCGACGACTTCGTGGTCTTCGGCGTCGACAAGTATGAGCGCTTTCTCGCCGCGAAGATTCTCCTCGAAACCCTCATGACGAGCGGCGTCAAGCTCGACGACGACGCCTACCCCACCGACGACGACCCGGCCGCCGACCTGCGGGGCACGGCGCGGAAACTGCATGCGGGTCTCGAGCACAGGCTCGGCACCGTCTACGGCATGAAGCGAAACGGCGATCGATGGGTGCCGAAGCCGGCGGACGAGCTTCGGAGAGAGATGCTATGAGCGATCGCGAGGCGCCGGGCGGCGCACCGACGCTCGATTTCGAGAAGCTCGGCGGCATCATCACCGCCGTCGCACAGGATGCCCACACGCGCGAAGTACGGATGGTCGCGTTCATGGACCGCGAAGCCTGGGAGCGCACCCTCACCACGGGCTACGCCCACTACCACTCCCGCTCACGCGGGCGACTGTGGAAGAAGGGCGAGTCCTCGGGGAATGTGCAGGAGGTCCGCGAAATACGCGTTGATTGCGACCAGGACGCGGTGCTGCTTCTCGTCAGGCAGGTCGGCGACGTCACATGCCACACGGGTGCGCGCACCTGCTTCTACCGGCGTGTCGAGGGCGGAAGGCTCGTGCGGGTGGAAGACGCCTAAGGCCGGCCGGCTCCGCACGGGGCCCGGCCTCCGGGCCGCGCCTCACGACTTCGGGCCGAACTCGCGGTACAGCAGACTGTGCTGGATTCCCGTGTTGTTCTGGTACTTGCCGCCTTCGTAGCCGTCGTAGTCTCCCTCGATGGTGTGATAGAAGATCTGGCAGATCTGGACGCCCGGATAGATCCGGATCGGCTGCACGCAGAAGATCTCGAGCGTCCAGTAGCCTCGAAACCCCACGTCGCCGAAACCGGCGGTTATGTGTACGAATAGTCCGAGCCGGCCGATCGAGGAGCGCCCCTCGAGCATGGGCACGAGCCCGTCGGTCTCGGTGTACTCCACCGTACGCCCGAGGTAGAGACGGTGGGGCTCGAGCTCGAGCCCCTCGGGCGGGATGATGATGCGCGAAACGGGGTTCTCGGTCCGCATGTCGAGCACGGGGGCATCATATACGACGAGCTCGTCGTGCAGGCGGAGATTGTAGCTGTTGGGATTGAGCTGTGCGGGATTGAAGGGGTCGATGACGATCCCCTTCCCGAGGCTCCGTCGAATCTGTCTTCCGGACAGAATCATGCGACACTCCGGGGGCAAAAAAAACGCCGGGTGTCTCCGCGTTTCGGAGCTACCCGGCGACATACTCGCACGCCTGAGTCCCTACATGAGGTCCTTGGGACGACGACCCTGGTTGCCGGTCTTCTCGCAGACCGCGTAATGTCGCATCTTTCCGTTCTGGAAGACCGACTTCATGATAATCTTGCCGCCCCAGCGGCTCACGAGCGCGTGAGCACCCTCGCGACGGGCATTCTTGGAGATGTTTGCAGCCATTCACCGACTCCTTCTATGCTCAAGCTGTTTTTCGGTTTGAACTCCGCCTAAAGTAGTACACCGCAATCCGGCTGTCAAGCGTATACTTGCCTGCCGCTGCGATCTCCGATACC
>CAZWNS010000057.1:0-17856 GCA_964635245.1 uncultured Spirochaetaceae bacterium
CAGGCGCCGTCCCGGCGCAAATTCAGGTCAGGTTTTTGAGCAGCGCCTCGACCTTGTACCCCGAGTCGGCGGCCGCGCTGCTCCAGGCATCGTAGTACTCGGAGAGCTCGAGAACCCGGCGTGCGACCTTCGCGTCGGGCATGACCTTCCCATCGGCCGCGGCGGAGTCTTCGAGAACCTCGAGCACCGCCCCGGTAAACAGCCAGAAGGCGAGGATGTCGAACCGCTCCTTGTTGAACCACACCACCTCCTCGTGCCGGTTGACCCCGAGGTAGGAGGCGGCGTCGACATCAGAGAAGATGGTCTCCATCACGCTCGCGGGGGTCGCTACGCCCGCCGTGCCGTCGCCTTTGTACCAGCCGCCGTGGGCAATAACGATGAGTGTCCGCCGTTTCCACTCCTGACGGTACTCGGTCTCCGATCCGCCGAAGGGAAGCACCGGCTCGAGCCGGTCGAGGAGCATCCACTCCTCCACGGTAGCCGCGAGGCGGGCGTCCGGCAGCACACGCGCAAGCGGGCGGCAGAGGGCAAGCGCAAACGCCGTGCCGAGCCCCGTCGGGCTCTCGGTGAGTCCGTCGAGCAGCAGGCCGGCCGTGGCGCCGTACCGCTTCTTGGCCTTCGCGGGCGAGACGGTTCGCAGCTCCCGCACCGAGCGCAGCGCCCGCATCGCGCGCGTGAAATCGGCGGCGGCCGCATCGGGGCCGCCGACCGCACCGGCATCCGCGTGGCCGCCGGCCTCGGCCGTGCCGACGTACTGCGCTGCGACCGCGGCAAAGGCACGGTAGTGCTCGGCGAGCGCCGCCTCATCAATCGGCTCCTCGGAGGTCTTTCCGGCGAGCTCGACGGCAAGGTCTCCGAGAACGCGCGAGTTGGCAACCCCGGAGAAGCTCTGATGGAGCGGAGCGAGGGCGGTCTCGGCAAGCGCGCGCCCGATGTCCCGCACGCCGTCGCCGCGGAGGGAGTCGGCGAGGCGGGCGTAGTGGCCGTACTCGTTGTCGGCGACCTCGTGGATGTCGAGGAATACCTGATTCTCGAAGCCGTCGATGGCCACGTACATGCCCTGTTCGTGGAGCTCGTGGCTGTTTCTGATATACCACACTCCCCTCCGCTGCTCGTAGAGGAGGCAGAAGCGGCGATGATCGTCGCTAAGGCCGAAGGCGCCGGCGAGGGAGCCCCGCCGGAAGTCTTTCGAGCCGTCCGGCATCTTCTCCACATAGCCCGCCGATTCGTGTATCCATCCGAAGGCCCGCTCGTAGGCGTTGTTGAAGATGACGAGGGTCCGCTCCTCGCCTGCGCGGTTGGTGTAGACGTAGACGTCTTCGTTGACGCGGCCGTCGGCGGCGTAGAGGTCGAAGAGTAGAAAGTGCTCCACGCCCGAGAATGCCCAGCGCCGGCGCAGGAGGGGAAAGATCTCCCGCTCGTGTCGGCGGACGAGCTCGTCGTCGGGGCTCTCGTCCCAGTACGCGCGGCTGTACTCCATCCCGTATTTCTCGGCATAGCCCTCGACCTGCCCGTGACCGAACATCGGGAGCCCCGGCATCGTGACCATCAGCGTGGCGATCCCGAAGTACTTGTCTCCCTTCCCGAACTGGGAGACGGCGGTCTCCTCGTCGGGATTGTTCATGAAGTTGACGAAGCGCTTGAGTATCTCCTTGTCGAACTCGATGGTGTTCTTGATGGTCTGTCGGTACTTCGCATTCTCCTCGTCTTTGAGCATGTTCATGAAGGCGCTATTGTAGACCCGGTGCATCCCGAGGGTCCGCACGAAGTAGCCTTCCATCATCCAGAAGGCCTCGGCCAGGAGCAGCGTATTCGGCGCCTCCTGCGCGCAGCGGTCGACCACCTCCCGCCAGAACTCCGCCGGCATCGCCCTGTTGAAGTCCTCCGCGGTGAGTCCGTGCTCGGCGCGGGAGGCGATGTCCCCGCCGGACCCAGGCTCGGGGTACCACAGGCGCTGATAGTGGCGCTTTGCGAGGATCATCGCCGCATCGAAGCGGATGACGCGGAAGTTG
Organism: uncultured Spirochaetaceae bacterium; assembly: GCA_964635245.1. Taxonomy (GTDB): domain Bacteria; phylum Spirochaetota; class Spirochaetia; order DSM-27196; family PWMO01; genus JAAAOH01. The sequence continues at coordinate 2,013 of CAZWNS010000057.1, forward strand.
CGGGCCACATGGAGGATAGCCTGGATGACGGCTTCGCGGGCCTCGGGATTGAGGAAGTCGACCTGCGCGGTGTCGTTCCACGGCATGCTCGTGCCGTCGTTGCCGTGGTAGATGTAGCGCACATCGCCGTTCGCGAAATCCACCCGCTTGAACACCACCGCCGCGTCGCTTCGGTCGTAGTAGTGATCCTCGAGATAGATACCGATGCCCGGTCGCTGGGAGAGGTTCACGCCGTTGAAGGTGTAACCGGGAAAGGGGGAGTGGTCGAGCTGCACGAACCGGTCGGGGTTATCGTAGACCCACGTCGAGTCGATTGCCGTGTGGTTCGGAACCATATCGCTTGCAAGGAGGAGGCCGCGCCGGAGGCAGCGCCGGCGCAGATTCTCGAGCGCCGGCCATCCGCCGAGATCCTCGGAGATCTCGTACTCGAGCAGCGAGTACGCCGACGCCTCGGCCTCGGGGTTGCCGCACATGCGCTTTATCTGCTTCGAGGCCAGGCTCCGACGCCAGATACCGATGAGCCACAGGCTGTTGAACCCGCGGGCGGCAATCCGGTCGAGCTCCTCGTCGGGCACCTGGTCGAGGCGGCGGATCTCCGTGCCGTAGGAGCGGGAGAGCTGATCGAGCCACACGAGGGTGCTCTTTGCCAGAAGCACGACGTTGGGCATCCAGTCCTGGTCGGGGCTGAAGCGCTCAACCTCCTCCTCGGCCCCGGCGTCGAACTCGTAGGGAAGCTGAGGACCGGGACCGGCAAAGCGCGCCTTGTGTTCCTCCCGGATGAGATCCATGCCGCGAAGCAGACGCATGAGATACGGCCCGAGAAACCCGCCCCAGCGCTCACGCATATAGGCCAGCTGTGCCTCGAGAGAGTCGGGATGGGCCCTCATCGGCGCACGCAGCAACTCGAACAGAGAGAGCCCTTCGGGCCCGAAGGCGGGCTGGGAGGAGAAAAAGCGCTGGAACTCCTCGATGACCTCCTCGTAGCGTGTCTCCTCTTCGAGCCCGGAATCGTCAAAGAGCTCTTCGAAGGGGTCGAAGGCGGGGTTCTCGTTCTCGAGGTAGAGCATCAGCAGCTCCTCGGCGGCCACTTCCCGGGCGCTCTGCCCGTCCACTTCACCGTCGAGAAACTGCCGCGGCGTCTTCTCTCCGACGCGTACGCTGCGCGGCGGGAAATCGGAGACGAACCGCTGGAGAAGCTCTTCGACCACCGTCTCGCCGTGCTGTTCCTTGAGATGGCTCAGCGCTTCGGAGAAGAGACCGGGCCCGGTCTGTTCGAGATAGACGGAGACCAGGTGATGCATGATTTCGTCGATCAGGCCCATGGCGTTCACGTCTCCGGCGCGCACCGCCCGGTCCGGATGCCGCACGAGGTCGCGTTTCCGGTTCATCGCCTGGGCGAAATCCCGGGCGGCCTGGAAGTCGGCCAGGACCGCGTTCCCGGTGACGGCGAAGAGGGTCTCGTCGAAGTTGTAGTGCTCGCGCGCCTGTGCCGAGACGTGGAACTCGCGCGTGTCGCCCGTTTCGATACCACGCACGTCGACGAGATCCAGCAGTTTGTTTCGGTAAGTGCTCATCGAGGACTCCTTAGGTTTCGACGATGTCGATATTCGGTACGGCGCTGCGGCGGGCCTCCACCAGTCTGCGGATACGGGTGTTGAGCTCGGTCTCCTCCATGAGGGCCTCGATGGTCCGGGGAAGCCGGTAGCTCCAGTTGAACTCGGTGGCGGTCCCGGGAATGTTCACCCGCTCGTCGGCGGGATCCGCGGGTCGCAGGTCTTCGGAAAGCGCCAGGAAGTCCTGAATCTGGAACATGCAGATCGCCGAGTTCGTATCCAGTATACGAAGGATGACTTTCTGCGCGAGCTCCGGGGTGAGCTCGGCGGGGCGCTCGCCTTCGAAGCCGAGCGCCGACCAGAACTCGTCCACCCCGTCCTCGCGCTCCCACCACTCGCGAAGCGTGGAGGTATCGTGTACCGACGGCGCGCACACGGTGAGGTAGGGGTACTCCTCCGGCGCCACATAGGGCTCGCCGGGCTCGTCCCAGCGACGGGTCCATCGGGGAATCCGCAGACCGAGGATGCCGAGCTCGGAGAGCACCCGAGGCACGCTCTCGGGAACGACGCCGAGATCCTCCGCACACGGGAGCATCGCGGCGGAGCCGTTTACGAGCGAGAGAATGCGCCGACCCTGTTCCTCCCACATCTCTTCGGAGACGCGACGGGCGTGGGCGATGAGCTCATCGAGGCGCCGCCGCTCGTCCTCCGATAATGAGCGATACGCACTCGAGTCGCGCATCTTCCATGCGGGGGCGTAGCGGTCCGGCGATACGCGGATGAGTGCGCGGTCGTGGTACCAGCCGCGGAGAGACTCCCTCGCCTCGCCCGGCAGATCGAGCGCCAGGAGGTCCTGCTCGCGAAAGCCGTCGGAAAACACGTAGAGGTCCTCATCGTCGGCGACAGGCTCGAGGCAGCAATCGGTGAGCTCCGCGGCATGCTCGCCGAGGGCTTCCCGCAGCCGCTCACCGGGGATGTGGGGCTCGGCAAGCCAGCGCACCCGCGCCGCATCGAAGCCGGCCTCCAGCAGCTCGTCCGCGGTGGGCGTATATGAGGGATGGAAGAATCCCATGGTGCCCGCCGCGTCCTCGACGGGCACCGCCCAGATGCGAAAGAACCCCAGGACATGGTCGATGCGGAACGCGTGGTAAAAGCCGTCCGCCTGGTCGAGGCGGCGCCGCCACCAGTCGTAGTCGTTGGAGGCGAGGACGTCCCAGTCGTAGACCGGAAGACCCCAGTTCTGGCCGAGGTGGCTGAACATGTCCGGCGGCGCCCCCGCGCGAAGCTCCCGCTTGAAGATATCCCGGTGGGCCCAGACGTCGGCGCTGTCCTCGGCCATGAGGATGGGCAGGTCGCCTTTGAGGTACACACCTCGCTCGGACACCGCCTCGGCGGCGGCGCGCAGCTGGTGCTCGGCGTTGTACTGGACCCAGCAGTAGAACGTGAGGTCATCCGCCATGGACGGCTCGTGCCACATGGCATCGATCTCCGCGAAGCCGGGATCCTGGAGGTCGGTCCACTCCACCCACGAGCGTTTGCCCTGCCGTTCCTTGAGGCAACGATAGACGGAGAACTCCCGCACCCAGGGATTGTCCTCGACCCAGCCCGAGAGCCCCGAATCGGCCGCGATCTCCTCGCGCCGGGCGTCGTAGACCCGGCGAAGCAGCTCGTACTTGCGCTCGAGAACCTCGGCAAAGCTGATGCGGGGGCGTGATTCGAGCTCCTCCCGCATGGCGGTCAGGATCCCGTCGACCTCATCGTCCTCGGCACGCACCTCGGCGACCTCCGCGATATCCTCAAGGCGCAGGTACAGCGGGTGGAGCGCGAAGGCGCTCGTGGCGCTGTAGGGGCTGGTATCGTCCCCGGTATCGTTTACCGGCAGTATCTGAATGACGTCGAGGCCGGCCTCGAGGCACCAGTCGGCAAGGAGGGGTAGATCGGCGAACTCGCCCACACCCGAGCTCCTCGCGCTGCGCAGACTGCCCACCGGCACGAGAACACCCGTGTAGTAGCGTTTCAGGTCGCCGAACTCCATGCGCGTTGCTCCTTCGAATTCAGTATAAGAAGCAACCGCCGGAATTCAAAGTACCAGACGCGAGCGCAGCACCCCGGCCACGAGAAGCTCCACGAGGTGGTAGAGGATGACCGGAAGCAGGGCGATGCCGATCACCTCCGGCCGATCGGCAAAGTAGACGGCAACCAGGGGCGCGCCGAGAGCCAGCGTCTTGTGCGGCGCGGTGAAGATGACCGACATCTCGTTCGCCCGTCCGAGACGGAAGAGCTTCGCCCCGCCCCAGGCGAGCGCGAGGAGCACCAGGTGGCTGATGAGAAGATACAGGGTGGGTCCGCCCATCGTGCCGAGGTTGGACATGAAGCCCTCATCCACCGCCGCGGCGGCCACGTTAAAGAACACCACGAGCAGGATCGCGATGCTCGTGGACTTTCGAAGCACCGCTCCGTGCTTCGCGGCGAAGGCGGGGTAGACCCGGCGCATGAGCTGCCCGATGCCGATCGGAATGATCATGAGGATACCGAGGCGGACAAAGATACCGGTGAGCTGATCCATGGGCAGCGCGCGCCCGGTACTCTGGAGCAACAGCGACAGCAGCAACGGCGAGAGAAAGACGCCCGCGAGATTCGAGAATGCGGCGTTGAACATCGTCCCGGCGACGTTGCCGTTCGTTGCCTGCGTAAAGACCGTGCAGCTGGAAATCGTGGTGGGAAGCACCGCAAGCGCGAAGAGCCCGGCAACCACCTCCGGGCGGAAGAGATCTCCGAGAAGCAGCGTGGAGGCAAGTACATAGAGGGGAAAGACCACGAAGATGAAGATCTCCATGTAGACGTGCAGCTTGAGGTCGGTGACCCCGCGCACGAGCGCCTCCGTGGGCATGGTGTAGCCGGTGATGAGGAAGATGGCGATAACCACCGTGTAGGTCCCGATTGAGTCCGGGTTCAGGGCGACACCCGCATGACGGAAAAAGTAGCCCGCAATGAAGGTCGGCACGAGGGTGATCGGAAACCAGTTTCGCCTGAGGAATTGCATACCGCTCCCTTGGGTTGAAGAAGTATGCGAGTGTATACTGAGGGTGTGCAAAGCATCAAGAATTGGGCCGATGGAATCACCGCTTCCGTCGAGCGGGTCTTCTTCGGAAAACGCGAGGCCGTGGAGAAGCTCCTCATCGCCCTGCTCGCCCGTGGCCACGTGATTCTCGAGGACGTGCCCGGGGTCGGCAAAACCGTCCTCGCCCGGGCACTCGCCGCTTCCATCGACGCGCGCTTCAGCCGCATCCAGTGCACCCCCGACCTGCTGCCCGCGGACATCACCGGCGTGTCGGTGTACAGCCCGAAAGACAACGAGTTCCACTTCCGCGAAGGGCCGATCCTCGCCAACATCGTCCTCGTCGATGAAATCAACCGTGCCACCCCCCGCACCCAGTCCGCCCTTCTCGAGGCCATGGCGGAAGGCCAGGTGACCGTCGAGGGTCAATCGCTCCCCCTGCCGGATCCCTTCTTCCTCATCGCCACCGAGAACCCCGTGGAGTTCGACGGAACCTTTCCGCTTCCCGAAGCGCAGAAGGACCGGTTTCTGCTGTCGCTTCGGATCGGCTATCCGGGCCGCGACGTCGAGACGGAAATCCTGCGGAGCCGCAGGCGGCTCTCCAATCCCCTCGACGACCTCCGGCCCGTTGTGACCGTCGATCGCGTGCGCGAGATGCAGGAGCGGGTCACCGAGATTCACGTGGAGGAGACGGTGACCGGATACGTGCTCGACATCATCGAGGCGGTGCGCGCCAACCGCGCCGTCCGCCTCGGCGGCTCACCGCGGGCATCACTTGCCCTCTACCGCGCGGCCCAGGCGCGGGCCGCCGTCCACGGGCGGGATTTCGTGCTCCCCGACGACATCAAGGAGCTCGCGCCCAACGTGCTCGCCCGCAGGGTGCTCCTCACCCCCGACGCCCGGCTTCGCGGCACCCAGGCGGAGGACATCGTCGAGGCGGCGCTCGAGGACGTACGCGTGCCGCTCGAGGGCAGGGGTGCGGACCGCGGGCGTGCGGACGGGGGGCGTGCATGAGAACGGTGGGCGCGCTTGCCACCGTCACCCTGCTCTTCGTTCCCTACGCGCCGATACAGTGGGCGAGCGCCTTCGTGATTCTCGTCCTCGGCGGATCGTGGATATACTCCGAGACGCTTCGGCTCAACGTGAGCGTAGAGCGCGGTGCGGGCGAGATCCGGATGTTTCGCCACGAGGACGCCGAGATCCGCCTGACCGTTCGGAACACCGGGATACTACCCGTGCCCATGATCCTCATCTCCGACAGCACCGGAGAGCTGTACACCCGCGATGACCCGGCATTCGTACTCTCGCTTCCGGCCCGAAGCAGCCGCACGCTTCGCTACCGGCTGCGGGCCCACTATCGCGGCGCATACTCCCTCGGCCCGGTGCGGCTGCGTACCGCGGACCCCCTCGGCCTGTTTCCGCTCGTGCGAGAGCTCCCCCTGCCCGGCCGGGTCATCGTGTATCCCCGCCACCGGCACGTGGCGCTTCCGAGAAAGCTCGGCGTGCCCGTGGGCGGCGTGCCGGTCGAAACGCCGCTCGCTGCGGACATCACCCATTACCGGAATCTTCGCGAGTACGTCGCCGGCGACGACCCCCGCCATATCGGCTGGAAGGCGACCGCCCGCCACGGAAGCCTCAAGACGCGCGAGTTCATCCCGACGATCGAGGCCCCGGTCTGTATCTTCCTCAATCTGCGGGCAGCCGACTTCGCCGACCGACACATGATGCTTGCCGTCGAGCGCTGCGTCGAGACCGCAGCCTCCCTCGTGATGGCTGCGGTACGCGACCGGCGAAGCTTTCGGCTCCTCGCCGACGCCGATCTCGGGGATCTCGACTACGAGGAGGTCCGAGGCACCGGCGAGATGGTCGCACTCTCCGCGCTCGAGCTCCTCGCCCGGGCCGAGCCCCGCCACGAGCACCCCGACTCGCAGCCCGCGCCGCCGGCCCGCGACAGGATCGCCGCGGCCGCCACCCGGAGCCGCTCGGAGCGACTCTTCTACGTCGGCCCCGTCCTCGCCGAGGAGGACCTCGACGGCCTCATCGCCTCCGGCGTCCCGGTCTCGAACGTGGAGCTCTACTACGTGGAGGAGCTCACCCGCAGGAACTACGGCCGGCCCGGGGCCGGCCGCGGGGCGCGGCAGGAACCCGGAGGGCGCTACGGTTTCCCGGTGCACACGGTGCGACTCTACGGAGCGGACGATGGCGACCCTCCGGCATGAGGCCGTCTACCGCGAGGTCATCCATCCCGTGCTGGCGCTGCTACCCCCGGTCGTCGGGGTGCTCGCGGCCGCCTCGCTTCTGGATGATCTGCTCGGCCGCGACGTGCTCTCGGCGCTGTTCGCGGGAGCGGTGGTCGCCGCGGGCATTGTCGAGATCGTGGTAGGAAACCTCGTCGTTGCTCATCGCGGGGGATGGGAGGCGCGGCTGCGGGAGTTTCTGCTCGTTGCCGGGGTGTCCTACGTGGTCTTCGCCCTCGCGGGCGGGGGCGGGGCCGGCGGCGCGGCGGGCGGCGCGGGCGGCGGCGCGGGAATCGACGTCCGAATCCTCAGGCCCCGGCTCGTTCTCGTCGCCCGGGTGGTGCTCGTCGCCGCTGTGTGGTTTGCCGTCCACCGGCGTCACCAGGCGTTTCGCCCGCGGGAGGACTTCCTGAGGAGCGTGCGGGGGCGCGTCGGCCGCGAGCTTCGTCACACCATGCGCGAAACCCGGGGGTTTGCAACCGACATTCTCCTTCGCCTGCGGGAGACCGGTACCACCGCCGCAACCGGCTTTCTCCTGCTTCTCGTCGGGAGCGCCATCGTGTGGGCCTCCGAGCAGAACCTCTCCGTCCGCTCTTTCGCGCTTATGACGCTCTACGCACCCCTATCTCTGCTCGCCGCGGCGGTGGTCCACGCGTTCTGCGAGGAGTTCGCCGTCTACGGAGAGGGGATCCGCGTGCCGAACCGCTACCTGCGCCGACTCGCCACCGCCGCGGGCATCGTGGTGCTCGGCGCCCTCGCCCTCTCCCTCCCCTTCGCGCGCAACGCCTCACCCCTCTCGCCGGCGGCGGTACCGGGGTGGTTCGAGGCCCTCCGCGCCTGGTTTTCGTCGCTGCCCGAGGCCGACCTGCCCGACCCCCGCCGCTTTACCATGAACCCCGCCGAGGGTGTTCTCGGAGACTATCCTCTGTCGCCGCGAATGGTCGCGGCGTCGCGGTTCTGGGATACCTTTTCGCGGGTGTTCCGCACCGTCGCGCTGGCCGTCGGCGCCGCGGCGGTGGCGGCCTTCGTCGTGTGGCCCGTGTTCTCGCGGCACTTTCGCAGGCAGGTGCGGGAGGCGCGGCCCGCTCGTCGCCTTCTCGAGTATCTTCTCGGGATTCTGTCTCTGGCGGCCCTGGTGCTGCACACCCTCTCCCGTCTTGCCCGCAGCCTCCTCCACGGTGTGGCAGGGGGTCGCGGGCGTCGGGAGGTGGCCGGGAGAAGCCGCGACGGCTCCGGAGACTCCGAGGCGACGACGGGCCGAACCGCCCCGACGTACGCGAGGGCCCTGCACCTCCGGCGACAGCGGCACGTGATCCTTCGCAAGCTGGACGAGATCGCGGAAGAGGGCAAAAAAAAGGGAGTGCCCTTCGAGCCGTTTCAAACGGCCCGGGAGTACTCCCGAACGTTGCAGCAGGACCACCCTGCGCTTACCGGTGCCCTCGGGACGGTGGTGCACACCGCCGAGCAGGCGCTGTATTCGCATCATCCCCTTGCGCGGGGGCAATTGCGGAGCTTCACCGAGGCGGCGCGCTCGGTGGTGCGAGCGCTTCAGACCGACTCGGCGGGGTGAATCCGGGCCGCCTCAGAGCTCCTTCATGCGATCTCGGATACGTGCCGCTTCCTCGTAGTTCTCCTCATCGATGGCCTTCTGAAGCTCTTCCTCGAGCCGGTCGCGCTCGAGCTCTTTTTCGGTGGGCACCTCGGTCTCGGTGTCTTCCTCGGTGATGAGATTTATCGCGACGCCCGCCTCGTCGACGATGGCCTCGGAGATGAACAGGGGACACCGCAATCGCGCGGCGATTCCCAGCGCGTCCGAGGGACGGGAGTCGATGCTGAGCTTTTTCATACCCTGCTTGAGCAGGATGCGCGCGTAGAACGTGCCGTCCTTGAGGTCGGTGACCTCGACGCGCTCCACCGTCACGCTGATCTTTTCCATGACCGAGATGAACAGGTCATGCGTGAGCGGTCGCGGCATCGGCACGTTTCCCAGCCCGATCAGGATCGACTGAGCCTCGAGCTGACCGATGAAGATCGGAACGGCACGTTCGGAGCCGAGCGGTTTGACCAGGACGGCGTTGCCCTTATCGGTGCGCGCAACAGTCCAAATTTCCGCTTCAACCAACATCAGCTCCACCTAACTAAAGAGTATAGTACGCAAAACCCCGGTGGGTTTCAAACGGCGAGCGTCCCCGCCTGCCTCAATATACTATCGGGGGCCGGATTCGCCAAACCGCCCCGGAAATCTCACGACAATCCACAACATTGGACGGAAATCTTGACTCAAAAACGAAAGCACGTTATTACTATGCGTGATGATCGGAGACCGGCAGTACTTCAGCGGCGGAGACGTCATCTGGAACCTCCGAAGCGGCGACAAGTTCAATGCCATACGGGAAATCGTATTCAACGCTCCGACGTTCGCGCGGGTAGAAGGGCTCGATCTCGACGCGTTCGCCGACGCGGTGATAGAGCGTGAGCATCTGCAGTCCACCGGTCTCGGACACGGCGTAGCGGTCGCCCACGGCCGCACCGAGATGGTCTCCGAGCTGCGCATCGCCCTCGGGATTTCCCCGGACGGCATCCCCTTCGACGCGTACGACGGCCACCCGGTTCACCTGATCTTCGTCATTGCCAACCATCCCGCCCAGCAAACCGAATACCTGCAGGTACTATCCACCGTTGCCGCCATGGTGCGAAACGACAGCTTTCGCCACCAGGTTCTCGGTTGCTTCGGCCGCGACGAGGCCGAGAGCCTCGTCGGCAGCCAGTTCACCCGCCTGCTCGAAACCCGCTGGTCGCCGCGGGTACACCGCGTCAACTGACCGGCTGCAGTGCATCGAACTCGATCGTCTGCAGGACGTCGTCGACCGTTTCCGCGCGGCGGATCTGCTGCACGCTACCGTCGGGCTTGAGAAGCAACTCCGCATGACGCAGCTTCCCGTTGTAGTTGAAGCCCATCGAGTAGCCGTGTGCGCCCGTCTCGTGAATCGCCACGAGATCGCCCACCTCGATCGGCGGGAGTTTTCTGTCGATCGCAAACTTGTCGTTGTTCTCGCAGAGACTGCCGGTGACGTCATAGGTTTCCGTGGCAGGCTCGTTCTCTTTGCCGAGCACCGTGATGTGGTGATAGGCGCCGTACATCCCCGGTCGCATGAGGTCGGCCATCGTCGCCTCGAGCCCGACGTACTGCTTGTAGGTGTCCTTCATGTGGCGGACGCGTGACACCAGCCAGCCGTAGGGCCCGGTGATGCAGCGCCCGTTCTCCATGACGATGCGAAGGGGATGCAGACCTTTTGCCTCGATTGTGTTCTCGTAGGCTTTCTTCACGCCCCGCGAGACGTACTCATAGTCGACCGCCTCGTCCTCCGGCCGGTAGGGGATGCCGATCCCGCCGCCCATGTTCACGAACTCGATCCTGATGCCGAGTTTCTCGTTGATCTCCACCACGAGGTCGAAGAGCATCTGCGCCGTCTCGATGAAGTAATCGTCGTTGAGCTCGTTCGAGGCGACCATCGTGTGGAGGGCGAAGCGCTTCGCGCCGAGATCACGCGCCTGTCGGTAGCCGTCGATGATCTGCTCGCGGGTAAACCCGTACTTTGCCTCCTCGGGCCGGCCGATGATGACGTTTCCCTCCTTGAGGGGACCCGGGTTGTAGCGCATCGAGATGAGCTCAGGGATGCCCACATGTTTCTCCAGGTAGGGAATGTGGGAGATGTCGTCGAGGTTGATCACCCCACCGAGCTCCACCGCCTTGGCGAACTCCTCCGCCGGCGTGTCGTTGGAGGTGAACATGATGCTCTCACCGCGCACGCCGAGCTTCTCGGTGAGCACGAGCTCGGTTCCCGAGCTGCAGTCGAAGCCCATGCCCTCTTCCCAGAGAAGGCGCATCACGTGGGGATTGGGAAGCGCCTTGACCGCGAAGAAATTGCGAAAGCCGCCCGGCTTTCCGTCGATGTCCGGCACCCAGGCAAAGGCATCGTTGAGCGCGCGCGCGTTCTTTCGAATCGCCGCCTCGTCGTAGATGTGAAACGGCGTGGGGTAGTCCCGCGCCACCTGCTCTATGAAGTCTCGGGAGAAGGGAAGCTGCTTGTCGGCCATAACGAGGAGTAAGCTACGACCTCGGCGGGCGGGGGTCAAGTGATTGGTGGACGGTGTGGGCGAAGTCCGCGCGGTGCGGCCGGCAGGCGTGGAAGCTTCAGGCACAACCACAAAAGCGGCCGGGAACAGGTCTTGCAAATAGACTAGTTGTCTAGTATGATATCACGGTGAAGACACTCGGAATATTCGAAATAAAGACAAGGCTTTCTCAGGTCTGCGAAGAAGTGGCACAGACCGGCGAGAGCGTCCTCGTGACCCGGCGGGGCGAACCGCTGGTGAGGATCGATCCACTCTCCCGCGAGTCCGCCGGTGATTCCCCGGTGTGGGAAGCCCGCGAACGCTATGAAGCGAAGTACGGCGTTCACGAAGACCTGCCCGAAGTGGATCGGCCCCCCGAACACATCGGCAACCCCTTCGACGAGGACGACGCGTGAGATATCTCCTCGACACCTCCGTCTACAGCCAACCGCTGAAACGGAAGCCGGTGCCGGGCGTGGTCGATCGCTGGCGGGCCGCCGGTGACCTTTCCTGCTGCGTGTCGGTGTTCTGCGAGATGGAGGTGCTTCAGGGCCTGCGCCTCGCGGGAAGTGAGCGCCTTACGGCTCTGTATCAGGCAGTTCTGAGCGGCCGTCTCCCGGTCCTCGACTTCACGCCTGCCGAGGCTGCCCGCTACGCGGAGCTCCAGGCACATGCGGCGGGCAACGGCCAGACGCGGCCCGTAGTCGACCTTTGTATCGCTGCGATCGCACTGCAGCATGGGTGCGTCGTGGCAACTCTAAACGCGCGGGACTTCGACGGCATACCGGGGCTTCGGGTGGAGGACTGGTCGGGGTAGGCGATGTGGAGGATGCCGGCGAGCCTCCGGCGCGGACGGGCAAGCGACCGGCCGGTGCGGACGGGATACCCAGTCGGGGGCCCGCTACGCAATCGGTGGCCCGCCTCCCGCGCCGCGCGGCCGGCTACCCGGTCGCGGTGCCGTCACTCGGCCGGGCCGCGCTTACCCGCTCGCAGCCCGGCCACCCCGTCGCGGCCGCGGCATGCCGATCCGATCCCGGTACGCGCGCGGGCTCTGCATCACATCGGTTACGAGCGCGGCCGTCCGCCCGAGCGCCGCCTTCCGCGGCCGCAACCATGAGCGAAGCCACGCGAGCCCGGCCTGCGCGAGCGCGAACCTGAGCTCCCACGTGAGCTCGCGCCGCACCCGTCGGCGATAGCTGCGCGCGAGGCACCGCGACGTGCGGAAACCGGCCGCCGGCCGCCGCGCGGTGTTGCAGGCCGCCAGGGCGGCCTCCGCGGCGAGCCGTCCGCTCTGCACCGCCCCGTAGATCCCCTCGCCGCCGAAGGGATCGATCATCCCCGCCGCGTCACCGACGTAGAGCACAGCGCCGTGCGCAAGGCGATACGGCGGGCCGCCCGGCGGCAGGAGCGCAGCCCGCGGGCGTACGCGGCGCGCCTCGGCCTCGAGCTCCCCGGTCACATAGCCCGCCGCGATGAGCTCCTCGAGGTAACGCTCGTAGCTCGCCCGCAGCGCGCGCCGTGCCGGTGTCCAGGCACCCACCCCGACGTTCATCGCACCGTCGAACGGAAAGGCCCAGGCGAAGCCTGCGCGTACCGGCGACTGGTCGAGGATGAGGGGCTGGGACGCAGGAGGCGCGGTGGCGCCCCGCGGAGTCGCGGGCGGGCCGGGGAATGCGGTCGGCACGATCGCGCCGTAGGCGAAGCCCAGGGAGTAGCGGCGGAAGCGCCACAGCGGCCCCCGCCGCCCGACGAGGCTTTCCACACCGCGGGCGTCTATCACCGCGCGCGCTGTCAGCCGGCGCAGGGCCGGGCCGGCGGCACCACCGTCGCCGTCACCGGTACGCGCGCCGGTGGGGCCCGCATTCGCGCCCGCGGGGCTCCCGTCCGTGGAGGCGCCGGCCCCCGCAATTTCAACCACGGGCCGAAGCCCGCCTCCGCCCGCATCAATGCGACGCACGTGCGCGGGCTGAAACACCTCCACCCCGGCCGCCCGGGCCTCCTCGAGGAGAAAGGCATCGAAAGCCGCCCGACGCACGGTTATACCGAGAGCCGCCTCACCCGACGCGCCGGAGCGCGCGCGCACGCCGCCGTCGCGGATCTCGACGGCGGTGATCCGCCGCTCCACCACGCGCTCCGGAATCCGAAGCCCGATGGCGTCGAGCGCCTTCGCGGAGACGAACCCGCCGCAGAGCTTCTCGCGGGGGAAGGCGGCGCGCTCGAGGATCGCGACGCGCAGACCGCCCTCGGCGGCGGCACGGGCGGCCGTGGAGCCGGCCGGTCCGGCGCCGACGACGATGAGGTCGTAGTCAGTCACGGGGGGAACATACTGTTTCGGGGGAGAGGGGGAAAGGAGGGCGGGAGACAGGCTTGCCGGTTACACGAGTTTCGTGTACACTATTCACGGGTGACGCAAGATGAAGAACATAACATTCAGTGGCGACGATCAGGTCATAGAGCGTGCCAGAGAGAAGGCGGAGAAAGAGAATACCAACCTGAACTCTCTCTTTCGGGAGTGGCTGAGGGAATATGTGGAAGACACCAACCGTGTCGAGGAGTTCGACACGCTCAGCCGGGAGCTCGACTACGCCAACGCCGGCCGACGCTTTAGTCGGGACGAGCTGAATGCCCGATAGCTTCATCGACACGAACGTGTTCGTGTACGCGTTCGACCAGACCGCTCCTCAAAGACGCGCGAGGGCCCGGGAGATTGTCCGAAACGCGGTCGCGAGGGACGGCAATTCGGTTATCTCGTCTCAGGTTGTTCAGGAGTTCCTGAATGTCGCGCTCACGCGCTTCCACACACCCCTTTCGCCGGCGGACGCGCGGCGTTACGCTCACACGGTTCTGCTCCCGATGTGTCGCGTGTGGCCCTCTGCAGAGCTCTACGATCGCGCGATCGGCGTGCACGCGACCACCGGTTTCTCGTTCTACGATTCCCTGATCGTCGCCGCCGCGCTCCTCGCCGGCTGCCGGGAGCTGCTTACCGAGGATCTCCAGCACGGGCAGGAGGTCGAGGGTCTGGTGATTCGAGACCCGTTTCGGTGAGCGGGCCGTGTCGGTGAGCGACCGTTTCGCTGAACGACCGGGCGCTAGCGCCCCACTCCCGAGTAAATGAACCCCAGCGCCTTCACGCGCTCGGGCTCGAGCACGTTCCTCGCGTCGAGGATGATGTTTCCGACCATGAGCTTCTTCGTGCGCTCGAGGTCGAGGTTTCGGTACTCGTTCCACTCGGTGAGAATGACCGTCGCGTGGGCGCCGGTGACCGCCTCGAACTCGCTGTCGAGATAGCTGACGCGGTCGCCGAAGACCTCCCGGAAGTTCTCCATCGCCTTGGGATCGTGGACCTGCACGGTCGCTCCTCCTTCGAGGAGGCGCTCGACGATGGCGATGGACGGCGACTCGCGGATGTCGTCGGTCTCCGCCTTGAAGGCGAGGCCGAGCACCGCGACCACGGCGCCGGGAAGACCACCGGTGAGGAAGGCGAGCTTGTCGGCGATCCAGAGCTTCTGCTTCTCGTTGGCTCGGATCACCTCCTTGATGAGGCTCATGTCGACGCCGAGCTCATCACCCGTCGCTGCGATCGCCTTGGTGTCCTTGGGAAAGCAGCTGCCGCCGTATCCGGGGCCGGGGTGGAGGAACTTGGGGCTGATGCGCCCGTCCATGCCCATGCTCCTGGCGATCTCATGGATATCGGCCTTTGCCGCCTCGGCGAGGTGCGCCATCTGGTTGATGAAGGTGATCTTCGTCGCCAGGAACGCATTGGAGGCGTACTTGATGAGCTCGGCGGTCTCGAGGTTACACCACACGATGGGCGTCTGGATGAGGTAGAGGGCGCGGTAGACGTCCTCCATGTACTCGCGCGCCTCGGGGCGCTCGTAGCCGATGACGATGCGGTCGGGATGAAAGAAGTCCTGCACCGCCTTGCCCTCGCGCAGGAACTCCGGATTCGAAACGACGGCGAAGTTGTCACCGCCGGTCTTCTCGCGGAGCTGCTCGCCGATCCAGCGGTTCGTTCCCACCGGCACGGTGGACTTGGTGACGATCACCTTGAAGCCGTTGAGGTTCTCCGCGATGGTATCGAGGGCGGACTCGATCTGGCTGAGGTCCGCCCCGCCCGAGGCGGTCGACGGCGTCCCGACCGCGAGAAAGACGATCTCGGCGTCCCGGATTGCCCCGGCAACGTCGGTGGAGAAGGACAGGCGCTCCCCTTCCACGTTTCGGGCGAGGTACTCGGCGAGCCCGTGCTCGTAGATGTGGGGCTTCCCCTCGTTGAGTTGTTTGACTACCGACTCGCTGATATCGACTCCGGTGACGTAGTTCCCGAAGTCGGCGAGCCCGACGCTCGAGACGAGTCCGACGTATCCTGTTCCGATCACGGTGATGCGCTTGGCCATGGGTTCTCCTTCGGTTTGCGTGCTACGTGTTCAAAGATGCTAACGCAGTGCCCATACTATCAAATAGTTTCGAGACGGTCGGCAGCGGCGAGCGCGCGCAGTTTTGCGTAAACGTCGTCAGGAAAATCCCGGACAGGGGATGCAGCGTTGCCATCGCAATATCGCCCTGGGTGCAATGTGGTTGCAAAACGCTTGCATATCAAGTTGCCGCGAGCACGCGTTCATACACCCCTACCGTCCGGCGGTACATGCGCTCGAAGGTGAACTGAGCCTCGTAACGCTCGCGCGAGCGCGCGCCCATCCGCGCGCGGAGCTCGGGGTCGGCCACGAGCCGCCCGAGCATCTCGGCAAGCTCACCGACATCCCCACGCTCAACGAGGTATCCGTTGTCGTCGTGGGTCACGAGCTCGGGGATCCCGGCAAGCTCGGTCGCCACGACCGGGAGCCCGGCCCGCAGGGCCTCGATGATGGAGCGCGGAAGGCCCT
>CAZWNS010000058.1:0-17163 GCA_964635245.1 uncultured Spirochaetaceae bacterium
AATTGAGGAAGCGCCGAACGGCGACCGCGGTGCCGCCGGCATCCGCCGCGGCACCCGGGCTCACCTCGGCGGCCGCCACCGCCGCGAGGATCGGCGCACTTTCGGCGTGCAGGAGCACCGGCAGGCCGACCTTCGCCGCGATTTCCATACCCCGGTACAGGGTCACGTCGTCGGCCCACTGGAAGTCGTCGATCCCGCTCGGGCACATGAAGGCCTTGTAGCCGGCAACGCCCCGCTCGGCGAGCTCTTCCATGGAATCCAGATTGACGGGTGTGAGGCCGCCGTAGAGCGCAAAATCGGTGTGAGCGCGGCCCTCGCAGGCGGCGCGCTTGGCGTCGAAGGACGCTGCGTCGAGGGTCGGCGGCGAGGAGTTGAGGGGCATGTCGATGAAGACGGTCCCGCCGCCTGCGGCAAGCGCCGCGGAACCGGTGGCCGCACCTTCCCAATGGTCGCGGCCGGGGTCGTTGAAGTGCACGTGGGCATCGACGACGCCCGGAAACACGTGCAGCCCGCGGGCGTCGAGCTCTCGCGTCTCCGGCCCACTGCCGCCTGCAATCTCCGCGGCCACCTCGACGACGCGCCCGTCCTCAACTGCGATATCCGCTATCGAAGAACCCTCGGGCCGCACGACCGTTCCGCCGCGGATCAACAGATCATAGGCCATGGATCAACTCCCGCGATACGTGGTGTAGGACCAGGGGGAGACGAGAAGGGGTACGTGATAGCCGCCACCCGCGTCCGGAATCCGAAAGGCAAGGGGGACCTCGGTGAGAAAGGCGCCGGCGTCCGGATGTCCCTGGGCGCGAAAATAGGAGCCAACGTCGAAGACCAGCCGGTATTCGCCGGCCCGCACTTCCTCTCCGGACAGCAGCGGGGAGTCGGTGCGCCCGTCCGCGTTGGTCTGCGCCGTTGCAACAAGTTCCCACTCCGTGCCCGATTTCCGCCACACCTCGATCGAGACGTCGGCCGCGGGTCGACCGGCGGCGGTATCGAGCACATGGGTGCTCAGCTTCGCGCTCATCTCGCCTCCTCCCGGCCCACCGTTCCGGTGATAATGCCGTACGGTGAATCGGTCCCGTAGAAGATCTCGTTCGGATTATCCAGGCCGAACGCGCTCATCTCAAAGCGGATGTGATGCTGGTTGGGCATCGAAAAGCTGATGGAGTCCACAAGGCTCACGCCGTCGAGCACGGCGGTCCCCATCGCCCAGAGGGTGGCCTGCAGGCTCGGGCTGTCATGCTCGGAGAACACACGGCCAAGCGTCCGATGGATCGTATCCCAGACGGGATCAAAGTCGGTGCCGGCGATATCCACACCCGCGACGTACCGCCAGTCGGCGTCGACCGTGGTTGCGAGGATGCGATCGGTGGTCTCGGTCAGGCTCGTGTACTCGTCGTGGTAGAAGCCGGTAAACCCGGAGCCCGTGCTCTTGAACATCTCCATGCCGCGGATACCTCCCGACAGCGTGATCTCGGAGGAGGCGGTATCGGCCCCGCGTCGCGAGATCCGCGCGGTTCGCGTGCCGTGCTCCTTCTCGAAGGCATGGGGGTGAGGAACCCCGTCCACTTCGATGCGACGCCAGCGCTGGGCTTCGACCTCGACCTCCACCGCCTCGACCTGCTCGAAGCGATCGATGAAGCGTGCCGAGAGAACGTCGGCGAACTGTTCCGGCGAGTTGAACCGGCTTGTTCGGGCGACCGCGTAGACGGTGTTCTTCATGGTATCGGTGGGAACGCATGCGGCGTTATCGGCGTGGGTATAGACCCGGTCGAAGGCCCCGTGGAGCATGATCTCGACGGTGTACTCATAGACGCGGTGTACCGGCGGCTCCGACCCGGCGGCCGGCTCCTCTCGCGCGATTCGCGTGAGTCTGACACGTTGCTTGCCGTAAGAGTTTTGCCTGAGCTCAGCCATTCATACTCCTCTGATCGCATCGGCCATACGCAGCCATGCGATCTCTCCGATCTCCTCGAGCGCGGTGACGATTTCGCGCTCGCGGTCGTTTTGCAGGCGCGCCGGAAACGCCTCGAGGATCGCTTCCTTCCTGTTCTTGCGGGCGCATATGACGAAAGGGAATCCGAACCGCTCGTGATAGGCGGCATTGTACCGGTCGAAGGTCTCCGCTTCCGCGGGTGTGAGCTCGGAAAGACCGGCGGCGGCCTGCTCGCCCGTGGACTCAGCGCCGAGCCGCCCTTCCGTCGCGAGGCGTCCGACGAGATCCGGATGGGAACGAATGAGGGCAAGCTGCTTGTCGGCACCGGCCTCGTCGATGACCCGCAGGCAGGCTGCGTGAAAGGCCTCGAGCGAGGCGAAGGGACGCTCGCGAAGGGCCTGCTCCACGATCCACGGAGAATCCTCGAAGAAGCCACGGCAGTAGGAGAACGCCTGCTCGTGAGGCATGTCATTCAACGCCGAGAGGGTAATCACCCCGCCCGACAGGGCGGTCGGATGCGACTCGATCATCCGAAGGAGCACGGCTGCCGCCTGCGCGATGTCCTCAGGCGAGCTGAACTCCGCGGGATTGTGGCTGACGCCGTCGCGGCTTGCCACAAAGATCATCGCCGTCGGCACATGCGCCGCGACAACGGCGGCGTCGTGAAGCGCGCCGCTCGGACGAACCGGCAGGTCGAGACCCAGGTCGCCGGCTGCGGCCTGAAGCGCACGCCCGATCTCAGCGGACAGGGGAGACGGCGGGATCCACTCACTTCGCTCCACGTGTCTCTGAAGCTCCCGCCGGAGCGCAATCTCATCGATTGCCTCACGCATCGCGGCCTCGGCGCGCTCGAGGAGCTCTTCCTGCTGTCCGCGCATATCCACCGAGAACTCAACCTCGCCGGGTATGACGTTCGCCGCACCGGGTGCGACAGTCAGCCTGCCGACCGTACAGACCGAGTACGGAAGCTCAGTGTCAAGTTCGAACCCGAGGGTCTCAACGGCGCACACCATCTCCGCCGCCCCGGCGAGCGCGTCGTGCCTGCCATGCATGCCGGTCGAGCCGGCGTGGTTGGCATTGCCGGTAATCGTGACCTCGAACTGCCGCCGGCCGTGTATGCGGTCCACTGCCGCGAGCGGCACACCCGCGTTGCAGAGGCTTACTCCCTGCTCGGCGTGCACCTCCACCAGCCCGATGTAGCGGCGCGGGTCGATTCGGTCGGTCCAGGGCACGTCATCCCCGGAGGCGGCGGAAACGGCGGCCGCCCGTAGCCGCCCGGCATCGAGGCCGTGCGGGGCGCCGGCCTCGACCACGGTCTGCCCGTCCCGGTTGGTGAGGCGCTCGAGTGTATCCACGTCCAGCACGCCGGTCCACGCGCGGCTTCCGATCATCCCGAGGTTGAACGTCGTCCCCTCCTCCTCGCAGAACACGACGAGCTCCAGCGGCACCTCCGGCCGCACCCGCATGATCTCGAGGGGGATGACCACGCCCATCACCCCGTCGTACTTGCCGCCGGTGGGCACCGAGTCGACATGAGAGCCCGAAAGCCAGACGGGCCGCTCCCAGCCCACCGAGCGGTGGCGTATGTGGACGTTTCCCGCGGCGTCAATGACGTGCTCACAGCCGGCCTTCTCGGCCTGCCCGATCACGTAGTCGCGCGCCGCACGCCAGGCGGGCGTGAAGGTGGGGCGGCTATAGCCGATCTCCGGAGGGCTCTCGGAGAATCCGGCAATGGTCTCGATGTCGGCCGCGATACGCTCGGCGCTGATGTGGCCCTCGCTCATACGCCGAACTCGTCCCGCCACTCCCGGCCTGTCTGCTCCATCGTGGAGTCGGCCTGCGCCCTACGAAGCCGGTTGATCTGCGGCATGCCGAGCTGCCACTCCTGCATCCAGTCACGGGCAAAGATCCCCTGCTCGGTTTCGGAGAAGATCTTCCTGACCTCCTCGTCATGTATGACCCGGGGGCCGCGGGTACGCACGGCAAACTCACAGGTGCGGCTCGAGCGTCGGGTCAGATAGTCTTCGATCCCGTGCTCATCCATGACGTCGATGACACTTCTGAGCGAGC
This sequence comes from uncultured Spirochaetaceae bacterium, assembly GCA_964635245.1. Classification (GTDB taxonomy): domain Bacteria; phylum Spirochaetota; class Spirochaetia; order DSM-27196; family PWMO01; genus JAAAOH01. Next base: position 4,004 of record CAZWNS010000058.1, read on the forward strand.
GGATTGACTTGGCATAGGCGAAACTCGCCGGGTAGCCGTTGTCCACCATTGTCCGGAAGCACAGCCGCATGAGATGGATCACGCCGCCGTAGAGAATCTGCTCCTCGAAATTGTCGCCCTCGGTTTCCTGCTGGAAGGTGAGCTCTACCACTCCCGCGCGCGTGGATCCGACGACCTTGGAGACCGCGAGCGCGATCTCCCGCGCATCACCTGTGGCATCGTGGTCGACGCTCACACAGCCGTAGATACCCTCGCCGTTTTGATATTTCTCGCGCACGAAGGCGCCCGGCGCATTCGGTACGAAGAGTGCGGTATTCACGTTCTCGGGCGGCTTTATCGCACCGTAGAGCACGTTGAAACCGTGACAGAAGATGAGGGTCTGTCCCGAGCGGAGATTCGGCTCGATGTCGGCGGTGTAGACCGGCGGCTGGGCGGGATCGGCAAGCTCGATGAGGAGGACGTCGCCCCTGATCACCGCGTCCGCGTAGTCGAAGACCTCGAAGCCGTCCGCCTCCGCCTCTTGACGGGAACGGCTGCGCGAGGCGGGGCGAGTGCCCACGATAACCGTGCAGCCGGAGTCTCGGGCGTTCATCGCCTGCGCTTTCCCCTGTATGCCGTATCCGATGACCGCTATCGTCTTGCCGTCGAGAATGGACTCGTCCACATCATCGTCGCGGTAGATTTTCTCGTTCATGACATGCTCCTTTCAGCGTCTCAGAGGGGGATTTCCCGGTTCACATTCTTGTAGTAGATGTAGCGCGTGGGTTCGGGTCCCGTAGCGTAGTAGCTCTGCGGGCAGAAGGGGCCCATCCAGATGAAGTCGCTCTCGGCAACCTCCATCCAGGTATCGCCGAGGTAGTACAGGCCCTTGCCGCCGAGCACGTAGAGCCCGTGCTCCATCACGTGGGTTTCAGTCACCGGGAGGCTGTGGCCGCTCTCGAAGGTGAAGATGTTCACCGCGAGGTCGTAGGAGAGGTCGTCGGGGATGAGGGTCTGCAGAAGCGCACCCTCGTCGCCCATGTAGATCCGCCCTCCGACCTCCTGCTCGGCGCCGACGACCGGTTCGAACTCCGTGCCGGCGGACAGGCGCTCGTAGCGCTTTCGAAGCAGGAGGAGAGTGGCGCCCTCCGACGACCGCACCGTGTAGTCCGTGCTCGGCGGGATGAGCGCGTATCCGCCGGTGGAAAGCCGGTGCCCTCCCGGCCCGATACTCACGTCGACGGTCCCCTCGAGTATGAACAGAAAGTGCTCAATCTCCCCGTCGCCCGCGTGTTTGCCCTCGGTATCGGGAGGCATAGTGATGCGGTACTCGGCGAACTGTGCGCCGAGCGCCGGAGCGGCCAGCACCTGTACCTCGGCACCGGGCCACTCGGGCAACCGCGAGAGCGGCACCCCTTCGAGAGGAAGAAGCGCGTAGCGCGCCTCGACGCTCGTCCTGCTTCCGAGAAGCTCCGTCTGCTTTCTCATGAGTCGGCCTTCCTTTCTCGGTTGATGCCCTCGGCGGGCGACCGGCGGCTACCCGCTACGCCGGCCTCGGCGCCGCCTCCGGGGAGGCCAACCGCTCGCCGAGAAACCGTCTCACCAGCCCGAGCGCCACCTCCCGCCGATACTCCGCCGTGGAGCGCTGATCCGAGATCGGCGTAACGAACGGCCGGTAGGCGTCGATGACGGCATCGAGCCGCCGTTGAATGCCCGTCACCGACGTGAACAGGATCATCTCCTCGGCGTCGCGCACCCGAACCACGGTAGGTGCGACTGCGCCGAGGGCGATGCCGAGCGCGGCGACGGTATCGTCCTCCACCGTTGCGTGCGCGCAGATCGAAAGCTTGGACAACGCGTTTGCCCGGCGGGTGCCGACTTTGTGGTATAGCACGCGATTGCCTTCGATAAGGGGAATGTCTACGGCGACAACGAGCTCATCGGAGCGCAGCGTTGTACGGCCGGGTCCGGTTATGAACTCTTCGATCGGCACGGTCCGCGAGCCGTCCGTTGAGGCGAGCTCCACCGAGGCATCGAGGGCATACAGCGCGCACACCGCGTCGGCGGCAGGCGAGGCGTTGCAGATGTTTCCGGCAAGCGTCGCCACGTTTCGCAACCCCGGCGCGGCGAGCTCGACAATCGAGCTCTTGAGAAGCTGCGGCACGCGGGCGTCGGTCAGAAGGTCGGCGTAGGTGACGGCGGCACCAACCCGCAGCGTTGCTCGGCCGCCGACGTCGATCGTCTCGACGCCTGCAAGGGCTGGGAGCGCACCGATAAAGACAACCGGATCGTGAATATCGGGAAGGGTGCCGGTCCAGCTACGCCGGCGCACCAGGAGGTCGGTGCCGCCGGCAAGCGGGATCGCGCCTGTACGGGCGCGAATCTCGAGCGCTTCCTCCAGAGTCCGCGGGCTATGAAAGTCGGGCGCGGAACTCGTCATGTCGCGCCTCCCGTCCGTACTGCGCGATCCGGCACCGGACCCTTCAGCGCGGACCGTTTCCGCGCGGCGCGCCGAACCCCGTCTACGATGAGCGCGTAGCCCGTGCACCGGCAAAGGTTGCCGGAGATCGCCGTGCGGATGGTCCACTCGTCCGGATCCGGGTTCTCGCGAAGGAGAGCCTCGGTTGCGACGAGCATGCCGGTCATACAGAAGCCGCACTGCACGGCGCCGGCCTCCGCGTATCCGTCGGAGATGAGCGCTCCCTCGTCGGTCTCGGAGATGCCTTCGGGGGTCTCGATCGAGCAGCCCTCGATCATGCCGACCGAGAGTATACAGGAATTGACCATACGGCCGTCCTTGAGCACCGAGCATGCTCCGCACTCTCCTTCGCCGCAGCCCTCCTTGACGCCGGTCATGCCGAACTCCTCGCGAAGGACATCGAGCAGCCGGGCCAGGGGATGGGCAGCCGTAGTTACGCGTTTACCGTTGAGTGTGAACGAAGTCTCGTGCATGGGATCGTACCTCCATCAGATACTCGGGGGTGACGGGAATGCGACGCACCGGCAGATCCAGGGCCCGCTGCACCGCGAGGGCAAAGGCCGGGGCCGCGCCGTCGAAGACAACCTCACCCGCACCTTTCGCACCCGACGGCCCGTAGGGAAAGGGATTATCTACGAGCCTGCTCTCCACCGAGGGATAATCGAGGGCGGTCGGTATCGCGTAGTCGGCCATGGTGGTTTGGAGAAAGGCTCCATCGCGGCTTTCCATCTTCTCGATATGGCCGTAGCCGAGCCCCTGAATCATGCCGCCATCGATCTGTCCCTTGACCACGAGCTCGTCGAGCGCACGGCCGATGTCGTAGGCCGCCCAGATGCCGGTGGTTGTCACCTCGTAGGTGACCGGATCGACTTCCACTTCCACGCAGTTCACACCCCAGCTATAGGCAGGATAGGCATCCCCCTGAAATGTCTCCGCGTCCCAGACGATTTCCTCGGGCTGGGTGTACTCCCGCATGACCTCCACCGGACCGTCTTCGTCGAGGCGGGGCTTGAGGTCCAGCGCCGCCTGTTCAATGAGAAACCCGACCACCGATGCCGAACGCGAGGCACAGGTGGGCCCCGAGTTCGGCGTGAGATCGGTGTCTGTGTTTATCAGGATCACATCGGTATAGGGAATCTCGAGGATGTCGGCCACCACCTTGCGGTGCGTCGTGTCCACGCCCTGCCCGATCTCGACACAGGAGGCGTGAATCTCCACCCGACCTTCTGCGGTCTTTCGCAGCAGCACCTTGGCCTTGATAATGTCCCGCTCACCGCTTCCGGTGAACCCGCTTCCGTGCTGTACGAAGGACATCGCTATACCCCGGCCGCTTCCGGGCGTACAGCGGGCCCGTCGCGAGTCATAGTCGGAGATTGCTTTGACCTCGTTGATAAGCTCGGCAAGCTTGACCTCTTCGTGAATGCGGCCGTTGGTGATCGTCCGGCTTCCCTGCTCGAGAAAATATCGGCGGCGATACTCGTCTTCATCGATGCCGTATTCGCGGGCGATCCGGCTCATGTGCATCTCGATGGCGAAAAGCCCCTGCGGCGCACCGAAGCCGCGGAAAGCATCGGCGGGCACGGTATTGGTGGCCACCGCGCGCCCGTGCGCATGCACATTGGGGATGTCATAGACGCCGGTGCCCGTGAAGAGCGCACGCTGGAGAACGACCATCGAGGAGCTCTCGTAGGCACCGGCGTCGATGATCGTATCGATCTCCATTCCGAGCAGTGAGCCGTCCTCCGCAAGGGCGCTGCGGATCCTGATCCGCGAGGCGTGGCGCTTGCTCGTGACCGCCATATCCTCCTCGCGGGGAAGCACCAGTTGCACCGGACGACCGGTCTTGAGTGCCGCCACGGCGATCGGTACGGCAATCACATCCGGATAGTGCTCTTTGCCGCCGAAGCCGCCGCCGGTCACGGTATGGCGGACCCGTACCTCCTCTTCGCCCACGCCGAGGGCGGTGGCAACCGAGTGGCGGATATAGAACGGGCATTGCGTGGAGGCGTAGATCGTGAGCTTTCCGTCCTCCACGAGGGCTGCAAGCGACTGGGGCTCGAGATAGACGTGTTCCTGCACGCCGGATTCGTAGGTATCCTCGAATACTCGCGCGGCCGACGAGAACGCGTCGTGCGGGTCGCCTTTCACGAGATCGATCTCGGCAAAGAGGTTGTCCGAGCCGTGGATCGGCCCGCCCTTCACCGCAAGAGCTTCGTCGATCGTGACGGCCGGCTCGAGGTCCTCGTACTCGACCTCGATATCCTTCATGATCCGCAGAATCTCGGCACGGTCGGGCCCGACGACGAGCCCGATGGTTTCCCCGAGGAAACGGGTGTATTCACCGGCGAATGCTCGCCAGTCGCGCTGTATCATCTCCACGCAGTTGGCCCCGCCCTCGGGAATGTCGGTTTCGTCGACGTAGAAGTATCCGTCGGGAAGGGGCGGTACGTGGACCGCACGTATTCGGGCGCGGGCACGCTCGCTTCGCAGCGTCCGCGCGTAGAGCATTCCCTCGAATGCATAGTCGGCAAGGTATTTTGCTGAGCCGGCGGTCTTTCCGTGGGAGTCTACCCGGAGAACCGGCGCACTGATCGGCTGTTTCATAGGCCTCCTCCCGTGCCCCCGAGTATAGAGAATTGTTGATAAGAATGCAAAAGAAAGTGCCGATTTGACGCCCAAGACATCTGTACGGATGACCGGATGGCGGGTAAGCTGACGCCCGGTATGACTATGATAGTGTCCGGTATGAAGCCCGAGCCCCGTGCAGGGCACACCGCGCGAGTCCTCACCGGGCGAAGACGATGCGCCTCGATATTCGATCTCTCGGAGACCTGCGCCGTGCCGGCCGGACCCGCGGCCGGCCCCCCGTACCGCGCCCGTACCGGCCGCGCCCGTACCGGCGGCGCGGGGGCGGCCTCGATCACCAGCAGCCGGAGTCCACGACATGAGTAGCTCGGTAGCCTTCACCGTCAACGGCGAGCAGCACCGGGTGGACGCGGCGCGGGGCGTGCGGCTTCTCGGCTACCTGCGCGATGAGCTCGGGCTCGTCGGCACCAGGAACGGATGCGGCGTCGGCCAGTGCGGAAGCTGTTCCGTGCTCATCGACGGCACGGTGAAACGGGCCTGTACGACCCGGCTTTCGGATCTCGACGGTGCGAAGGTTCTTACCATCGAGGGGATGGAGCACGACGGCGGCCTCCATCCCATCCAGCAGGCCTTCGTCGACGAGGGCGCCGTACAATGCGGCTTCTGCACGCCGGGGATGATCATGGCCGCACGCGGACTGCTCGAGCACGACCCCGATCCGGACGAGGATGCCGTCCGTAGCGCCCTCGACCCGAATATCTGCCGCTGCACGGGGTACGCATCAATCGTGCGGGCGGTGCGGCGCGCCGCGGAGATCATGCGGGGGGACGATGTCGGTGCGGCGCCCGCGGCCGGCGCGGCCGGCGCGGCCGGCGCGGCCGGGCCCGCGGTCGGCACGTCGGTGGAGCGCGTGGATGCTCGCGCGAAAGTACGGGGCTCCCGTGTGTTCGCCGCCGACTACAGCGCCGACGGCATGATCTACGGAGCGCTCACGCTCAGCGAGCAAGACCACGCGCGCGTTTTGAGCGTCGACACGGCCGCCGCCGAGGCCACCGAGGGCGTCGTTCGCGTGCTCACCGCCGCCGACATCCCGGGCCGCAACGGCTTCGGCCTGTTCCTGCCGCACCAGCCGGTACTCGCCGATCGTGTCGTTCGCTACCGCGGTGAACCGGTCGCCTTCGTCGTCGCGGAGACCGAGGCGGCCGCGCGGCGTGCGGCGGGTCGGGTCGCCGTCGAGTACGAGCCCCTTTCGGTCCTCCACGATCCGGACGAGGCGCTCGCGGAAGGGGCCCCGGAGCTGCACGAGGGCGGCAATGTGGCCGACACCGTGCGGTTCACCCGTGGTGACCCGGAGCGCGCCTTTGCCGAGGCCGACCTTGTTGTGGAAGGTGAGTACCACACGCAGCCGGTTGAGCACGCGTATCTCGAGCCGGAAAGCTGCCTCGCCGTTCCGGGTGAACGGCCACGGGTGACCGTCTACACTGCAACGCAGGGCTCCGGCGCATTCCGGGAGATGATCGCCGCCTCCCTCGCGCTCGAGGAGTCCGCCGTGCGCGTAGTCTACACGCCCGCCGGCGGCGGCTTCGGCGGGAAGGAAGAGCCGACCATCCAGATTCACGCCGCTCTCGCCGCGTATCTGCTTGGAGTTCCGGTGAAGGTCACCCTCGACCGGGCCTCCTCGATTCGTATCAGCACCAAACGGCATCCCTCCCGGATTCGGATCGCACACGCGGTGCGCGCCGACGGAACGCTGCTTGCGGTACGCACGCGCACTGTCTGCGACGCCGGCGCATACCTCTCGCTGACGAAACCGGTGGTGTTCCGCACCGCCGTCATGGCCGGCGGGCCATATGAGATCCCCTCGGCGGATGTCGAATCCATCGGCGTGTACACGAACACCAATCCCTCGGGCGCATTCCGGGGGTTCGGCAGCACGCAGATCAGCTTTGCCGTAGAGCTACAGATGGACAAGATAGCCCGCCGTCTCGGCATCGATCCCATCGATCTGAGGCGACGCAATGCGCTCGCCCCCGGAAAGGTGACGGCAACCGGCCACCGACTCGGGGAGGGTGTGGGATACCCCGAGACCATCGAGTGTGTCGCCGCGGAGCTCGAGCGGGTGCGCACGCAGCTCGCGCCCGCTCCGGGAAAGAGAATCGGCATCGGCTTCGCCGGGGCCTACAAGAACATCGGTGTCGGGAAGGGCCTTCCCGACGAGGCGACTGCAGCGGTTGAGCTCCGCGGTGACGGAACAATCGCGGTGTACGTCGGAGCTACGGACATGGGACAGGGCTCCGACACCGTCATGGCGCAGATCGCGGCGGACACCCTCTCCGTGCCCTTCGAGCTGGTGGAGGTGATCTCAAGCGACACCGCTACCTGTCCCGATGCGGGCATGACCACCGCCTCGCGACAGACCTTCATAAGCGGCAACGCCGTGGCCGCGGCGGCGCGCGCGCTTGCCGATGCGCTCGGCCCGCAAGCCGGCCACTCCCCGGGCTCGGCGGCAGAGGTCACAGGGGACCCCCGAGCGCCGCGCTGGCGGAGAGAGGCTCTCGCAGAGCGCGCCGCCGCGCGGAGGGCGTCGGGAAGTGACCTGCGGTTCGAGTACCGCTACCGGCCGCCGGCCACCGTGGTGCTGCCGGAGCTCGTCAATGACGCGTCGCCCCCCGCAGACGACGGCTACCCCATTCACTTCGCCTACTGCTTCACGAGCATGGCGGCCATCGTCGAGGTCTTCCCGGACGGACGCAACCTCCGGGTGCTGAAGCTCATCACCGCCCAGGACGTGGGGAGAGCGCTGCACCCGGGGAACGTGCGTGGCCAGGTCGAGGGGGCGGCGGTCATGGGATACGGGTTCGGTGTGCGCGAGCAATTCGAGTCCGGGCGAAACGGCCGCGCGACCGTCACGCTGGACGCTCTGCGGCTTCCACGGTTCAGCGACTCGCCGCGGCTTTCCACGTTCATCGTCGAAGCACCCGACCCCAACGGGCCTTTCGGCGCGAAGGGAATCGGTGAGATTCCGCTCAACCCGGCTGCGCCCGCCATTGCCGCCGCCGTCCACGACGCCACCGGGGTGTACCCCGACACGCTTCCAATCGCCCCCGAGGGAGACGTGCGCGCAGCCGGCGGTGATCATACGATTTCGTAGCTTCGTGATCATAATCCTACGATAATGTAGCGTCTGTCGCGTCGCATCCGGCCCGATTACGGTGCCGGTGCGCGGCAGGCGCCGTAATCTTTTCTAAAGTAAAGCTTTATGTCTGCAGGTCTACAGCGCACCTTTGGTACGGCACTTGCAAAAGGGATGTCCGTGAGCCTCACCCGACAAGACTGGAAAGAGTCGGTTATTCGCTTCGGTGTACCTGTCACAGGCGTTGCTGCTGCCCTCATCGTCAGCGCACTGTTCCTTCTGGTGCTTCGGGCGAATCCGCTCGAAGCCTACGGGGCGATGCTCAGGGGAGCGCTCGGAACGACCTTCGGGCTCACCCAGACCCTTGCCAAGGCGACCCCACTTATGCTGGTCGGGCTCGGGATCTGCATCGCCTTTCGGGCAAGCTGCATCAACATCGGTGGGCGCGGACAGATGATTGCCGGGGCGCTTCTTGCCGTGTGGTTTTCTCTGAACGCCTCCCACTGGCCCGGATGGATCCTCGTGCCGTCGGTCATCGTACTGGGTTTCGCCGGCGGAGCGGTTTGGGGTTTCGTACCGGGCATCCTCAAAGCCCGCTACAACGTGAACGAGATCCTCACGACGGTCATGATGAACTCGATCGCCCTGCAGCTCATGAACTTCCTGCTGCAGGGACCGCTCATGGATCCGGCGGGCATCGAGTCGGGAACGTTTCTCATGCAGTCGGCGAGACTGCCCGAGCAGGCGCGGCTCGCACGCGTCGTGCCGCGGACGATGCTGCATTCGGGCATCTTCCTTGCGCTCATTATGGCGGTGGTCGTGTTCTTCTTTCTGTGGCGGACGACCATCGGCTACCGGATTCGAGCGACGGGGCTGAATCCCAATGCCTCGCGCTACTCGGGAATCGCGGTACCGTTTCACCAGGCACTTTCATTGACACTTGCCGGCGGCTTCGCCGGTATGGCGGGGGCGGTTGAGGTCATGGGCGTGCACTACCGCCTCATCGAGGGGTTTACCAGCGGGTACGGTTTCACCGGAATCGTTGCCGCCCTCCTCGGCTGGCTCCATCCCCTCGGAATCATACCCGCGTCGGTGTTCTTTGGAGCTCTGTTGGTGGGTGCGGATACGATGCAGCGGGCGGTGCAGGTACCGTCTGCGCTGGTGAACGCAATCCTCGGTCTCGTCGTGCTCTTTGTCTCGGGCTCTGCGGTGTGGACGCGCCGATGGATTCAGAAGACGCGAGCCGGTTTCAGCGTGGAGGCTACCGAATGAGCGATGTCTTCAACGCGCCGGTGATGACCGGCATGCTCAGCACGATGCTCACGCTTGCCACCCCGCTATTGCTGGCCGCGCTCGGAGAGACCTTCTCGCAGAACTCGGGCGTGCTCAACCTGGGCGTGGACGGTATCATGCTTCTCGGTGCCTTCGGCGCATTCTATGCGGTCCTCACCACCGGGAGCCTTTGGCTCGGCATCCTCGTGGCGATGCTCATCGGGCTCGCCCTGGGGCTGATGATGTCGTTCGTCAGTGTAACCCTCAAGGCCGAGCAGGGGGTAAGCGGCATCGGCCTTCAGATGTTCGGCCTCGGGATGTCGAGCCTGCTGTTCAAGCAGCTCGTCGGTACCGTCCGAACGATCCCCGGCTTCCCTCGGCTGCGAATACCGATCCTCGCCGACATCCCCATCCTCGGCCCGATCGTCTTCACCAATACAATCCTGGTTTACATCGCCTTCACCCTCGTGCCCATCTCCTGGTGGATTCTCGAGCGCACCACCATCGGCCTGACGATCAAGTCGGTCGGGCAGAACCCCGCGGCGGCGGACTCACGCGGGGTCAACGTGAACCTTGTGCGCTACATGAGCGTGTGTTTCGGCTCGATGCTCGCGGGACTCGCGGGGGCCGCACTATCTATCTCGGTTACCAATCTCTTCCAGGATAATCTGACCGCCGGGCAGGGCTTCATTGCGGTGGCGCTGGTCTACTTCGGTGGCTGGACGCCCGTCGGCGTCATGCTCGGCGCCCTGCTCTTCAGCGTGGCGAACTCGATTCAGCTGTGGCTCCAGGTGCTCGGCGTGAAGGTACCGGCGAGCCTCGCGAACATGCTGCCGTATATCCTCACCATCGTTGCGCTCACGGTTACGGTGTATCGGGGGCGAAAACCCGCCGCACTGAACAAGCCCTTCCTGCGGGGGGAAAACTGAAGGATGCATTCGTTGCCCGTAGGGGCAAACAGCTTTCAAAAGGGAGAGGGAGAATGAACACACGAACGGTTTCGCTCTCGTTGGTTCTGTTGCTGGTTCTGGCTACGCCCGCGGTCTTCGCCGGGGGAAACGCGGAGGCGGGAGGAGAGGATGACGGCACCCCGTTTCGGGTCGCCGTCGTCATGCCGAGCGCGACAACCGATACGGCGTTCAGCCAGTCCATGTGGTCCGCGCTGACGACGGTGCAGGAGGAAATGGGCGGCGAAAGCGCGCTGGAGCTGGTCTATTCGGAGAATATGTTCAACGTACCCGACGCCTCCGCGGCCGTGCGGGACTACGCTTCGCAGGGCTACGATCTGGTGATCGCCCACGGGTCGCAGTACGGCACATTCGTCGAAGACCTGGCACCGGAGTTCCCCGATACCGCCTTCGCCTGGGGTACCGACGTTGACACATTCGGTTTAGACAACGTGTACGCCTACACCGCTGCGGCCGAAGAAGGCGGCTACGTCAACGGCGTGATGGCGGGTCTGATGAGCGAGAGCGGCCGTATCGGAGTGACCGGACCGGTCGAGGTCGGGGACGCGCGCACCTATATCAGCGGCTTCGTGCAGGGAGTGGAGTCCGTTCGCTCGGACGCGCAGGTTTCCCAGACGTGGACGGGATCCTTTTCGGACGTGGCCCTCATGACGGCCGCCGCGCAGACGCATATCTCGAACGGCGCGGACGTGCTCACCGGTTCCTCCCAGTCCGTCGTGGGCTCCGTCGGGGCGGCAGAGGAAGCCGGAGACGTACTGTGGTTCGGCACGCAGGCTGATCAGACGTCACTGGCGCCGGAACTGGTAGTTGCCTCTCAGGTCTACGACTGGACGATGATGCTGGAGGAAATGATCACAAACGCGCAGAACGGCGTCTACGGCGGAGAAACCTACATCCTCACGCTGGCCAACGAAGGGCTCAAAATCGCCTACAACGACGACTTCGACATTCCCGCGGAGGCCACCGACGCCGCGCAGACGGCAATCGAGGGTATCGTGGACGGCTCGATTACCGTGGAGCCGTAAGCAGAGGGCGGAAGGCATGCACCGAAGAAGCCGAGAGAGCGAACCGGCACGCATCGATCACATGGAGATGATCGATATCGTGAAGCAGTTTCCCGGGGTCCGCGCGAATGACGGCGTCTGCCTGGACGTGCGATCCGGCGAGGTGCATGCGATTCTCGGCGAGAACGGTGCGGGCAAGAGCACGTTGATGCGGCAACTCTACGGGATGTATCAACCCGACGAGGGAGAGATCCGCATCAACGGTGAGCCCGTCCTGTTCCGCTCGCCGGCGGATGCGATCCGCGCCGGAATCGCCATGATCCACCAGCACTTCATGCTCGTGCCGACGATGACGGTGGCGGAGAATGTGGCCCTCGGCCGCCCCTCAACCCGCGGTATCCGCCTCGACCTTGACCGCGTCGGCGAGCGCCTCCGGAGTCTGTCGCGTGACTACGGCCTGCGGGTCGACCCCGACGCCCGCGTGTGGCAACTCTCGGTCGGTGAGCAGCAGCGCGTTGAGATCCTCAAGGCTCTCGATCTCGGCGCAAGCCTCGTGATCCTCGATGAGCCGACTGCGGTGCTCACGCCGCAGGAAGTGAGCGACCTCTTTGCAACCCTGAAACGGATGGTGGGCGAGGGTCACTCCCTTCTGTTCATCTCGCACAAGCTCCACGAGGTCCTCGAGGTCGGTGATCGCGTGACGGTGCTTCGCGACGGGGTCACGGTGGGTACCAGGCGCACGGACGAGGTCACCCGCGAGGAGCTCGTCAAGCTCATGGTGGGACGCCGGCTCATGCCGCAGACTCACCGGGAGGCGACGCCCGGCGAGCCGGGTCTCGTCGTGCGCGGCCTTCGGGTGTCAGGTGACCGCGGCGAGGAGATCGTGCGCGGGCTGGATCTCCACATCAATACCGGTGAAATCCTCGGTCTTGCCGGTGTCTCGGGAAATGGGCAGCGGGAGCTGGCCGAAGCGCTTGCCGGCGTACGTGAGGTCTCCGAAGGCAGCATCGAAGTCCTCGGAAAGGATATCACGACCGCCTCCCTCAACGACCGCGTGAAGGCCGGCCTGTCCTTCATCCCGGAAGAACGCATGCGCGACGGCGCGATTCGCGAGTTCAGCGTCGAGGAGAACGTATTCCTGCGTGATCACGAGTCGGCACGGTTCCGCCGCTGGATCTTCCTCCGCTTCGGGGAGATGCGGCGGCATGCGCAGCGCCTCGTCAAGGAGTACGCGGTGAAAACGCCGGGCCTCGATACGCCCCTCAAGAACCTCTCCGGTGGGAACATCCAGAAGCTCATCCTCGCGCGCGAGCTTTCGCGGCGACCGGAGGTGCTCATCGCCTCGCAGCCGACGCGGGGCGTCGACATCGGGGCTTCGGAGTACATACGCCGGACGCTCCTCGCCCAGCGGGATGCCGGCACCGCGATTCTTCTTATCTCCGAGGACCTTGACGAGATCAGAGAGCTGTCCGACAGGGTGGCGGTGATGTACGCCGGGCGAATCGTGGGCGTACTCGACCGTGCCGATGCGGACGTCGAGCGGGTGGGCTCGCTTATGGCCGGCGTCGAGGCTCAGACCTGAGCGCGAGCGCTACCCTCATCGAGCTCGTCGTGACGCATGCGCTCTTCGTCGACCCGCGAGTTGCACAGCTGCAAGCAATCGCCGAACACCGCGACGAGAACATCATCGCAGCCGGGCTCCCCGTCCCGGGGGCGTATCAAGACAAAGCCCTTCCGGC
>CAZWNS010000059.1:0-16846 GCA_964635245.1 uncultured Spirochaetaceae bacterium
CCCACGGTAGTTCGCGAGACGAAACGGCTCCTCAGAGACAGGCGCCTGAATATCAGCATCCCGCAGGCTGAAAACATCGCGGAGACCTACGATCGCGTGGGCTTCCGGATGACCTTTGCGCTCGTGCTTTCCTCTCTGCTCATAAGCTCCTCACTGGTCGTCCTGGCCGACATCGAGCCGCAGATCTCCGGGATTCCCGTGTTCGGTATCGTCGGTTTCGGTCTCGGAGCTGTAATGGGTATCGGCTTTCTCCTTGCCGGCGTGGTCCATTTCTTTCGCTGGCACAGGCGGGGGTGACGGGGCGACACGGATCAGAAACCGTGAATCCCGAAAGACCACCGAATCGGCGCAGCAGGGGGCGTGTACATCAGACAAGCCCGCTGAGGAGCAACCCGCCGAGAATGAGTATCGCGACCGCCCCCGCCACCTCGATGCCGAAGTGCGTGAGGTGCGCGGTCCGGCTTCCCAATACGTCGATGAGGCGCTCCTTGGCCACGATGGTGACCACTGAAAGCGCGATAAGCACCAGTGCGAGGCCCAGGAAGACGGCCAGGGCCGCGGCGAGAGCCACGAGCGGCACTCCGACCCCGAGCGCATGAGAGGTGACCGCCGCGGCCGCGGGGCTCGGTGTGAGGGCCGCAATGACGGCGACCGGAAGCCGGGGAGCTTCGGCGCGGCGCCTGCGACGAAGCTGTCGGGCGTGGGCGACGGCCAGCTGCACCGCCGGATCCTCGTTGTCGGGGTCGAGCCGCGTATCCAGGGGGCGCAACCTGGCGATGTACTTCTCCTCGTGCCAGTCGTCCCGGCTCCGCAGGTACTCGAGGCCCCGAAGCACGAGAAGCACCAGCGCAAGCCCCACCATGACCGCACCTGCGGCGGGATGGATCCACGCCGCAGTGTCGGCGACGGCGGCCGCACTGTCCCCATCCGGAGTGAAGCGGTCGAGGAACACGACCCCGGCCGCAAGGCCGACCTGCAGGAAGGCGACCACGGCCCCGGCGAGCACCCCCTGCGTCGCACGGGCATCCTCGGCGAGAAAATAGGAGAACAGCAGCGCCTTGCGGTGACCGATGAGCAAGCCCTGAACCGCGCCGTAGAGGGCGGCGTACAGAAAGACGAGCAGCCACAGCCGGGCCGTCCCGTCGGCCGCGAGGAGGCCCATCGTATCGGTAAGCCGACCGCCGATACCTGAAGCGGGGACCACGCCCGTGACCAGCGCCACGATCAAAGCGAGCGTAACAGCCGCCGCACCCGTCAGCAGGGCCGGAACAAAGGGAACGCGGTGCGAACGGGAGCTCTTGATGTGTTCGTAGCTCATGTCGGAATCGGTCCCATGGGTATTGTCGCAGCCTATCCCGTCCGGCTGCGGGTTTCAAGGCGCCACAAAGTTGAGTATACTAGACAGGTACGGCCGTAACGACAGCAACCGGGAGGTATCGTGAGATTCACCAGAAACAATCTCGACCAGTCCGTCTCGCCCTACCTGCGCCAGCACCAGGACAATCCGGTCTGGTGGCAGGAGTGGTCGCAGGAGGTCCTCGACCATGCCCGGGAGACCGACCGCATACTCTTCGTCTCAGTCGGCTATGCGACCTGCCACTGGTGCCACGTGATGGCCGCCGACGCGTTCTCCAACCCCGAGGTCGCGGCATACCTCAACGAGCACTTCATGCCCATCAAGGTCGACCGGGAACAGCGGCCCGACATCGACCAGATGCTCATGGACTTTCTCCTGCAGACTACCGGCCAGGGCGGGTGGCCCCTCAACGCGTTTCTCTCTCCACGCGTCGAACCCTTCTTCGCGATGACGTATGCTCCGACGGAGCCACGCTACGGCATGCCGTCCTTCCTCGATATTCTGCATCGCGTGGTGGAGTTCTACGGGTCCCACAAGGACACTCTGAAGCCTTTCAAGGTGCGAGAGACGGCTCCCGACGACGATGCCGCCGAGGAAGGGGAAGACACCGAGCTCGCCCGCATCACGGAGGCTGTCTCCCGCGCCCACGACGACGAGCACGGGGGCTTCGGGAGCTCCCAGAAGTTTCCGCCGCATTCCACGCTGCTCTATCTGCTCAACCGCTACGCGGATTCTCACTACGCCGGCACACCGGATGAGGAGGCCGGCCGCATCGCCCGCGCCACCCTCGAGGCCATGCAGCGCAGCGGCCTCCACGATCACCTGCAGGGCGGCTTCTTTCGCTACTGCGTCGACCGCGCCTGGACCATCCCCCATTTCGAGAAGATGCTCTACGACCAGGCGCTGCTTCTGTGGAGCTACAGCCTCGGCGCGCGGGTGTTCTCGCGAGAAGACTTCCGGCGCACCGCCCTTGGTGTCTACCGGTGCCTCGAGGAGACGTTTGCCGAGGACGGGGTATACGTCTCCGGACCCGATGCGGACACCGATCACGTCGAGGGGGCTACGTATGTCTGGACGCCCGCCGAGATCGAGGCGGTTCTCGGCGGCGAGGACGCCGCCTTCTTCGCCGGTGTCTACGATATTACCGACTCAGGCAACTTCGAGGGTAAGAATCATCTTGTGCGCCGCCGTGAGCCCACGCCCGCCGAGCGCTCGCGACTTTCGAAGCTCGAGGATCGCCTCCTCGATGCCCGGCGCTCGCGTCCCCAGCCCTTCGTAGATCGAAAGATACACAGCGGCTGGAACGCCCTCGCGGGCATCGCCCTCGTGCAGGCGCATCGCCTCATCGGGCTCACGGAAGCCCTCGACCGCGCCCAGGAGCTGTTTTCAGTGCTCATGCAGCGCCACGCGGAGAACCGCAGAGTGTACCACACCTCCCTCGACGGGGAGGTGCAGCGACAGGAGTTTCTCTCCGACTATGCCTCAATGTCGCTGCTCGCGGGCATGCTCTACGAGGAGACCGGCGAGTATCTGTGGCTCATGCAGGGTCTCGATGAGACCATGGAGGAGTTTCACCGCGAGGAACAGTGGCTCGAGTCTCAGAACGAGGACTTCATGCCGGTACCGGCGGAGAGCTTCGACAGCCCCACCCCTTCGACCGTCTCCCTTGCCGAGATGAGCAGGCTCCGAAAGCGGATCCTCACCGGCGAAGAGTATCATCCCCTGCCGTTTGCACGTCCGCTCGTGGAGGACTTCGCGAACCTCACCGCGCTCATCAGTCGCGGCTATTTCCACGTCATCGAGACACCGACGCCGATTGAGTGGAGCCGATTACCTGCGAACAGTATGCAGGTGCCGGCGGAGCGCAGCAGCCACTGCTATCGCGGCGTCTGCCACAGATCCGCGACGTTTTCAATGTGAAACGTCTGCGGAAACATATCCACCGGCTGCACGGCACGGACGTCGTACGCGGCGGAGAGCATCTGCAGGTCACGCGCCTGCGTGGCGGGATTGCAGCTCACGTACACGATGTGAGGCGGGCGAAGCGCGAGGAGCGTCTCCACGACATCGGGATGGAGGCCGGCGCGCGGCGGGTCGACGACGACGAGGTCCGGCGCGGGGCGCGTGGCGGTGAACTCCGGCGTGAGAACGTCACGGACGTTTCCGGTGAGGAACTCGCAGTTCTCGTAGCCGTTGGAGGCGGCGTTCTCTTTCGCGTTGGCGATGGCCTCCTCCACGTTGTCTATGCCGATAACACGGCCCGCGCCGGCTGCGAGATACAGGGCGATGCTTCCGATGCCGCAGAAGAGGTCGTAGACGGTCTCGGTTCCTTCGAGGGCGGCGAACCGGGCGACGACGTCGTAGAGCCGCACCGCCTGTTTGGGATTGGTCTGGTAGAACGACTTGGGATGGATCCTGAGCGTGTTCGGACCGCAGACCTCGTTGATGTACCCGCGGCCGCGGTAGTGATGCACCCGGTACGGGGCGATGGATTCGTTCATGCCGTCGTTTATGATGTAGTCGAGTGAAGTAATCCGCGGAAATCGGTCGGCGATGAACTCAAGGAGCCGCTCTCGGGCAGCGGCATCCTCATAGGCACACACCACGATCACGAGCACCTCTCCGGCAAGGGATGTGCGAATAACCAGTGAGCGCAGATATCCCTCGTGGCTCACCGGGTCATAGAAGGAGTAGCCCTCTGAGAGCGTGAAATCACGCACCGCCCGCCGAATCTCGTTCGACGGCTCCGGCTGCAGGTAGCAGGTCTCGATGTCGAGCACCCGATCGAAGCGGCCCCGCACGTGGAAGCCGAGCGCCCGACGGTCGCCTGCGTCGGACCCCGATGCGATCTCCTCGTCGGTCAGCCAGCGGCCGGCGGCAAAGGAGAAGTCGAGCTTGTTGCGATAGAACCGGTCGCTCTCGCAGCCCAGTATCGCGGGAACCTCGAGGTCACGGAACTTCCCGATGCGCTCGAGAATCTGCTCGACGAAGTACTGCTTGTAGGAAAGCTGGTCCTCGTAGGAAAGATACTGCCAGCGACAGCCGCCGCAGAGCCCGAAGTGCTCACAAAAAGGCTCGACACGCTTCTGCGACCTCCTTCGGTACTCGAGCACGCGGGCAAATGCAAAATCCTTCTTCTTCCTGGTGACCTTCGCATCGACCACCTCGCCGGGAAGCGCATCTTCGACGAAAAGCACCTTCCCCTCCGGGCGAGCAATACCGTGACCGCGATATTCGATGTCGGTTATCTCTACGGCCTCATAGACCGGCTTTTTCCTGGAAGCCATCGGCGTTGGGTGATCCTAACGCGTTGCCGCCGTGCGAGCAAGAGGGCCTCACCCGTGGCGGTTTTTCTGCCGACACGTGTTATAGTGGAGGGAATTCGTCGCGACGAAGGCAAGAATGCGGATTCGTAAGGTAACCCACAGAAAGCTCCCGCTCACAACCAGGGGTCAACTCGGAATTCTCTTCCTCGGCTCCGGCAGCGCCTTTACGAAGAAGAACTATCAGAACAACATACTTATCGTCAAAGGCGACGATCACGTGATGGTCGACTGCGGCACGCGGGCGCCGGAGGCGCTCGCCGGACTCGGCCGCTCGGTCGGCGATATCCGCAACTACTACATCACCCACTCGCACGCCGACCACGTCGGGGGTCTGGAGGAGGTGATGCTGGTCAACCGCTACATGACCCGCACGAAGCCGCACATCTACATCCCCGAGGAGTACGAGACGATCCTCTGGGAACGGACGCTGCGCGGAGGCTCGGCGGAGAACGAGCGTCACGAAGGCGAGGCACTCGGCTTCGACGACTTCTGGGTCGTGCATCGGCCAACCGAGCGTCCCGACCTCCCGCGCCGGGGCACCGAGATACAGATCGGCGACATCAATCTCAAGACCTTCCGCACGCGTCATTTCCCCGAACAGGCCCGTTCCTGGGAGGATGCATTCTACAGCGTCGGGCTCGTGATCGACGACCGGGTCGTGTTCACCGGCGATACACAGTACGACGAGGAGCTCATCATGACCATGGAAGGGCTCTACTCGCCCGAGATGATCCTCCACGATGTACAGTTCTTCACCGGCGGTATCCACGCGAGCCTCAAAGAGATCAACGGTCTGCCTCGCGACATCCGGGACCGCGTCTACCTCATGCACTACCCCGACTCATGGCGTGATCACGCCGACGAGGCGAAGCGCCACGGCATGCAGTTCGTCAAGCAGTGGGTCTTCTACGATTTCCCCTGAGCGGCGGCCGCCGAAACCGACGCCGGAACCGGCGAGCGTCTCGCAGCCGGGGCGTTGAGCTCGGTCCATCCGCGCGAAATCCGCAGCGGAAAGTCCGCCGCATCGACCCACACCGGCTCGCCGTCGGTCTGCAGCGGGAGTCGGCGGTCGTAGCGAACCGTGATGTGGGTGGAATCGAAGGTCTCCACCACGGGCAGACTCACGTGCTCACCGCGATACATCCGGCTTTTGAGCGTCATGATCTGCACCGTATTCAACCGATGCACCAGGCACACGTTGTCCGCGCCGGGCAAAATGCGCATACCGTTGCCGTAGGTCCGCGGGCCCGACGGCGCGACCGCCAGGAGGACGAACCGTCCCGCCCTGGGAACGGCGGCGCCGTCCGGCCGCCCGATTTCCACGGTCATCTCGCGGGGATGCAGAAGGACCTGGTAGAGGGAGGCGGAGACCGCCGCCGCAATCCGGTAAATGTTCCCCGGAAGCAGTCGCTTCAGCCGCGCGGAGACGTCGGTAACGAAGGCATCGATTCCCGCCGAGGCGATGTTGAACGCGTCGAAGCTGCGGCCGCGTGCGGTTTCCACCCGCACGAAGGGGATCCCGCGCGCCGTTTCCCCGGACTGCATCAGGCGCAGCGCCGCGGCGAGGTCCGGTGAATCGGCGCCGTCATTGCCGCTGCCGAACGGCAGGCGGAAGACGGTGGTTCGCGCCTGCACGGCCGAATCGGCACGAGACAGTACACTCAGGATCTCCCCGTGGGTGCCGTCGCCGCCGAGGCTCACAACGACACGTCGACGTTCGGGTTCACCATCCGATAAAAGGATGCGGCGGGCGATCTCTCGCGCATGACCGTGGTACTGCGTGAAATGATAGTGCACCACCGTCCCATCATCGCTTCGGCGGGCCTCGTCGAGCCCGGCGGTGAGCAGGGAAAGGATCCGACGCGCCCGCCTCAGTGGCCCGCGGTGAGCGAGGACGCCGGCGCGGACGTTGATAACCATGTCCACGGTCAGCTTCTCGCCGACAACGGAATGGGAGCACCTGAGAATCCGGGCGACCTGGTCAGCTATCTCGAGATACACACGCACGCGGCTACCCCGTTTCGGCGAGCGTTTCCGGCAGAGCATATACATCTTCGACCCCGTCGACAAGCACCCCGCACATGCCGAGCTCGAGCGCCGGCGCAATGTCGACATCGTAGCGATCCCCGATCATGATCACCTCCCCGGCGGACGGCTCCAGCAGGGCGAGGCCGGCACGAAACGGCTCGGGATCCGGCTTGGAGACGAGCGTGTCGTCAAGCCCCACGATTGCCGGGAAGAAGGCCTCGACGCCGAGGATTCGAAGGGTCCGACGCCCGATGTCCGCCGGATTGTTGGTCAGCGCGGCCAGAGCAAACCGCTTGCGCAGCGCCGACAGCGCCTCGACGAGCCGCGGGTCGTGGCCGAGGTAGCGCTCCGGTTTCAGGAGCCTGCTGCGCCAGGCCACATTCTGCTCCATACTTACCCCGAACTCGACAAATGTGTTCGCCAGCGAGGGTCGCCGCCCCGTCTCGGCAACGAGGCGGTCCTGCACCTCCCGCACCTCGTGGCGCACCTCGTCATAGCTGCGCCCGAGCTCCATGGCCAGGCGCTCGACGAGCACCTGCGTGTGCGAGGCGAGGTAGGCCGGGTGGTCGTACAGGGTGCCGTCGATGTCGAAGAGCAGACCGCGGGCGCCGGCCGGATCGCCGTAGGACGTCATCTCCGGTCCGATCCGTGGAGGAGCATCTGCGTGTAGGACCGCTCCTCGATGCGTTCGGTGCCCAGACCGAGGGTTGCAAGCGCGGCCCGCACTTCCTCGCGGGCGGCGGCACGCTCCTCTTCGGTGGCGTCGTCCGCGAGGAGGCGCTCGATCTCGAGAAAGGTGCCGAGGCCGTGTACAACCGAGAGCTCGACGGTAAGCCCCCGGTACTCGTACTGCCGTCCCTGCTTGTGCTTATCCACGAGGGGGGTACAGCCGAGGTGTCGCACCAGCCCGAGGAAGGCGTCCTCGTCGGAGACCTCGAACTCACGCTCGAGATTCACCTCCACCGCCTGCTCGAGAGACCTGTGCTTGTAGGTGCACACGAGGGCGTCACCGTCGCGGCGCAGACGGAACCGGCTCGGAGTCCAATCGGGGTCCGCAGCGCACTCGGGCGCGGTGAAGTAACGGTCGCGTTTGTCGAACTCGCGGCGGTAGGCGCACATCGCATCGAGTCGCATCTGCACCTCCCTCGCCTCGTCGACCCAGGCTTTGAGCTCAACTTCGTACATCGGCTCTCCTCATTCGAGTCCGGCCGCTACTCGAATACGACCGTCTTGTTGCGATAGGCCAACACGCGGTGCTCCACGTGCAGCCTCACCGCACGGGCAAGCACCAGCTTCTCGAGGTTCTTTCCCTTTTGCACCATGTCCTCCACCGAATCGCGGTGACTGACCCTCGTCACATCCTGCTCGATGATCGGTCCCTGGTCGAGGTCCTCGGTAACGTAATGGCTCGTCGCACCGATGATCTTTACCCCGCGCTCGAAGGCCTGGTGGTAGGGCTTTGCGCCCACGAAGGCCGGCAGGAAGCTGTGATGAATGTTGATGATGCGGTTCGGAAAGGCCTCGATGAAGCGGCCGCTGAGGATCTGCATGTAGCGCGCGAGAACCACGAGGTCGATACGCTCGCGTTTGAGAAGCTCGATCTCCTCCCGCTCCACCTCGGGCTTGGTATCCTTCGTCACCGGAAAGTAATGGAAGGGGACCCCGAACCACTCGGCCACGTTCTCGTGATCGCGGTGGTTGCTGAGTATGAGGGCGATCTCGCCGCCGATCTCCCCCTCCTTGTTTCGCAGCAGCAAATCGAAGAGGCAGTGATCCTGCCGGGACACGAGCACCGCTATGCGGGGCACCTTATCGGAGAACTCGAGGACGAAGCTCATCTCGAACTTGATCGCGATGGGCTCGAACGCCGTCCTGATCTTCTCCGGCGGCAGGGTAAACGCCGAGATATCCCACTCGATCCGCATGAAGAAGGTGCTCGACTGCTCGTCGTCGTGCTGGCTCGAGTCGATAATGTTTCCGTTGTACGTGTAGATAAAGTGCGACACCTCGGCCACGATGCCCCGCGCATCGGGACAGGACAGAAGAAGAACGGCTCGAGGTGTCTGCGCCTGTAGAGAGGTCATGCGAGAAGGCCCGGCAGGCTACTTCTTTGCCTGATTCGCCACGGCCTGCGCAGCCTTCTCGGCGGCTTCGGGGTCGCCGAGGTAGTAATGCTTGATCGGCGACAGGTTCTCGTCGAGCTCGTACACCAGGGGTATGCCGGTGGGGATGTTGAGCCCGGTGATCGCCTCTTCGGACATGTCGTCGAGATACTTCACCAGTGCCCGCAGGCTGTTTCCGTGGGCGGCGATGATAACGCGCTTGCCCGACACGATTGCCGGTGCGATTGCCACCCGCCAGTACGGCAGAAAGCGCGCAACGGTGTCTTTGAGCGACTCGGTGCGGGGCAGCTCGGACCTGGGCACATCGAAGTAACGGCGGTCCTTGCCGGGAAAGCGATCATCGTCGTCGGTCAGGGGAGGCGGCGGCACGTCGTAGCTCCTCCGCCACTGGTGGACCTTCTCCTCACCCTCCTTCTCCGCCATCTGAGCCTTATTGAAGCCCTGAAGTGCGCCGTAGTGGCGCTCGTTCAAGCGCCAGTTCTTCTCCACCGGGATCCACGACAGTCCCATCTTATGAAGCACGATATCAAGGGTCCGAACGGCACGGGTCAGCACGGAGGTGAAGGCGAGATCGAACTCATACCCCTCTTCGGAGAGCAGCCGGCCGCCCTCCTCGGCTTCGGCGACGCCCTTCTCCGTAAGATCAACATCGGTCCATCCGGTGAACAGATTCGATTTGTTCCACTCACTTTCTCCGTGTCGTACGAGTACGATCTTGTACATGCGGCCTCCAGATTTCAGTTGTACGCACAAAGCCTACCGGCGGGCGACGGCGCTGTCAATCCGCGGGTGCGGCGGATGTGCCCGCGTCGTTGCCGCCGGCGCCTGCGGTGCCGCCGATATCCCGCATGATGTTTTCGAGGGTGTTCCAGGCGAGCATGGCGCACTTGATACGCACGGGGTATTTCTTCACCCCCTGCATGGCCTCGAGATCTCCCGCGTCGTCGGGAAACTCCGGCTCGCCGTCCTCGAGGAGCATCGAGCGGTACTGCGAAACGATGGCCTGGGCCTCTGCGATCGACTTGCCGCGCACCGAATCGCAGAGGAGGTTTGCCGAGGCACAGCAGATCGAGCATCCCATGCCCTCGTAGGCAATGTCGGCGATGCGTCCGTCTTGCGCACGCACATGCAGCTCGAGGTCGTCCCCACAGGACGGATTCGCCCCCTCCGCGTGATGGGTTTCCCCCTCCACGCCGCGTTTGTTGCGCGTCGCCTTATAATTATCGAGAATGATCTCCTTGTAGATATCGTCTTCGATGCTCATCCGAACAGGTTCCTCACACGGTCGATACCTTCGAACAGCCGGTCGATCTCAGCCACGGTGTTGTAGAGATAGAAGGAGGCACGCGTGGTGCCCGGCACGCCGAAGACCTGCATGAGCGGGTGGGCGCAATGCAACCCCGTGCGCACGGCGATGCCTTCCTGGTCGAGAATCGCACCGGTGTCGTGGGGGTGAACGTCGGCGATGTTAAAGGAGAACACGCCGCCGCGGGTAGACACATCGGCAGGTCCGTAGACGGTGATGTCCTCGTAGGCCGCGGCGCGCTGCACGGCATGGGACAGCAGTTCCTGCTCGTGGCGATGGATCGCATCCATTCCCACCGACTCGAGATACTCGAGGGCGGCCGAGAACCCGATGACCCCGGCAATGTTCGGCGTGCCGGCCTCGAAGCGCTCGGGAAGATCCTTGAACGTTGTGCGCTCCTTTCGGACCTTCACGATCATGTCGCCGCCGAGGAGGAAGGGATCCATATCCTCGAGCACCTCGGCTTTGCCCCACAGAACACCGACCCCGGTGGGCCCGAGCATCTTATGGCCCGAGAAGGCGAGAAAATCCGCCCCGAGCGCCGTCACATCCACCCGTTGATGAGATACGAGCTGCGCTCCGTCGACGAGGGTTACCGCCCCCACCTCTTTCGCCCGCGCGATGATCGGCTCGAGCGGCGGCATGTAACCGGTGACGTTCGACATGGCCGTAATCGCGACGAGCCGCGTCTTCGCCGATACAATGCCCTCGAGCTCATCGAGGCGAAGTCGACCGTCGGCCGGATCGGCGGGAATGAACTTCAGCACCGCGCCGGTGCGATCGCAGATCGCCTGCCAGGGCACGAAGTTCGCGTGGTGCTCGATCTCGCTTATCACGACCTCATCGCCGGGACCGAGATGCTTGAGCCCCCACCCGTAGGCAACCGTGTTGACGGCCTCGGTGGTACCCCGGGTAAAGATGACGTGTGACTCCGGCGGCGCGTTGATGAAGCGCGCGGTGCGCTCTCGCGCCTCGTCGTAGAGCATGCTCGCCCGCTCGGAGAACTCGTAGACCCCGCGGTGGATGTTGGCGCCCATCTCCGTGTAGTAGGCGACCTCGGCGTCGATGACCGATTGGGGCTTGAGCGAGGTGGCGCTGTTGTCGAGATAGACGAAGGGCTTCCCCCGCATGGTTCGTGAGAGAATGGGGAAGTCGTCGCGAATGCGGGTCGTATCGAGAGGCGCCGAGCCCTGCTCCACCACGCCGGTACTATGTGAGGAAGACATGTGATCTCGCTCCTTGGACCGCCGCGGAGCGTTTGCCCGCGACGGCCCGTGATTAGCTTACTGCTCCGCTCGCGCGGTGGTCAACGCGCGCGCTCGTATAGATGTGCGACGGTGTCCCAGTTGACGACATTGAAGAAGTTGTCCACATACTCCGCTCGCCGATTACGGTAGGTGAGGTAGTAGGCGTGCTCCCACACATCGATGCCGAGAATCGGGGTCAGCCCCGTTGTGATGGGATTATCCTGGTTGGCGGTACTAACGAGCTCGAGGCCGCCGTTGGAGTTGACCACCAGCCACCCCCAGCCGCTTCCGAATTGTCCGGTAGCCGTGGTCTTGAAGGCGGCCTTGAAGTCCTCGAAGCCACCGAAGGTATCGCGGATGGCCGCGCCCACGGCACCGGAGGGCTCGCCGCCCGCCCCGGGCGCCATCATCGGCCAGAACAGCGCGTGGTTGAAGTGACCGCCGCCGTGGTTCCGCACGGGGGCACGAAGGTTTTCGGGAAGCGAGTCCAGGCCCTTGAGCAGATCCTCGATACTCCAGGACTCGAACTCCGTTCCCTCGAGGGCCGCGTTCAACTTGGTCGTGTAGCCGACGTGATGCTTATCGCGGTGCAGATGCATCGTCTCCTCGTCGATATACGGCGCGAGCGCATCATAGGCATAGGGAAGATCCGGCGTATGAAAAGGCATAGTACCTCCTCGTGACAGTAGAGTGTCGAAGCGCGAGGCTTCTACGACAAGAATACTAAGCTTTACGCCTCCGAGCAAACGGCCGGTTCGGTGCGCTCAGAACTCGAGATAGAACCCTTCGTCCGGCAGCGTCCCGCCGATGGACTCCGGGTCGAAGTCCCGGAGCACCGCGAAGTACTCCTCGAGGCGCTCACGCGCCTCCGCGGCGGCGATGTAGCGGATGTGTGCCCGAGGGACGGCGTCCGCGGCCGTTTCTGCGGTGAACCCGAGATCGTGCTCTTCGATCAGGCGTCCGGCGTCCCGCGGGTTCGCATTCACCCAGTCGACGGAAGCCTCGTACTGCCGCAGAAACGCCTGCACGAACTCCGGACGCTCCTCTACGAGGGAGCGCTTCACCACGAGCACGCCCATCGCGATGAAGGCGTCCGCGCCCTTGAGATCACGCCAGGCCTCCTGGAGGTCCATCTCCACGCGCGCGGTGTCCGAGGCGTGTACCACTCTCGTGACAAATGGCTCGGGCAGCACCGCGAGATCGGATCTTCCGGCAATGACAAGCTGTGCCAGCTCGGTGTGGTTGTAGTAGCGGAGCTCGACGTCTTCCTCCGGATCGATTCCATGCTCGCTCAGGAGGTGACGCAGAATAATGTCGGGATTGGCACCCCGGGCCGAGGTGTCGATGCGTGCGCCGCGTAGGTCGGCAACGGAAGCGACATCGCTGCCGTTGGAGACGAGGTAGAGCACCCCGAGCGTATTGACGGCGGCGAGTTGATAGGAGACGCCGCTGTTGTAGAGCTTGGCGGCGACGTTGCTGGGAAGCGCGGCTATGTCGACTTCGCCGGAGAGAACCTTCGAAACAAGCGCATCCGGCGCTCCGCCGACCGCGTAGTCGACACGTACCCCGTCACCGAAGTCGGGCTCTTCGTCCATAAGACGAATCATCCCCATACCGGTGGGACCCTTGAGAACCTCCACGCTCACCTCGAGAGACCCCGCGGTTTCCTCGGAGAGGGGAACCTCGTCCTGCCCGCTTGCCACACCCGTTGCGGCGGCCGCGAGAAGAATGGCAAGTATCGATACAGCGCGTTTCAACGCTGCGATCCGTCTCGGCATAATGTACCTCCCTGGGATGGGCCGGCGCCGGAAACGGCGCGGCTCCTTAACCTGCCGTCAGAAGAGCTCGGCTTCCGACCGCGCAAGGCTCCAGCGCTCCTGTGCCGCCCGTTCGTAGAGTTCGGCGTTGTCGGGGTCGTTCGCCATTACGATACCCGACAGCACGTCGTCGCTGAAGTAGAAGGCCCGATACTTCGAGCCGTTTTCGAACTCGAACTCCTCCATCTCGGCCATATCGAAGGCACGCGGCTTGTTGACCGAGAAGAAGTAGCTGTTGAACACTTCCGTGCGGAATCTGAAGGGGCGCAAATCGTACTCGTCGTCCCCGCCGGCGGCGTTGCCCCCGGCGATGCGGCCCTGGTACTCCGCCGCATGCCACAGCCAGGTCATGTGCCCGCCCCTGTGCTCCGCCACGTCGCCGGCCGCGTAGATGTCGGGGTCACTCGTCCGCAGCTGCGGGTCGACGCGAATCCCGGTCGCCGTGGCGAGGCCGGCTTCCTCGGCAAGCTCCTTTCTCGGCCGCAGTCCCACCGCGAGAATGATGAGATCGAAGCTGCCCGAGTTGCGAATCATCGAAATGGTGTAGCCGCCCTTCTTCCGCCGCTCGAAGGAGAGTATCTCCTCCTGGAAATGAAGGCGAACACCGGCGTCGGTGAGAAGTGACTCCAGCATCTCGGCCGCGCGCAGGTTCAACTGCCGCGGCATGAGCTGCGCCGTCGCGCCGACGAGGGTAATCTTCTTCCCCAGTCGGTGGAGCTCCCACGCGATTTCCACGCTCAGAACCCCCATGCCGGCGACGAGCACCTTCTTCGCGTTGCGGGCGGCCTTCATGATGCGCTCGGCATCCCGCGCGCTGTGTAGCACGAAAAAGGAGTCGCTCTCCCCCGCCGAAATAGTGGCGGGGAACACGGGAGCCCCGCCGGTGGCAAGAAGGAGCTTCCCGTAGCCGTAGCGTGTGCCGTCGGCATCCTCGACCTCATGCGCATCGGGATGAACGGCGACGATCTTCCGATTCGTTTCGAGCTCGATTCGCCGCTCCTCGTACCACTCGGCGGGATAGACGGCGAGCTCGTCGGGCCGGAATCCGTCGACAAGCCGTTTCGAGAGCTTTGTCCGCCGGTACGGGGCCCGGTCCTCCTCGCTGAGTATGAGGACCGAGCCCCCCTCGTCCCGCTCCCGGAACGCCTCGGCGGCGGACACGGCCGCGATTCCGCCGCCCACAATCACCAGATCGAACTTATCTGCCATTCACGTGTGCTCCGCAACTTGCTGAATAACGCACCCTCGGGTATACTACCTGAGTAAATCATAATTCTCAACATTGTTCTTGTGAAAGGATCTCCCCATGGCAGACCTCACGACGTCGTATCTCGGGCTCGAACTGAAGAACCCGGTCGTCGTTTCGAGTAATGGAATAACCCGAAATGTCGAAGGAGTGTCGCGCTGCGCGGACGCCGGTGCCGGCGCGATCGTGCTGAAATCGCTCTTCGAGGAACAGATCGAGTCCGAAGCCGAGCAGGAGCAGGAGGCCGGCGAGGTCTCGATGCATCCTGAGGCCGACGACTACATCCGCCAGATGGGAAAGCACCTCGGGCCCGACGATTACCTCGCCCTCGTTGAACAGGCCAAGAAAAGGACCGGTGTGCCCATCATCGCCAGCCTCAACGCACGCACGACAAAGTGGTGGGGGAATTACGCCGGACAACTCGAACGCGCGGGCGCCGATGCCATAGAGCTCAATATCTCGATCATGCCGCGCCGATTCGAGGAGAACGCCGACCAGGTCGAGCGGCGGTACGTGAACATCGTGGAGAAGGTGCGCCGACAGACCTCGATCCCCCTCGCAGCGAAAATCGGGCCCTTTTTCACGGCGCTGCCCCATTTCGCGACCGAGCTGCGCAAAGCCGGCGTGCAGGCCCTCGTCCTGTTTAACCGCTTCTACCAGCTCGACATCAACATACAGACGAAGAAGCTCGCCCCCGGCTACATGTTCAGCACGCCCCAGGAGGTCTACGTGCCGCTGCGCTGGATTTCCATCCTGCATCCGGAGGTCGGCTGCGACCTCTCCGCGTCCACGGGCGTCCACACCGGCGCGGAAGCGGTAAAGCTCCTCCTTGCCGGCGCGACGACCGTGCAAGTCTGCTCGACCCTGTACAAAAACGGCATCGACCGCATCGCGACCATCCGCAGCGACATCGAGCAATGGATGAGCGAGGCGGGATACAAAACGGTGGACGAGTTCCGCGGCCTGCTCAATCAGTCCCAGAGCGGGAATCCGGAAGCCTACGAGCGCCTGCAGTACATAAAGGCACTTACCGGCGTTTCCTGACGGTCAGGCCAGGATCCGCTGCGCGAACAGCACGATCGTGTGCCAGAGCCGCTTGAAGAAACCGGCGCGTCGGACCCGGGCGTCGGTGACGAGCTCCGTGCGCGCGAGCTCCGAGTCCCCGAGCCGGTAGGATACGGCGCCCACCGGTCGGCCGGGCTCGACCGGCGCGGTGAGCTCTTCCGCCGCACGCACCGACATCGTCACATTGTCTTCCCGCCCACGGGGCACGATGATCGCCGGCGGCGCCCCTTCGGGGACCACCGCCACCTCGTCGGCCCGCCCCTTCCACACCCGAAGCGGAGCGAGCTCGGGCGCGGCCGGCTCAATCCGGCGAAACTCATCGAAGCCGTAGTCGAGCAGCTCCGCCGCGTCTTCCGCGCGCCGGCGAGCACCCTCGATCAGACTGCCGGCCTGCACACCGAGCACGACCGCGATGAGTCTCCGCCCGTCACGCTCGGCGGTAGCCGTGAGATTGTACCCCGAGGCCTCGGTATAGCCCGTTTTGAGGCCGTCCACCCCCTCGTAGTCAAAGAGAAGGGTATTGCGGTTCTCCTGCCGCACCGATCCCCCGATCATCACCGAGTCGAAATTCTCATCGGTGGGATAGCGGATGACCCGCCTGGAGTAGATATCTTCGAGCGCTTCGGGCCAGCTCGTTATGTGACGGCTGACGAAGTCGGCATACTCTCGCGCGGTAATGCGATTATTCGACGAGAGGCCGGCCGGATCGCTGAACCGCATGGTCTCGTATCCGAGCCGGCGCGACTCATCGTTCATCATCTCCACGAAGGCGGGAACCGATCCCGCGACCCGCAGCGAGGCCGCCACAGCCGCGTCGTTCCCCGACGCCACCGACAGCCCTTCGAGCAGCTCCGCGAGCGTGACCCGCTGTCCGGGACCGAGAAACATCAGCGAGGAGCCCGGAGGCATATTCTGCGCCCACGCGGCCTCCGGCACTTCAAAGGTTTCCTCCAGGGAGATTTCTCCGTCGCGAGCCAGCTCCAGCACGATATGGATGGTCATGACCTTTGTGAGTGAGGCGGGGGGAATGACGGTGTCGGCCTGCTTCTCGTAGAGGACGGTACCGGTCTCGTAGTCGACGAGGACGGCGGACCGCGCCGATAACTCGGGCCGCGGCATGTCGGCTTCGGCGATCCAGTCCGGCATGCGGGGCAGGTCCCGCGCGCCGAGTGCGGACAGCGCGCCGAAGAAGAACAGCACCGCCGGCACCGCCCGCCATAGCTTTGCGACTCGCACAGTTGCGCTCCTTCTGCTGTTTCGGCTTTTCCGGATTCGTTCCCGGCACTTCAAGATATCCGAATCTCGCCGGTGCGGCAAACGCTTCGCTGCGG
>CAZWNS010000060.1:0-10901 GCA_964635245.1 uncultured Spirochaetaceae bacterium
CGACATCGACGCACCGCAGAACGGAGGCGGAAGGTGCTCAGCCGGCGACGGGCGTAGCGGTGAGCTCCTTGACCCGGTCGGTAACCGCATCCACCGTGGCTCCATGGATGACTTCGTCGTCGATGTGCACCGTCGGCCCGAGGTTGCACTGCTCGCTGCAGAACGTGGCGTTTACGTCCACCAGATCGTCGAGCCCTTCGTCCGAGACGCGGTGAATGAAGCGGGTCAGCAGATCCTGGCTTCCGCGCAGGAAACAGCTCGTGCCGACACACACGCGAACGCTGACTCGTCGCTCGCCCGTACCGCTGATGAGCGGTATGCGCGCGTCTTCGATGCGCTTTCGGCTGCGGTAGGCGGTGTGCAGCAGCTCGTGCGCCTCGTGACTGCCGGGCCGACCGCCGAGAACTCCCTCGTAGTAGCGACCGACAAAGGGGTTGTCGCTGCTTCTCCGCAGCGCAAGCGCGGCGTCGTTTTCGCGAATTCCCGCCGCACGCCGACTCCGGGTGTCGCGCTCGAAGCTCACCGGCTGCCCGGCGCCGCCGATACAGCCGCCGGGGCAGGCCATGACTTCGACAAGGTCGTAGTCGGAGCGTCCCTCGCGCACCTCCCGGGCAAGACGCTTTGCTTCGGCGATGCCCTGCACCACCGCGACATTGAGCTGCTCACCATCGCCGAGGTACCGCGCGACCGCCTCGGCCACACCCCCGGAGTTTCCA
Organism: uncultured Spirochaetaceae bacterium; assembly: GCA_964635245.1. Lineage (GTDB taxonomy): Bacteria > Spirochaetota > Spirochaetia > DSM-27196 > PWMO01 > JAAAOH01. The sequence continues at coordinate 717 of CAZWNS010000060.1, forward strand.
AAGATCACACCGGCGCCGGAGCTGAAGCCCATGGGCAGGTCCATGGAGGCAGCCGGAAGGTCGGCGAATCGGATGCCGGCCTCTTGAATCATGCGGCCGAGCTCGGCTGTCGTGAGGACGTGATCGACGTACGGCTGCCCGTCGCGGCTCAGCTCGGGCCGCTGCACCTCGTACTTCTTTGCCGTGCACGGCATGATGGAGACAACCTTTACCTGCTCCGGATTCAGGCCCCGTTCGACAGGCGCGGTGCGCTTGACCAGCGAACCGACCATACTCTGCGGCGACATGCAGCTCGACAGATGCGGCAGGAGCTCGGGGAACGACTGCTCCGCAAACTTCACCCACGCCGGACAGCATGAGGTAAACATGGGCAGTCGTTCGCCCGCCTCCCGGCGCTGCAGGAACTCGGCGGCTTCCTCCATCACCGTGAGGTCCGCCCCGAAGCTGGTGTCGTAGACGGCGTCGAAGCCGAGCATGCGCAGCGCCGTGGTGATCTTGCCGGTGACCGTCTCGCCCGGTTTCATGCCGAACATCTCACCGAGAGCTACGCGTACCGCCGGTGCGACCTGTGCAACCACGTAGGTTTTCTCGGCCTGCACATCGGCCCACACGCGGTCGACATGGCTCTTCGGGATGATGGCGGCAGTGGGGCACACCGCGGCACACTGGCCGCAGTTCACACAGTCGACCTCCCCGAGCGATCGTCCGAACGCCGGGGTCACGACGACGTCCTCGCCGCGATGGGCGAAATCGACGGCACCGATTCCCTGCACCTCGCTGCAATAGCGCACGCAGTCGCCGCAGAGAATGCACTTATTCGGATCGCGATCGAGCGCGACCGAGCCCTCGTCGAGCGGGCGCCGAGGCTTCGTACGCGGAAACCGCACCTCCTTCACGCCCATCTTCGATGCAAGATCACGCAATTTGCAGCTTTCCGAGCGCGTGCAGGTCGGGCAGTCCTGCGTATGATTGGCAAGCAGAAGCTCGAGATTCATGCGGCGCATGGCCCGGATCCTCGGCGTCGTGGTCTTCACCTTCATTCCGGCCTTCGGGGGAACCACGCAGGAGGCATCGGTCTTCTTTCCGTCGATCTCCACGAGACACAACCGGCAGGCGCCGTAGGTGCTCAGATGGCTGTGGTAACAGAAGGTCGGCACCTCGATATTCGCCTTGCGAATAAGGGACAGCAGGTTCTTCTCCCCTTCGATGGGAACCTCGATATTGTCTACGGTTACGAATCCGGCCTCGCTCATGCCGCACCTCCGATAATGGCGTTGAACTTGCATGCGTCGATACAGGCCCCGCACTTGATGCAGAGCTCCTGGTTTATGCGATGGGGCTGTTTCTTCTCCCCCTCAATGGCTCCGACGGGACACTTACGCGCGCACAGCGTGCAGCCCTTGCACTTCTCGTGTTCTATCTCGATGGGGAGCAGCGCGCTACATTCCTTTGTCGGGCAGACTTTCCGGATCACGTGTGCCTCGTATTCGGCGCGGAAGTGGCGCAGCGTGGAAAGCACCGGAGACGGCGCCGATTTACCGAGGCCGCAGAGGGAGGAATCCGCGACGTTCTCGCACAGCTCCTCGAGGAGCTCCAGCGCGCTCTCGTCCGCCCGCCCCTCGATAATGCAGTCGAGAATCTCGAGCAGTTGCCGTGTTCCTTCGCGACAGGGCACACACTTACCGCAGGACTCGTGCTGCGTGAACTGCATGAAGAAGCGGGCAACCTGCACCATACAGGTGGAGGTGTTCATGACCACCAGACCGCCGGAGCCGACCATGGCGCCGACCTCGTCGAGAGAGTCGAAATCCAGGGGCACGTCGAGATGCTCGGCGGTCAGACACCCGCCGGAGGGACCGCCGATCTGAACTGCCTTGAAGGCGTCGTTGTCTATGGCACCGGTGGCATCGAGCACCCCGCCGCCGATCTCGAAGACGATTTCACGCAGGCTCGTGCCGAACGGTACCTCGATGAGTCCGGTGTTCGCGACGTGTCCGGTGAGGGCAAAGGTCTTCGTGCCCGGTGAGGTCGCGGTCCCTACACGACGGTATGCCTCGGAGCCGCCGGCGATAATATCGGGGACCTGCGCCAGCGTTTCTACGTTGTTTACGATCGTCGGGCGGTCCCACAGACCACGCTCCGCCGTCCGCGGCGGCTTGGGTCGGGGCATGCCTCGGTTTCCCATGATGGAGGATACCATCGCGCTCGCCTCACCGCAGACGAAGGCACCGGCGCCCTCCATGATGTGGATGTCGAAATCGACGCCCGATCCGAAGATGTCGGTGCCGAGCAGTCCCGTCTCCCGGGCGTCGCACACCGCGCCGCGGAGCCGTCGCACCGCGAGCGGGTACTCGGCGCGCACGTACACGTAGCCTGCGCCGGCGCCGGTTGCGCGCGCGCCGATCAGCATGCCCTCGAGTACGGCGTGCGGATTACCTTCGAGGATACTGCGATCCATGAAGGCTCCCGGGTCGCCCTCATCGCCGTTGCAGATGATGTACTTCTCGGGATCCTCCTGCCTGCGCGCAAGCTCCCACTTACGCCCCGTCGAAAAGCCGCCGCCTCCCCGGCCCCGGAGCCCGGCGGTGCGTATCTCCTCGCACACGTCTTGCGGGGTCATCTCGAGAAGGGCCCGGCGAGCCGCACGGTACCCGCCGCGGGCAATGTACTCCGCGAGATTCTCCGGGTCGCTCGTGCCGCAGGCGCTCAACACCGTGCGGGATTGTCGCGTATAGAAGGAAATGGAGCCGTGGCCGAGCTTTCGCTCACCGGTGCGCGGGTCCTCGTAGAGAAGCCGCTCGACGATGCGCCCTCCCTCGAGAGTTTCGCCGACGATGTCCTCGGCGTCTGCCGCGCTCACGCGCACATAGAGGATGCCCTCAGGCTCGATGGACACCAACGGCCCCACCTGACAGAAGCCCTGGCAGCCGCTGTTGGACAGAAGAAGATCGTAGGCGCCGTCCGCCGGCGTCTCGGGACCCCGTGCGCCGGGGTGTTCGTGCTCGGTGTCGAGCTTCACCGTGACGTTCAGCCCGCGCGCGCGGGTAAGCTCGAGCAGGCGCTCGTGTACCGCGAGCGCACCGTTTGCCAGGCAGCCGGTCCCGGCACACACGATAATGCGCCGCGTCACCCGATCACGAGCTGCGCTGTAGCGCTCCTGAACTGCTTCGAGACTAATCGTCGCCATCTTCGCCCTCCCTGTCGGCGTATTCGGCAAGTATTTCGTCGGCGCGCTCCGCTGTAACCTGACCGTAGACCTGCTCGTTGACGAGCATCACGGGAGCCAGACCGCAGGCACCGAGACAGGACACGGTCTCCACGGTGAAACGCATGTCGTCGGTGGTCTTCTTCTTCTCGCTGAGACCGAGCGTCCGGCGAAGCGAGTCCACGAGCTTTCCGGCACCTTTCACGTGGCAGGCGGTACCGTCGCACACCTTTATGACGTAGGTGCCCTTGGGCTCGAGGGAGAAGTGGCTGTAGAACGTCGCCACGCCGTAGACCTTTGCCGGTGAGATGTCGAGGGCCGTCGCCACGTAGGTCATTATTTCCTCGGGTAGATAGCGGTACTCCTCCTGCACCGCCTGCAGGATGGGAATGATCTTCGAGGGATCACGACCAAAGGTATCGAGTATCTCCAGCACGCGCTCGAAGCGCCGTGCCTCGACAAGCGTTTCGGTCCGTCCGGTTCCCATATGCGCTCTCCTTGGCATCATACCGTTTCTCGATATTTTTATATCGATACGAAATTATACCAATCCCTTGTCAGGCCATCAAGCCCCTACACGTACGAAATCGTGACGTCTTTCAGATATTTCCGCTGAAGCAGGTCGCGTACCCGCCCCACCATGTTTCGGCGCAGCTCGAGCTGCATCGGCACATTGGGATCCTGATGCGCCTGATTGATGCGGGTTCCGACGACAAACTCGATGGCGTCGGAGTCGAGCAGATGCTCGGTCATGAGACCCGCGGCGTTTCGGGGCAGCCACTCCTGGGGCGTACCCGCATCGAGGTAATCGCCGACCTTCGCGAGCGTAATGATTCCCTCGGTCACCATTTCGACCCCGTCCATTTGGGCGTACGGCGGTACCTCGGGGTCGAGATCGTGCAGCACGATGTGCGGCTTCACCCCGAGCTCACGGGCCACGATATTGCCGGTGGTGCCGCCTGCGATAATGCAGCGTCCCGGGAACCCGCGGATACGGTCGGCCAGCTCTCCGTCCACCCGCGGATCGAGGGGCGGGCCCGTCGCAACGAGAAGGCGGCGCGGCTGCCTGAAGTAGATCACACCACAGGTGATGTCGTCATGTGCGCTCTCGGCATCCCGCCTGAGGCTCTCCCTCACGAGGCGCTGCGCAAGCCGCCGGGCTGAAATCCCGGGCTCACGCGCAACCGCGCTGCTCAGCGCCGCACGGGCACCGTCGTCACCCCAGCCGAGCGGATGTGCCGCCGTCCCCATCCCCGACTGACTGACCCCATCGGAGAAAAAGATGATACGGTCGCCAACCGCCGCGTCGATCTCCGAGAAATGCAGCCGCGCCCGCTCGCCCGTGCGGCGTCCGACCTCGATTGTCGTTCGCGGCGGCTCCACGAGCTCTCCGCCCCGCAGCAGCACGTATATCGGGTTGTCGTATTCGATAATGCGCGCATGACCGTCCCTGTCGATGTCGACGATCGTGAAGGTAGCGTAGCTGATGCGCCGCGTCCGGCATACGGGAAGTGTTTCCATGATGACCCGGGCGGTGCGCTCGATCGGTACGTTTCGCTCCACACAGTTGAGCGCCATTGTTGCGGTGAGCGTCGACAGCACCCCGGCCTTCACGCCGCTGCCGAGCCCGTCGGAGAGCACGCTGATGGTGCGCTCGCCGTTGGCGCTGCGGCGACAGAGAAAGGTATCGCCACCGATGTGCTGACCGTCCTTGAACCGGTGATCGCTTCCGATCTCGATACATCCGCGCGTGGCAATGCTCATGCAGATACCTCCGTCTCGTCGCCGCCATAGGCTTCGATGATCGAGTTCAGCATCGCCTCGGTTTCCGCTGCGTTTTCCCCGAGCAGCGAGGCAATCTGTTGAACGGTCGAGAGGTTCTTCCGGATGACCCCCCGGGCCTGCGTCACCACCCGGTCACGATGCACCCACGGGGCGGTGACATCCTGGAAGATGCCGCCGGCTACCTGTCCGTCCTCGATAACGAACACGCTGCCGCTGAGGACGCGGTCTCCATGGCGAATATCCTCGTCGAGGACATCCTCGGAATGCTCCACCGCGTCGCGAAACAGTTTCCAGAAGGATATAACCTCGGCGAGCGCTATCCCCTCGAGCCCCGGCTTCGCCTCGTAGAGGAGCTCCGCCTCTTGCCCGGCCAGTTTCGCGAAGTTCCGGTTGCATTCGACGATCCGCAGGTCGGCGTCGACGATGACCACGCCCGACGGCATCGCGCGCAAGAGCGCGTTGGCCTTCTTCTGGGCGAGCTTTCGCATGTATCCGGCGCACATCGTCTGCTCCGCCCGGTTCTCGATAAGCGCTACGGCAAAATCGCGACAGGTTTCGTATCCGCAGCTCCCGCAGTTGAGCTCGTCGGCGGTGTCATACTTTCCGACTCTCCGCAGTGCCGCACGAATCGTTCCGGCACCGTGGTCGGGGGCGGTCACCGCCGTCGCGTGGAAGCGGTGGGCGATGTCCACGGCGGTCCGCCGCGGATACTCCGCCCGTTCGTACTGCGCCCTGCGAAGCACCTGATGGCGCTTGAGAATCGTCCCCCCCGCACTGTTCGATCGCGGGCCGTTAATGCAGCCCCCGTCACAGGCCAACAGTTCGATGAACACCGGCGCATGCGGCTCGATCCGGTCGAGCTCTTCGAGCGCACCGTGAACGGAGCCGAGGCCGGAAATCGCCATGTAGTGGGCGTCGGTTACCGGGCAATTGCGTTTCATGGTCGCGACCATACCGCCTTCGAGCGGGTAGATGGCTCCCTCCTCCGCACGGACGGGAACAAACCGCGACGGCGCCGCAGCTCCGTCGCACGTGTTCGGGGGCCCGCCGCCGTTGCCACGACGGTCCGCCGGGGTGTCGTCTCCCGTACCCAGGTCCACCCCGGCCTCATCGAACCACCGCTTCAGGTCCTCGAACGTGATCGCGACATCTATGAGCTCGGGGGTCTCGTCGGCCTCCCGTTTCTTGGCGATGCAGGGTCCCACAAACACAACCCCGATGTCCGCACCGTACGCCTGCTTCAACATCGCGGCGTGAGTCTGAAGCGGCGACCACACTCCGGTGAGCTTTCCCGCATGCTGCGGGTAGTACTTTCTCACCATGTCGACCACGGTCGGACAGGCACTGGAGATCCGCAGGCGGGCCGGGTCGTCTTCGAGGTCCGCCGCCAGTCGGGCGGATACCACCTGCGCGCCAAGCGCGGTTTCCGAAACCCCGGCGAAACCGAGTCGCTCGAGGGCCATGATGAGAATCTCCGGGTCGGTTCGCGAAAACTCCGAGACGTACGACGGCGCGAGCGAAACGTAGACACGGCGGGTGCGCGCCAGCAGTGACTGTGCCCGCGGCAGATCGTTGCGAACCCGCTTCGCGCCGACGGGACACACCGCGACGCAGTGGCCGCAGAGGACGCAGCGGTCCGGGACCACCTGGGCGTGTCCGTCTTCCACACGGATCGCCTTGGGTATGCACTCGCGGATGCACTTATAGCAGTCCTGGCATTCGGTCTTCTCGGTGTAGATGGGGCTGAGGCGATTCATGCCGGTCCGCCCGTTTCCCCCGCGCCGGCGAGGATGTCTTCGATGAGCTCCCGAAGCAAACGCGGATCCGGGTTGTGTACGCGCCGCCCGTCCACACGGACGACCGGTCCGCCCCTGCACTCATTCTCACAGAGACTGCCTACGAGCTCGACGTCGTCCCGCTCCGCGACGAGTTCCCGCAAGAATTTTGCGTTTTCGTAGTTACCGCGGGAATGACACGAGCTTCCCATGCAGATCTCAACGCGACACCGTCTCACCATGCCTCCTCCCGGCGGCGGCACCGCCGGCAGTTTCGTCCTTTTTCTATCGATATACTATGATTGAATCGCGTTCAGGTCAACCCATACATGCTATGATACGCGGTATGGAGTATCGGCTGGTGGACAATGAGCACGGTCGCACCCGGGCGCGAGAGGTGCGCATAACCGTGTTCGTCGAGGAACAGGGAATTCCGCGCGAACTCGAGCTGGACGAGCTCGACGCGACGGCCTCTCACGCGCTCGCCTGTGACAACGACACCCCGGTAGCCACCGGGCGCGTCAACGTCGACGGACAACGGGCAACGATCGCCCGGATCGCGGTCCTGCCGGCGTACCGCGGGCGGGGAATTGCCGCGCGCATCGTCGGCATGCTCGAGCAGCGGGCCCGCGAACGCTCGGCGACCGTGGCGGAGCTCTCGGCGCACTACTATCTCGAGGACTTCTACACCCGACTGGGGTACCGGCGCGTGCCCGGCGAGGAATGGGTTGCCGGGCATCGCCTCATCAAGATGCAAAAGGATCTCACATGAATCGAGGATCCGCTGTGACGCGCCGGTCGCCTACGACCGGGCGGCCATACTGCGGACCAACAGGCGACCCGGTGCCTCGCGTCGCTTGCCTCCGAACGTCGGGGACGATAGCTTAGGCTCTGAGTTCCACATGGCTGAGTATATGCACACGGGTCACGCACACCGGGCCGCCATACGCATCGAAGGCGCGCGTCAGAACAATCTCAAGAACCTGAGCGTCGAGTTTCCGCTGAACCGGCTGATCGTGGTTACGGGGGTCAGCGGCTCCGGCAAGTCGTCGCTTGTTTTCGACACGGTGTACGCGGAAGGCCAGCGGCGCTACGTGGAGACCTTCTCCGCCTACACCCGGCAGTTTCTCGATCGCATGGACAAGCCGCAGGTCGACCGGATCGAGGGGATTCCGCCGGCGGTCGCCATCGACCAGACGAATCCGGTTCGGACCTCCCGCTCCACCGTCGGCACCATGACCGAGCTCAATGATCACCTGAAACTGCTCTTTGCGCGGGCGGCGACTCTGTACTGCAGATCCTGCGGGCGGGAGGTGAGGCGAGATACGCCCCAGAGTATCCTCGACGGTCTCGACAACGGGGTCCCGACGGATAGTCGACTCATGATCACCTTTACCGTACCGGTTCCTCCCGGCTTCGATCCCGCGGAGATTGTCGAGCTTCTCACCCAGGAGGGATACACGCACATCCGCGCTCAGACCCCTGAGGGGATCGAGGTCATACAGGATCGCACTCGCTACACGCCGGCCAATCGTCAACGCCTCAGCGAAGACCTCGAGGCGGCGTTCCGTCACGGCAAGGGTCGGGTCACGGTCTACGTCCTCGGCGCCGATCTCGCCCCGCGGGAAACCAGGCACTACTCCTCCGACCTCCACTGCGCGAGCTGCGATATTCATTACCGCGAGCCGTCGCCGAACTCCTTCTCGTTCAACTCGCCGATGGGCGCCTGCGAAACCTGCCGCGGATTCGGCCGGGTCATCGGCATAGACTATGACCTCGTCATCCCCGACAAGAGCATGTCCCTCGCCGACGGAGCGGTGCGCCCCTGGCAGAGCGAGAGCTACGGCATCTGCCGAACCGAAATGCTGCATTTCGCGGGCACGCGCGGCGTGCGAACCGATGTTCCCTGGAGCGAGCTTACCGACGAGGAGAAGGCATGGGTCATAGACGGGGAGGGCCCGTGGGAAGACGGGAAGTGGTACGGCATACGGCGATTCTTCGACTGGCTTGAGACGAAGAGCTACAAGATGCACATCCGGGTGCTGCTTTCCAAGTACCGGACCTACACGCCCTGCCCCGACTGCGGCGGCGCACGCCTCAAGCCGGAGCCGCTTCTGTGGCGCCTCTCGAGCGGCGGTGAGCAGCGCAATATCCACGAGATCATGCTTCTTCCCATTTCCCGTGCCGTCTCCTTCTTCAGGGACCTCGATCTCCCGCGTCCCCTCGACGAGGCGGTCGAGCTGCTCCTCGAGGAGATTTCCACCAGGCTCGGATACCTGCTCGACGTCGGCCTCGGCTATCTGACCCTCGACCGTCAGTCGCGCACTCTCAGCGGCGGCGAGGTACAGCGCATCAACCTGACAACCGCCCTCGGGACGTCGCTGGTGAATGCCCTGTTCGTACTCGACGAGCCGAGTATCGGGCTGCACTCGCGCGACATCGGCAGGCTCATTCAGGTACTCCATCGCCTGCGCAACGCGGGGAATACCCTCATTGTCGTGGAACACGACCCGGAGCTCATCGAAGCGGCGGATCTCGTACTCGACCTCGGTCCGGAGGCCGGTGCCGCGGGCGGCACGGTGATGTTCTACGGGCCACCCGGTGAGCTGCGCCGTACGCAGGGCTCGCTCACGGGGCGCTATCTCGACCGTCGCGCTGCACGGCTGCCGGGGGCGCCCGGCCCGACCGCGGCCGCGGGGGCCGCCGCGGCGGGGGCGGTTGCCGAAGCGCCCGAGAACGGTCATGGTCCCGCCCCGTCCCTCTCGATCCGCGGTGCCGCCGAGCACAACCTGCGCGCCCTCGACATCGACATTCCGCTCGGAAAGCTCGTATGCGTGACGGGCGTCAGCGGTTCGGGAAAATCCACGCTGGTGCAGGACGTCCTCTACAACGCGATACGCATGGAGACAGGCTCACCCGTCGAGCAACCGGGTGCCTACGAGGGGCTCACGGGCCTCGAGCGGATCAACGGCGTGGTCATGGTCGATCAGTCGCCCATCGGCAAGACCACGCGGTCGAATCCGGCGAGCTACGTCGGCGCCTTCGACGAGATCCGCACGCTGTTCGCCCGCGAGCCGCTTTCACGGGAGCGCGGCTATACCGCCGGAACCTTCAGCTTCAACTCAGGCGACGGGAGGTGCCCGACCTGCGGCGGAAACGGCTTCGAGCACGTCGAAATGCAGTTCCTGAGCGACGTCTATCTGCGCTGTCCCGAATGCAACGGCAGTCGGTACCGTGCCGACGTGCTCGATGTGAAGCTCGTTCCGCCGGCGGCCACCGGCGGACTTTCCAGCGCCGGCGGACTCTCGGCCGCCGGCGGGCTCTCCAGCGCCGGCGGACTCTCGACCGCCGCCGGACTCTCCATAGCCGACGTCCTCGAGCTCACCGTAGACGAAGCGGCGCAGGTGTTTTCCTTCTCGA
>CAZWNS010000060.1:11001-16503 GCA_964635245.1 uncultured Spirochaetaceae bacterium
GCCGACGTCCTCGAGCTCACCGTAGACGAAGCGGCGCAGGTGTTTTCCTTCTCGAAACGCGTTACCCGACGGCTGCAGCCGCTCCGCGATGTCGGGCTCGGGTACGTCACCCTCGGGCAGCCGGTGCCGACTCTCAGCGGCGGAGAAGCTCAGCGGCTGAAACTGGCCGGACACCTCGCCGACGCAGTGCGGCGCTCCGGGCGGAAGCAGGACGATCTCCTCTTCCTCTTTGACGAGCCGACCACCGGTCTGCATTTCCGTGATATCGAGGTTCTCCTGCAGGCCTTCCGGCGCCTCGTAGACGCCGGTCATTCGGTGGTCGTGATCGAGCACAATCTCGACGTCATCGCCGCCGCCGACTGGATCATCGATCTCGGTCCCGAGGGCGGGGAAGCCGGAGGCGGTCTCGTGGCCGAAGGGCCGCCGGCCCGCCTTCTCGAAGCGGGCGCCGGCCATACCGCCGAGGCACTGCGCCGCTACCTCCGCGCAGAAGCCTCCACCGCGGAGCCGGGTCCCGTCGCCCGCGCGGCGGAAACCACCGCCGACGGCGACATGACGATACGCGGCGCGCGCGAGCACAACCTGAAGGACGTCGACCTCACCATTCCGCGCGATGAGCTCGTCGTCATCACCGGTGTCAGCGGGAGCGGGAAGAGCACCGTGGCCTTCGATATCGTGTTCGGTGAGGGGCAGCGGCGCTATCTCGAGTCGCTGAACGCCTACGCGAGGCAGTTCGTGCAACCGAGCAGTCGCCCGGACGTCGAGTCGGTCACCGGCGTTCCGCCTACCGTGGCCATTGAACAGCGCACCAGCCGGGGCGCGAACAAAAGCACCGTTGCCACGGTGACCGAGGTGTATCACTTCCTGCGACTGCTCTTCGTGAAGCTCGGCACCCAGTACTGCCCCCTGTGCTCCGTTCCCATCGAGCCGCAGAGCGTCGACTCCGTGGCCGCCACGCTGCTCTCCCGCGCACCGGGCCGCCGCCTTACGGTACTGGCACCGCTGGTAACCGCGCGGAAGGGCTACTACACCGATCTCGCGGCGTGGGCGAGCGGCAAGGGTTTCCGGCACCTGCGAGTCGACGGCAAGCTCCTCGAGACCGGCGCGTGGCCCCGCCTCGACCGTTTCCGCGAGCATACCATCCAGGCGCCCGTCGGCGAGGTGACGGTGTCCCCGGCACGGCGCGCGGACCTGCGCGCGCTGCTCGAGCGGGCGGCCGCCCTCGGCAAGGGCGTCATCCATGTGCTCGATGCCGCAACCGGCGAGGAGCAGGTCTACTCCACCGAGCGCTCCTGTCCGGTGTGCGGCCGCGGTTTCCAGGAGCTCGACCCGAGATTGTTCTCGTTCAATTCCCGGCACGGGTGGTGCCCGGAATGTAAGGGGACGGGCCTCGCCGGCCGGCATGAGGACGACGATGACGACTCGCCCACCGCCGGACCGGGCGCGGAGGATTTCACCGAAGGCGAGCCCTGCGGTGCCTGCGGCGGCACGCGCCTGCGTCCCGAGGCACGCGCCGTGTTCCTGCAGGGAGCGGCCATCTACGAGGTCACCACGCTCTCCGTCGCGAAGGCGCGCGATCGGATCAACTCCTTCTCCTTCACCGGCCGTGACGGAGAGATCGCCCGTGACATTCTTGCCGAGCTCGGCGCCCGACTCTCCTTCCTCGAACGCGTAGGTCTCGGGTATCTCCCCCTCGATCGGGCGGCTCCGACGCTGTCCGGCGGCGAGGCCCAACGTATCCGCCTCGCGGCCCAGCTCGGATCGAACCTTCGCGGCGTCGTGTACGTCCTCGACGAGCCGACCATCGGGCTGCACGCCCGGGATACCCGTATGCTGCTCGAGACCCTCCACGAGCTCAGGGCGAAGGGAAACTCGATCCTTGTCGTCGAGCACGATGAGGATACGATACGGAGCGCCGATTATGTCGTCGATCTCGGACCCGGTGGCGGCGTCGAGGGCGGCGCCGTGGTTGCGGCGGGATCTCTGCAGTCCGTCCTGGCAACGTCGGCGTCCGTGACCGCCCGGTACCTCACGCGTCCCCCGCAGCACCCGCGCCGTGCGCGTCGTCAGCCCGCCGATGGGGATGCCGCGCGCCTTACCGTGCGCGGTGCCGGCCTGCACAATCTGCGGGGCATCGATGTGTCGCTACCCATCGGACGACTCGTCTGCGTCACCGGTGTAAGCGGAAGCGGAAAGAGCTCCCTCGTTCGCGACGTCATTCACCGCAATCTCCGGCCGCGGCTCGGCACCGCCCGCACGCCTCCCGCCTGGGTCGGATGCTCCCGCATAGACGGATATGCCGGTCTGGATTACGTGCGCGAGGTCGACCAGACACCGATAGGCAAGACACCGCGCAGCTGCCCGGCCACCTATGTCGGCTTCTGGGACGATGTACGCCGGCTGTTCGCCCATCTTCCCGAATCTCGCATACGCGGTTATACCGCCGGCCGATTCTCCTTCAACACCCCCGATGGACGCTGCCCCGAATGCGCGGGACAGGGGCTGAAGCGCATAGAGATGAGCTTCCTCCCCGACGTCAGCGTGGTATGCGATCGCTGCGGGGGACGCCGGTTTACGGACGACACCCTCGAGGTAGAGTTCAAGGGCAAAAGCATCGCCGACGTACTCGACCTGAGCGTTGACGAGGCCGTTGATTTCTTCGCCGCCCAGCCCGCCGTTCACCGCGCGGTGGAGATGCTGCGCGACGTCGGTCTGGGCTATCTCAAGCTCGGTCAGCAGAGTCCTACACTGAGCGGAGGCGAGGCGCAACGAATCAAGCTCGTCACCGAGCTCGCAAAGGCCCGCAGCGCCTCTCGGGGACACGCTCTGTACATCCTCGATGAGCCCACGATCGGCCTGCACATGGCCGACGTTGAGCGATTGGTGTCCGTCCTGCACCGCCTTGTGGAGGCCGGAAACACCGTCATCGTCATCGAGCACAATCTCGAGGTCATCGCGGAGGCCGACTGGGTGATCGATCTCGGCCCGGAAGGCGGGGACGGCGGTGGCACGATCGTCGCCGAAGGACCACCCGAACGCATCGTGGAGGCCGGCGCAAGGTCCTGGACGGGCCGTTTTCTCGAGCCGGTGCTTCGGCGAAGCGCGTCGGTACAAGCCGTGGAGGATTAGCCCATGTCACGAGGAGAGCGCAGCCCCCGTATCGTCCCGGGCAGCGTCGATGCACACTTTCACACGCTCGTCATGGAAGAGAAGGGGCTCCCGGCGACGGGGATCCTGCGCGAGTGCTTCGAGGCGGGAATGGCCTACGGGCTCGATATCGCGGTATCCCTCGAGGACTTCGAGCAGCGTCTGACCCGCCTCGAGAGCCTCGACCGCGTGTATCTCACCGCGGGACTGCACCCGTCCAATGCGGGCCGCGTTTCCTTCGAGACCTGCGAGGCGACGCTGCGGGCGAGCCTCTCCTCGCCTCGGGTGGTCGCGTTGGGGGAGATCGGGCTCGACTGGTTCCGCGACCACGGCACGCGGCAGGAGCAGCGCGACCTGTTCGCCTCCCAGATCGAGCTGGCGAACGAGCTCCGCCTTCCGATCATTGTCCATAACCGCGACGCCACGGCAGCCATACTCGACGTCTTCGCCGCCCATCCGCCCACCGCGGAAAGCGTCATGCACTGCTTCTCGGCGGACGCCGAGGCCGCCGGGCACTTCCTCGACCTCGGATTCTCCCTTTCCTTCGGCGGAAACGTCACCTACAGGCAGTCGGAGGATATCCGCCGCGCCGCCGCACGCACCCCTGACGATCGCATCCTCCTCGAAACCGATGCGCCGTTTCTCGCACCCCAGAAGGTACGCGGAACCCCCAACCACCCCGGCTTCGTGGGCTACACCTACGAGTTTCTCGCCGATGTGCGCGGGCAGCGCGTCGAAGAGCTTGCGGCCGCCGCCCGCGCAAACTTCGAGCGCATCTTCCTCGGACGCTGAGGACCCGCCTTCCGGGGCACGCGAACGCCCTGCAGGGCGCACCCTACAAAAAAGCCCGGACGCTTTTCCGCGTCCGGGCTGTTCCGTCGGTAGCTATGCGCGACGTCGCCGTTGTGGGGATACACCCCTACCAGGAATCCACCATATCGTCGGGGTCCCTCGCCTCCTCGGAGAACAGGTCGGTGAGTGCGCGCAGATCATCGAAGTAGACGTAGTACGAACCGTAGGTCTCGAGGAGGTCGGGCTCTATGACGAATCCGACGACCTCGATTCCACCCTGGTCCGAATAGTGTATATCCCGCTGCTCAATGTCCGGCGGAATCGGCACGGTCAGCTGTCGCCAGCCGGAGAAGTTCATTCGACCCATGTGCAGCACACTCGTGCGGCCGGTGAAATCACGGACGACTACGTACAGCCGGTGATTGAAGTTCCGCCCGACCACCCACACCGAGAGAGTCTTCGCGATGCCGGGAACCGCCAGCGGACGGCTTGCCTGCACGTAGATGCTGCTTGCCGAACGCGGAGGAAAGAACTCCGTCTTCACGCCGAGAACGTACTGGTCCTGGATGAGCAAGTCGGCCTCTTCCTCCTCGGGAATCGGCTCTTTGTCCATGGGAGCGCCTTCGAGGCGCTGATGGGTAATCACACCCTGGTCGGCGGGGACGTACACGTTCCAGAACCCGGGGTCTTCGAATCTGCTGAGCGAGACTTCCTGCAGGGCCTGCTGCGCGGTGTCGCTTCCGAGTTCGCCGGCTTCGGTCTCGGCCTGCTGCGCTATTGCGGGAGCGCCGGCCACCAGGACAACCAGAAAAACAAGAACTGCACGTTTCATTACTCACCCTCCCCTTCGGCCCACAGCTGATCGACGTGTTCGGGATCGGCAAGGCGTTCACCGTCAAACGGTTCCTCGAACGTATCGGTGGTGACACGGAGCTCGTCAAAGTAGACGTAGAACTCATTCACCCGCTCGCGGGGCGAGGTCCAGAGGACGAACTTCACGATTTCGAGACCCCGACGCTGGGGAACGTAGACGACCTCCTGGGGAATATAGGTCGGAATGTCGATGTGGAGATTGTCCCAGCCACGGTATGCAATGCTGCCGAAATCGAGCGTGTGCACGATTCCTCGATGGTCCCGCAACTGGACTTCGAGCGAGTATGCCCGGTTGCTGCCCCACACCCAGAGACTCATGTCCGTAACCTTCCCGGGGATCGGTATCGCGTCGGGAACCAGCTCTCCGTCTTCACCCTCGGCGGCCGGAATGATCTCTACGTAATTGTAGCCCTTCCGGTTGAACGCGGCGTTTATGCCCAACGCCCGCAACTCTCTGTCTTCGGGTTCCTCGCGATAGAGCGCGGTGGGGAACGTACGCAAATGGTCGTGCAATACCATTCCGTCTTCGCCGACGAAGTCCTCGTTGATGAACTTGCTTCCCCGAACGATATACTGACTCTCCTGAGGATCGTCGAAATCATCGAGAACTACCGAGATGATGTTCGTTACGTTCCTACTCTGAGTGAAGGCAGGGACAGCGAGAAGACACATCAGTGACAGCAGTACCAG
>CAZWNS010000061.1:0-15446 GCA_964635245.1 uncultured Spirochaetaceae bacterium
GACGAGCTCGCCGCCGCATGTGCCCTCGCTCGCCGCCGCCGCGGGTGCCGCCGCCGCGGGTACCGCCGTCTCCTCCTCCGCCACCTCGTCCGCCGCGTCGTCCGCAGCAACTGCGACGCTGATATAGCGCAGCGGCGGGCCCTCGGGAGACAAAAGCTCGCAGCCTCCGACCAGAAACACGGAGAGCAGAAGTGCCGGCACAATGGATACAGCCTTCACATCCCCTGTTACGAGCTCTTTCGAGCCGCTGCTTCACACCCGCGCGAAATTCCTTCGAAAATCGTATCGGAGCATCCGCTCCCCTTTTCGCACGGCGGCGGACCATGCAACGATGAGGCATGACCGACACACACCCCATGCGCTTCGACGATCTCATGGCCGTGCGAAGAGTCTCCGCGCCCGCGCTCAGCCCCGATGGAGCCCGAATCGCGTATGTCGCCACGACCCATGATCCGGCAGAGGACCGCGTGCGCTCGACGATCATGCTCTTCGACATTGATGCGGACACCGAGCGGGAACTGACTCCCGGCGCCCACAACGACTCCGCGCCGGCCTGGAGTCCCGACGGCGGCCACATTGCCTTCGTCTCCTCCCGCGAAGACGGCGAGCAGTTGTGGCTCCTCCCGCTTCGAGACGGAGGTGAGGCGCGCCGCCTCACCCGCGGGCGCGGCGGCATTATGCAGCCAACCTGGGCGCCGGACAGCCGACGCATCGCGTTCGCGCGCGCGCTCTCTCAGCCCGAAGTCGAGCAACCCGGGGCCCCGGGCGACGACGAGGCCGCTCTCCGCGCGAAAGCCTTCGGACTCTCCAATCCGAAGAGCTCGGCCCGCATCTCCGACGGACTACTCTTTCGCCACTGGAACTCCTGGCGCGACGGCAGACGTAACCGCGTGTTCGTCCTCGATATCGAAACCGGCGCGGACGCTCAGATCACGCCGCCGTCCCTCGACATCCCGCCGATCTCTCTCGGCGGTGCGCAGGATTTCGTGTTCTCCCCGGAGGGTGATGAGCTCTGTTACGTCGCGAATCCCGACGCGGTTGTGGCGGTTTCGACGAACAACTCACTGTTCCTGCAGAAGCTCGACGGGATCGAGGCGGTGGGAGAGCCGCAATGCATCTCGCTCACCGAGGCTTCGGACCGTGAGCCGCGCTACAGCCCCGACGGCTCGCGCCTCGCCTATCTCGGCGCCGAGACACCGGGCCACGAATCCGACCGGATGCGAATAAAGGTCTACGATCGCGCCACGGGAGAGACGGCCTCGCTGACCGAGGGCTTCGATCGATCTGCGACCGAGATCGCCTGGCGCAATGACGGTGAGATCCTCTTCCTCGCTCCCGACCGCGGGTACCACTCCCTCTACGGGGTGGGCACCGGCGGCTCGGTCGTACAGTACACCTCGGGTGTGTATCAGCGGCATCTGCGCGTTCGCTCGGAGGCCGAGGTGGTGCTGACCCGAGAAACCATGAGCGCTTCCGCGGACCTCTTCACGCTGACGTTACCGACACCTCTCGAGCCGGACCTGCGCTGCGGGGCCCGTTATGAGGTACGACGTGACGGAACGTCGCGGCAGCTCACCCGCACGCGGGAGGCTCTCGCCGGAGTGGCCGAGCATCCCGTTGAATCCTTCTGGTTCACCGGCGCGGACAACGACCCGGTCCACGGCTTTCTCATGAAGCCGCCCGGCTTCGACCCCTCGCGCCGCTACCCGCTGCTCCTTCTCATCCACGGCGGTCCGCAGAGCGCCTTCTTCGATCAGTTTCACTACCGCTGGAGCGCCGCCGTGTTCGCCGGGGCCGGCTTTGTCGTTGCAATGACGAACCCGCGCGGCTCCACCGGCTACGGGCAGCGGTTCACCGACCAGATCAGCGGCGATTGGGGCGGACGCTGCTATGAGGACATCATGCGCGGTCTCGATTATCTACTCGATCGCCACGCGTTCATCGACACCGAGCGCCTGGCGGCGGCGGGCGGAAGCTTCGGCGGGTTCATGATCTCCTGGATAGCGGGCCGGACCGACCGGTTTCACGCGCTTGTTTGCCACGACGGCATTTTCAACCACGAGAGCATGAGCTACACCACCGACGAGCTGTGGTTCGACATCTGGGAGCACGGGGGCATGCCCTACGAGGATCCCGAGCGCTTCCGCCGCCACTCGCCGCATCTGCACGCAGGCTCCTTTTCCACGCCCATGCTCGTCATCCAGGGCGGGCGCGACTACCGGTGCCCGGTCGGAGAGGGCGTAGGACTCTTCCAGGCCCTGCAGGTCCGCGGCGTGCCCTCCCGCTTCCTGTACTTCGAGGACGAGGGACACTGGGTCACGCGTCCCGCCAACGTGCAGGTGTGGTATGAGACCGTCATTGCGTTTCTGAACGATCACCTCGGATAGTCGCCGAGAGGCGCTCGGCGGCGTGGCGGGTTCGGGCCTCGGAGAGCAACGGCTCGATGACCTCGAGGGCGGCCCGGTGTTCGCCGCGACGGTAGCGAATGACTCCCTCGAGGAGCGCACGGTCCGCGTCCCTGTCGGGCCCGTCGATCCGCGACACCCGCTCGAGCAATTCGGCACCCTCGGTAAGCTCGCCCGCGGCAATGTGATCAACCACTCGAGCGAGGAGATGGTCCTTGGAGGTGAGGCGCACGTAGGCGACCTGCCGACGGTCGCTGAAGAGGAGCTCGACCCGCGCCTCCTCGAAACCGGTGCTGCGCGCGAGTAGCTCATGCCGACCCCATCGTACACGCGAAAAGGCAAAGCGGCCGTCGAGTCCGGAGCGGGCCATGTGTCTCCC
This sequence comes from uncultured Spirochaetaceae bacterium, assembly GCA_964635245.1. GTDB lineage: Bacteria > Spirochaetota > Spirochaetia > DSM-27196 > PWMO01 > JAAAOH01. Next base: position 2,785 of record CAZWNS010000061.1, read on the forward strand.
GTCGAGGGTGATCTCAGCGCCGGAAACGGGATGACCTTCGGTATCGGTGACCACGCCCACGAGCGGCGCGCTACGGAATCGCCCCGGCGGCGGGGTTCCGCAGCCGGACAGGGGCACGAACGCCGCCAGCAGAGCGCCGCACAGGAGCGCCGCGCCGCGTGGGCGATAGCGGCCCGGGCGGAATCTCCGCGTCTTCGTCCCGATAGTTGTCTTCATGGGGAACCTCCCACAACCGCCGCCTCCGCCGCCTCCCACGGCGGCTCGACCACGCGATATCGCCGCTCAGGGGTGAGGAGCTCGAAACGTTCCCCGGTTCGTCGCAGGACGGCTTCGGCTGTCGGTGAGGCGCGTGACGGTGCGGCCGCGCCGAGGAGCCGCCCGCCGGGTTCCGCGGTGAAGAGCCAGTAATCGACGCCGTCGCGCTCGACCCGTGCTACCACCTCGGCCCGGCCGAGAGGCTCAGGCTCGAGCGCGCGGGATGCCTGCGGCACGCCGCGGGCGCTCTCCCCGGACACCCCGGAACGGGGGGACTCGGGCTCATCGGTATCCTCGCCGCCGGCGGCGAGCAGCTGCGCGAGCGCCGCCTCTCGCACCGATGCATCAAAGCCCTCGCCCGGAGAGTCTCGGGAGCCGCCGTCGGTGCCTGTATGGGACGCCGGCTCGGGTAGGGCGGATGGCAGGGCGGGGGGCGAGGGCACGGAAGCGTCGCCGGTGCCGGCCGCCTCCCCCTGCCGGGCGATCCCCGCGCGCGAGTGCAGTCCAACCACGAGCGCCGCCCCGAAGAGCACCGCGGCGGTTACCCGAAGCACCCTCACCGCCCGTCCGCCCGCTTCCAGATTCTCGATCATCTTACTCCTCCCCGGCGTCGCCGCCGCTCACGACGCTCGTCATACGCCACCTGTCCCCTTCGAGGCGGGAGAGCGACAGGACGGTGGCCAGGACTCCGGGCCCACCGGCGGCGAACTCGCTCACCGCCGCGGCCACGGCGCCGGGACCCGCCTCACCACTCACGCGATACCGCCCCTGCCCACCCGCCGCCGCATCGAGGCGGTCGAACGCCACCTCCTCGAAACCTGCATCGTCGAGGACCGCCGCAGCCCGCGCACCCGGGCCCGGGCCGTCCGAACCGTGCCCCTGCCCCGCCTCGGCCGCCGGGCCCGGACCACCGCGGTAGCGTGCCTCGATCACGAAACCGGCGCCGTGCCGGGAGACAATGGTCACGTCTTCGAAGTCCTGCACCGAGGACAGGCCGACTCGCACGTCCTCCGCCCCGCCGCGGCGTCCGCGCACCCGGAGCGCCGCGCCCTCGGCATGGAGCTCACTCACCTCGAGGCGCGGAGTGAGGGGTTCGACGACCACTGCGAGGGCCGACAGCGCTGCGGCGGCATCCGGTGCCGCCTCGGACATCGGGAGGTCGGGGCTCGAAGCGACGCCGGGCTCCACCGACGGGCCCGCCCGGGAGGCCGCCTGGGTTCCCGCCCGGGCGCCCGCCTGGGTTCCCGCCCGGGCGCCCGTCGCGGTCGCCACGGCCACCAGAAGGGCGGCCACCCCCACCAGGTTCAGTGCGGCCGGCAGCCCCCTGCCGGGGCGGGGCCGCCGAACCCCGCTGAGAGCAGGGTCACGCGAGAGGCGGCGGCGCCCGGTGAGCAGGTACCACGGTGCCGCGCTGAACGCTTCCGGCAGGCGGGTGCGCACGCGCTCACGCTGCTCCGGCGTAAGGGGCGGCGCGACACGCCGCGGCCACGGCCGCCGTTTCGACACCGGCGCCTCACCCCCCGCATCCTCACGGGCGGGCGCATCGCGCAGCGCGATACCCCCGACATTCACGGGCACACCGCGCCGCAGACAGGCGTACCCTATGCTGTCCGGAAACCGTCGGATCACCACCGCGCGGCGCCGCAGGCGAGGCCCGCGGGGAATGGCGGCGGTCCAGGCAATCGCCCGATCGCCGCTCTCGCGCGGAAAGCCGACGCACAGCAGAGCACGACGGCGCGCAACGTAGCCCGCGCGCAGTCCGGCAACGCCTTCCGGATAGCGCCGGTCGAGCTCCGCGGCCGCTCGCTCGGCGGCCGACTCCTCGCGATGAGAGGCTCCCTCCCACGCCACGTGAGCGAAAACCAGCGAGAGCGGCCCGACAACGTCGCGCTCGGAGGCGCGTCCGATCCTCATGGCGCCACCTCCGCGAAGCGTAGGAGCTGCAGGCCGTCGCCGCCCGCCGCCTCCGGTACGCGGGCAAGAACGGCTTCGAAGCGTCGGCCGCCACGCTCGATGAGGAGCCGGAGCGTGAAGGAGCGCACCCCGAGGAAGGACAGCACCCGTGCGTCGGGACCGACGCCGAGAAGGCCGGGCAGGCCGTCGCGGAGGATTTCGCCGCGGTCCCGGGCCTCGAGTATCCGCCGGAGCGCCCGCTGCGTGTCCACCGCCGGAGCTTCGGCGGCGAGTACGGCCTCGACGACGGGCGGCGGGGCGGTGTTCACGTTGACGAGGGCATGCGCGGTGATCACGGGCGCGAGGGCCTCGTGGTGCTCGCCGAGGGCGAGCCTCAAGCCGGCGGGGCTGAGGAGCTCACCCTGACTGCGAACCGAGCGGAGGGTGGCCAGGACGGGCTCAGCCGGTCGATCGGGCGGCAGTCGCGCTGCGACAACGGTTTCGAGAAGGTGAAGCGGTGCAGCGTTGACATTGACGTATGCGTATCGCGAGAAGCACTGCTGCCCGGGGACACAGCGGCCGCGCGGAACGGCCTCTTCTATCTCGACTCCCCGCGGACGGCGGCGCCACAGCGGATCATGGCGCGACTGAGCTTCCGGCGTGGCATCGGCCGCGATCAGCTCCATCGCCTCGAGAACGGCACCGAGAGCCTCCTCCCGCGGCGACCGCGCGGCCGCCGCGCGCTCGAGATACCGCTCGCCGGCTTGAAGCGCCGCGGAGGTGCCGGCGGCCAGAAGAACGATCGCGGGCAGCACGAGCAGAGCCACCCCGCCGATGAATCCGTTCGCGCGGTTCACAACGTGCCTCCGGGAGTGCCGAAGCGAAGATGAGACCGCCTCTCGGCACCGTCCGGTCCCTCGAGGTCGAGCAGGACGCCGAGAAGCGCGCCGTCCGGCGCGACCCAGGGTTCGACGTCCACCGCCGCCACGCCGGAGAGCGCTGCGGCGAGCCGGCCGTCCACGCGGAGCTCGACCGCGGATGTCGGCTCGCCGGACCCCGGATGGGGAGCCGCCGGGCTCCGGGGGGACACCGCGACGGCGAATCGCCGCAGGCCGGCGGCGGACTCGTAGACGACTTCCACGCCCCCGTCGGTGACCTCGAGTGCGGAGTGGGGACGCGCGGTCCAGTACGGTAGCTCGATCTGCTCGGCGTGTCCTCGGGCCGCGGCGTCGAACATCACCCACTCCGTCAACCACGAGGTTGCGGCCGTGCGCTGTATGAGCCGTGTCACCTCCGTGACGGGCCCGCCCCCGAGCCACACCGGCACAAGCGCCACCGCGGCCATCACCACGAGGGCCTCGAGGAACACACCGCCGCCCTCATCGCCTGCGGAAGAGCTCGGCCTCGTCGCTAACCACCTCCTCCCGGACCGCGGCTTCCCGGCTGAGCTCCGCCTCCAGGCGCCCGACCCCCGCGGTCGCCGATCGCAGGAGCCCGTAGACACCGCTTGCAAGCATCGCCGCGACGCCCAGCGCGACCACCGCATCGAGGAGGACAAAGCCGCCGTCGCGGCGCGGCCTACTGCGACCATGAGAGCACATCCGCCGCATCCCCGCTGCCTCCGGGCCGCCCGTCCGCCCCGTGGGAGACGATGCCGAAGCCCAGCCCGCCCGGCCCGGGGACCCGGTACTCGTATGGCCGCCCCCAGGGGTCGGGAGCCGGCTCTCGGGTGATGTACGGCCCGTCCCAGAACTCGGGCACCGGCTCGAGGGCGGGCTTTCGCCACAGCGCGGAAAGCCCCTGCGCCTCGGTGGGAACCTGCCCGTTATCGAGGGCGTAGGCGTTCAGCGCGAGCGCATAGCTCTCGATCTGACTTCGTGCGGCGAGTCGCCGAGCCTGAGACACGAATCTGAGGCCCGCCATACCGACCGTCCCGGTCAGGGTGACGATGACGGCAATCGCGATGAGCGTTTCCAGAAAGGTCCATCCGCCGTCATCTTCGCTGATTCGTCGCATAGCTCCTCCTTCGTGCAGCTTCAGGGGATGAGGTCACCATAGGCGCGGAGAACCGGGATGACCGCCACAGCGGTGAAGGCCAGCAGCGCCGCTCCGGCCACGGCGATCAGCAGCGGCTCGACGCTGCGCGTGAGCCACCTCAGCCGCTCGTCGAGCTCAGCCGCAAAGTAGGCGTGAAGCTCGCCGACAACGACCGACATCGGAACGCCCGCGCCGGCCGCCGCCACCCATCTCGAGGCGACGGGAGGGAACAGGCCGGTTGCGGCCACCGCCTCGGAGAACGCGGAGCCGGCCCGCAGCTGCCGCTCCATGCGCCGGCACGCGGCCGGAAACGCCGCCCCCGGCACGGCCTCCGCCGCCGCCGCAACCGCCTCCTCCAGCGGCGCGCCGCCGGAGAGCGCCGTCTCGAGCGCGAGGTACAGCGCCGAGAGCCGACGAGCGCGCAGCACCGCACCGAGGACCGGAAGGCGGTGGAGGCTCCGGTCGATGCGCTCGCCGAGCGGCGTCGGGTGCCGTGAAACCCGCGCAAGCGCCGCCGCCCCGGCTCCCGCCGCCCCGCTCGCGGCCACGCCCGCGGCGGTGAGCAGCGCAAGCAGGCGGCCCGCGGTGCGAACGCGCGCCGCGGCCCCGGCGTCGAACATCAACGCGAGCTCGCCCATCGCGGGCAACACCCACAGCGAAAATCCGACCGACATGGCGAGAAGGAGGACGAGAACGAGTGCCGGATAGGCGGCCGCCTGCATGAGGTGCACCCGCGCCGCACGGTCACGCTCGAGGGCACCTGCAAGGCGCTCGAGGATCCGCGCCAGGGCCCCGCCCTCCTCGGCGATTTCGAGAAGACGACGGTGTCCGGGAGGCAGAGCCGGACAGGAGGCCTCCAGCACCGCGGAGAAGGGACGACCGGCGCGCGCGTGACGGGCAAGCTCCCGGCCTGTCGCCGAGCGCTCGAGGGTCTCCAGCGCCGCCGGCAACTCGACTCCCGCCTCGAGCAGGCGGGCAAGTCCGCGATAGAAGACGGGAAGGTTCGCGACCTTCATACTCCCTCCTCGATGCCGCAGCCCACGGCCGCAGCGGAGAGGCCGTGCGAATCCGCTGCGGGGAGGGCACCTACCGATCGGGCGACCTCCCCCGGAGTGGTGAGCCCGTCGGCCACCGCCCGCCAGGCCTCCTCCGCGAGTGTGGACCCGCGGCGGGCCCCCGCCACCACCTCGAAGAGCCCGAGTCGGCCGCGGAACCCCGTTCCCCGGCAATCCCGACAGCCCGCACCGGTGCGGACCGAGGAAAGCGCTACCCCGGACCGACCTGCCCGCTCACGCTCGGCGGGCGTCGCCGCCCGCGCCGTCGCACACCCGGCGCACACGCGACGAACGAGCCGCTGCGACACCATGGCCGCCGTCACATCACGCTGCAGGTGATGTGGAACGCCGAGGTTCTCCAGCCGCGCCGCAATCGCGGCCGTGGTGGGAGTGTGAAGGGTGGAGAATACCGGGTGCCCGCTGAGTGCCGCGCGCACGGCAAGCGCGGCCGTTTCCGCGTCCCGAATCTCACCGACCACGAGGACATCCGGATCGTGGCGAAGGGCCCGCCGGAGCACCGCATCGAAGTCGAGGCCGAGCTCCCGCCGCACCTGAACCTGGGTCACCCCCGGCAGGCGATACTCGACCGGATCCTCCACGGTGAGGATCTTCCGGGTGCCGTCGCAGTAGCCGCGCACCAGCGCGTGAACGGTGGTTGTCTTCCCGCTTCCGGTCGGCCCTGCGACGACGACGAGTCCACCGGCCGCGAGGTCGACCGAGGCGAGCGCCCCGGCGTTCTGCGCCCTCAGTCCGAGCTCGGCGGTGGTGCGCTCGTCCGCCGCGGTCTCGAGAAGACGGATCGCCACCGACTCACCGCGGTCGCACGGCAGAAAGCTCGTTCGCACATCGTATCGGGCCGCGCCGGCCGCAAAGGAGAACCGGCCCTCCTGCGGCAGGCGGCGCTCGCTCGCCGTGGCGTGAGACATCACCTTGAGCCGGGACACCACCGCGGGAAACTCCCCCTGTTCGTAGCGACGGACGGTATGCAGGATTCCGTCGACCCGGTACCGGATGACGGCGGCGGCGCCGTCCGTCTCGAGGTGGACGTCGGAGGCCCGCGCATCGAGGGCGTCGTAGAGGAGCGCATTCACGAATCCGACCGCCGGCATCGCCGGAGACAGCGCGTCGATCGCGGCGGCCCTGCCGCGAGCCGTGCCTCCGGCGGTCGCCGCCCTGCCCGTCGCCTGCCCGTAGCGCTCGCCTACGAGGCGAGAGAGAGCCGCGATGAGCTCGGGCTCGCCGATCGGCCGCACCCGCACCTCGCACCCGTGATAGCGCTCGAGGAGATCACGCAGGGCGCGGTCCCCGGGATCGACCATGCCCACGACGATCCCGCCGTCGGACTCGCCGGCGGGCAGGCGCAGCGCGCGGTTCGCCCGAATGAACTCCGTTGCGTACTGCCCCGCGGTACTCACGGCGCCTCCCCGAGCAGGCGGTCGAGATAGCCCTCGAGGCGTTTTTCCACGGGCGCCCGCTCATCCGCCGCACCGCTCTGCACGACCGGCAGGAGATAGAGCACGAGCTCGGTCTCCTCTACCGAGCGCGTTGTGCTTCGAAAGAGAGCGCCGAGGAACGGAATGGAGCCCAGCAGCGGTGTCCTGCGCCGGTTGGCCGAGACATCCTGCTGCATCAGCCCGCCGATCACCACGGGCCGGCCCGAGCGGGTTCTGACCTGGGTGTCGACCACGCGCTCGGAGGTCGGCGGCGGGTTGGTTCCATCCGAGGAGACATCGGTGCCGCGACGGGAGAGGGTCGCGGAAATATCCATGGTGACCATCCCGTCGCCGGAGGACCATCCGTCCACACCGACGAAAAGCCCGGAGGTGATCTCCCGAGTCACCCCGAGGCTTTCCGACTCGCCGGTCTCGGGATCGACCTCCCGATCGCGGTAGCGGAACGTGTCGGTGTTTCGAAACTCCACCAGCTCCCCGGAGAGACCGTTCAGCGTGGTGTCGGCAAGCACCCGCGCCTCGTCCTCGGAAATGCGGTGGCTGAGCTCGAGCGCGAAGCGATAGCCGAGGGAGCTGACGATGTCGAAGTCGAGGGCGAGAAGCTCACCGATGCGCCCGAGCAGCACCGTGGAGTCTCCCGGTCTCATCCGGGCGCTCTCGGCGTTCGGGCTCCACTCCACCGAGCGGCCCTCCTGGTACTGGATAACCAGCAGCTGGTATCGAAGCTGGGGGACGGGCTTGTCGACGACGTCGAGCGCATCGATGAGGGCCTGCTGCGTCTCGGTGGAGCCCGAGACCATGACGACCCGAGGGTCCGGTGTCGTGTGAATCTGCTCGCTGGAGACCTCCGGCGGCAGATGGCGGAGCAGATCCTCGGCCCGGATGTAGCGAAGCGTCACCACTTTCGAGGCCGCCTGTCGGTCGATCAGCTCGAGATAGCGCTCGAGCTCAGCTGCTCGCGTTTGCCCCGTGCGTGCGACAAAGGCGTTGGCGCCCGGCACCCGTACGGCGGCCACGGAGAGGAACCGCTCGGGCAGAGCGGTCAGAACCGCCGTCACCTCCGCGTGCGCAAGATCGAAACGACGGTAGCGGCGGGCGTCGCCGGGACGATCCACCGCCGCGATGAACCGCAGCGTCGCGGCGACCTCCTCCCGCGCTCCGGAGACAACCACCGCGTCCTGCCGGGGGTCGAGGCGCATCGCGCCCGTACGGGAGAGCTCGGCGGGGAGCAGGCGCTCGAGCTCCGGTACGCCGAGATGCACGAGCTCCACCCGCACACTCTGCTCCAGCCGCGAGAGCAGCGCCCGCCGCTCGATGTCTCGGATGAAGTAGGTCTCCCCGTCGAGCTCGTAGGAGGCATCGACCGAGGCGAGCACCCTCCGCAGAAGCTCGTCGAAGCTATGACCTGAAAGACGGAGGTTTCGCACCTCACGGTCCGCGGCGGCGAGCAGGACGTACTCCCGCCCCGCCGCGGAGAACAGCTGCTCGAGCACCGCCGCGAGGGAGGCACCGTGCGCGTGGACGGCGTAGAGCTCGCCCTCGGACGAGGGCTCTCGCGTCACCTCGACGCGCCGCGCGGGAGTATCTCTATCGCGGCGAGAGGTGTCGCGGATGTAGACCGCCTCATCGTCAACCTCGACGGAAAACCGGGGGTGCCGGCGTACGAGCAGTCGAGCCAGCTCCGCGGCACCGGTGCGGGGAAGCTTCAGGGTCACCGGCTCGTCGGGCAGTCTGTCGAAGAGAAGCGGACGCTCGCTCGCCGCCGCCGCATGAGCCGCCACCGCCGAGATCGGCGCCTCGAGCGCGTGGACCGCGAGCGTCCCATCCGCGCCCCGCTCCGCGTCGCCGCCCGCGCCGCCCCCGCCGTCCTCGTCATTGCGCCCGACCCGCACCCGTGATACGCGCACGACCGAATCCTCGGCCCACCACAACACGCCGTGCTCCGCGGCAAGCAGGTCCAGCGCCTCCGTGACCGGCATCGGCTGGAGGATCTGCGACACGCGCCCCTCGACCGACGAATCGGCCGCCACGGTGAGACCGGCCAGATCGCCGATCACCATGAAGACGGTTCGAAGCGACTCGTCACGGAACTCGAGCTCGGGAAGCCCGTGACCGAGCCTCGACTCCTGCCCGTCCTGCCGCTCCTGCCCCACCGCCGCGCCGCCTACGGCCAGAAGCGCGCCGAGGGCGAGCGCGATCCCGCGTACCCTCATCGAAGCCCTCCCACCCGCTCGATCAGCTGCAGGACGAGCTCCAGCAGCAGCGCCGCACCCGCCGCACCCGCGAGCGCCGGTGCAAACGGGCACTTCCGTCCGCCGTTGCGCCACAGTGCCGCCGCGGCCGCAGCGACCGCCGCGAGCAGGACCGCCGGGGCCAGGGTCGGCCCGGTCGCGGAACCGATCACGGCGCCGTACTTCACATCCCCGCCGCCGAGCGCCCCACGGGTCACGAGGCGGGCGAGCGCGAGAACGCCGGCAACGTACGCAGCCCCCGTCGCCGCACCGAGCGGTCCCCGGACAGCCACCGCCACCGGCACAACGATCACCGCCGCGGCGATCACCATCATGTTCGGTATCCGAAGGGTGCGAACGTCGGCGATGCAGATCGGTATGGAGACCAGGACCATGAGCCCCGGCAGCGCAGCGTCCCTCATCACCCATCCCTACGTCGGAAATCGAGCTGATACTTCAACCGGGACAAAAATTCGCGAATCTCGAGACGCCGCCGTGATACAATTACATGTAGATCACCTCGAGGAGGCGGTATATGAGGCGAGTCTTGATCGTGACCCTGGTGCTGCTCTTTGCAGCCGGGATCGCCGTTGGGCAGGATTCGGGCACCGATGCGCAACCGCGCGGCGCAGTGAGTTTCATTCTCGCGGGCTCCTTCGCCCCCTTCGGCGCCGGCGCCGAGGTCTTCCTCGGTCCGCTCGGCCTCGGTGGAACCCTCACCATGCTTCCGTTCGGAACCGCCGGGAACTTCGTTCTCCTCTATGAGCCCGGAGTCTACGGACGATTGTACTTCAGCGATCCGGAAAGCGCGATGTACGCATCGGCGAGCACGAGCTACCTCTCGGTGGCAGGCGCGTCGGCGGGAGACCTCGGCACCCTCGAGGCGGGGATTCTCCGGCTCAACGGCGCCCTCGGCTACAATGCATTTCTCGGACGCGACAACTCCACGCGCTTCGCCTTCGAGCTCGGGCCGCGCTACAACGCCCCCGTGGTATCCGGAGCCTCGCAGGACACCGGCTGGATCTTCGTCCACTTCATGCTGATGTTCGGCCAGACCTTCTGACCGTCATTGCCCGGCGCGGGCGGCGGCGGGTGCAGCGGCACGGCAGCGGGTTGTCGTCGGGCGATGAGTGTCCTACACTCTCACGTATATGGACCACGCAGAGACAGTACGAGCCCTCCTCCAGGCTGAAAACGACCGCGACTGGGAAACCTGGAAGGGCCTCCTTCACGAGGACATGGTGTACTACACCATCGGCACCGACGAGCGGGTAAACGGCAAGGAACACTACGCCGCCCGCATGCAGGACATCTATCAGAATATGCCCGACTGGACCGTGGAGATTCGAAACCTCTGCTCCGCCTCCGAGGGCGAGACGGTCGTCTGCGAGTTCGTCGGCTCCGGACATTTCACCGGCGTCGTCGAGAACCGGACCTTCAGTCAGGTTCCCGTCCGCCTCACCGCGGTCTGCGTCTACGAGTTCGTGAGGGGCCGCATCATGCTCATCCGCGAATACCTCGACCCCCTCGGCTTCGAGCGCCAGCTCCGGCTCGCCGATACCGAACAGAGCTGACCCCGGCGGGGGCGCCCCCACCGGCGGCAATCCCCGCCGGCGATGCGTACCGCAGACACATTGACCACCCACTGCCTCGCCAGACGCCCGTCCTGGCCTCCCTGAACAGAGTTCAAGGTCGGCGGACGGTCGTCTGCCGGGCGCGGGGTGGCCCACGCTCACGGGACGCATCGCCGGCGCGATCGCGTGGAAGGCCAGATGGCCCGGCGGATCCGCCGGTCTTCCCTGCGCTCCGCCCTCACCGCGAATGGCGGCCGGCGCACCGCCGGGCAGGGCGTTCACCTGCCGTGCGCCGGGCAGACGTTCGCGCGGCTGGTGGGGTCGGCCGCTCCGCTTGTACTCCTCGGGCCCGCCGAGGCGCGCGGCGCTCACCGGCTCACTGCCGCTCGCCGGCGCCGCGCTGCGGGCCCTGCGGGGTACCGCTCCGCGTCCTCGCCTCCTCGCGGGCGGGGCATGCCGGCAGCCCGGCATTCGCACGTGCCGGCTGTCGCGTGGTGGGTGTACGTAGCATATACGCGAACTCGGACCGGCAGGGCGCAGGCCCGACCGGCGTGCAAGTCCCTCTTGTGGCCCATGTTCCCCACGTGGTCCATCGAGCAGATCACTGTGCCTGCTATTCCTGCTCGGGCGGGTCGTCCTCGATGAGGTAGTAGACAGCAAAGGGAAATCGTCTGGAAAGGAGACGATAATATCCGAACGATTTCGGGTGTATCCCAGCGTAAAGCAGCAAAGAATCGATGTCCGAGAAGAGCGAGTCCAGGAAGTAAGCGCCGACTCCCTGCCCGTGACGTGAGTAGAACCTCCTGCCACGCTCGAGATCCTCGACAGCGGACTCAAGAATCTTCAGGGTCATCAGTCCTGGCTTCGCAGCCGACGCTTCGCCTCTTCCCAGTCCATGACCTGCTCGGTACCGGCAGCGACTCGCGATCGAGTCTCCTCGAGAACCTCTGCGTGCCAGGCAGGTGACTCGGGGGCGGGATCCTCTCTTGAGATCTCTTGCCAGAGCGCTTCCATGGCGCGGAGCTTTTCTTCTCGGGACATGTTCTCGATGTCAGCGTGCGTAATCATTCGACTATTAGTATAGCGACATCAACGGTCGGTCTCAACCTGCGGGCGTTAACGCGTCGTTCCTCGGCCGCGAACGGCATCCATTCTTCATGGGCGTGACCAACGTGGCGCGTCCACTTTGGGGCGCCCTTGATTCTCTCGATAGTATGATATAGGTTACCAATACATGGCGCAGTTCAGCCTGGTTGAGTACGTAGAAGACGAGAAGTCCTACTTCGCTGAATGGTTCTCCAGCCTGGACGCTGCACCCGCCGCTCGGATTGACAGGTGGACGACCTACAAAGAGCGGAAGAGGGAGAGGTAGAAGAATGGCGCTGACCAGAGATTATCGAGAGACCGTTGTCGCACGTCTGCGAGCCGATCGTGAGTTCACCGCCGCCTTGTTCTCGGAGGCGATTGCCGCATTTGTCGAAGGCGACAAGCAGACCGCGCTTTCCATACTGCGTGATCTGGTCCATGCTCACATCTCGTTCAAAACGCTGTCTGAGCAGACCGGCTTCGACGACAAGGGGCTTCATCGGATGCTCAGCAGTCGAGGTAATCCAACGACACAGAATCTCTCCACGCTGTTGCACACCATCGAGAAGGACCTCGACCTGCAGGTTGAAGTGAAGGCTGTATAGCCGGCGCGCCGCCAGGCAGGGCGTTCACCTGCCGTGCGCCGGTTCGGTATTCGCGGCCGCTGACGGTGCGCTATGGTAGTATTATGCTACCGGTATGAAATCGCTACACATCCGCGATATCGATGAGGCAACGCTCGCCCGCCTTCGGCGGCTCGCCGCACTGCATCACCGCTCCCTGCAGGGCGAAGTCCATGCCCTTCTCCAAGAGGCGGCTCGCCGGGCACCCGGGATCGAGGACGATGTGCGCCTCTCGATCACCACCGTGTCTGCGGGTACCGAGGGAACCTATCGCCGGGAGGACATCTACGATGGAGCGCGGTGAGATCGCCTGTGTCGAGGTACACGCACTATCGCCCGAGGAGTTCGAGGCGGAGTTGCCGGTGAAGGCTGCCGATCCTCCGCAACCCACGTGAAACACCGGGCGCACAACGCTTGACCGCAAGATTATCCATGCATAGCATGTATCCATGCAAAA
>CAZWNS010000062.1:0-15295 GCA_964635245.1 uncultured Spirochaetaceae bacterium
GATCGATGGCGACGTTGACCTCGCCGCGGCTCTCGCGAAGCGGCTTGCCGTTCTCCCGGGTTACCGTCTTCGCGATCTCCTCGCTGCGCGTTCCCAGGCAGTCGGCGACCGCGAGCAGGTAGTCCCCCCGCTTCATGCCGGTGGTCCGTCGCCAGGCCGCAAAGGCCCGCTCGGCCGACTCCACGGCCTTCTTCGTGAGCCCGCGGCCGGCCGACGCCACCTCGGCGAGGACTTCCTTGGTGCCGGGGTTCACGACCGTGAATGTATCTCCCGTCTCGACCCATTCTCCGTCTACATAGAGTTTCTTCGTATCCATATCATGCTTCCTTTCCCCGGCCTTCCGTTCCCCGGCGGGAGTGAATCGTGGCGCTACCTGGGTACCTTTTCCCAGTCCTTGAGAAACGTCTCGATGCCCACGTCGGTGAGCGGATGATCGTAGAGCTGCAGGAGGATATCATAGTTCAAGGTGATGACGTCGGCGCCGATCAGCGCCGCCTCTACCACATGCATGGGATGCCGCGCCGCGGCGACGAGCAGCTCGGTTTCGAAGCCGTAGTTGTCGTATATCCGGCGGATCTGCCGTGCGAGCACCATGCCCTCGTTGGACACGTTATCGAGTCTGCCGACGAAAGGGCTTATGTAGCTCGCGCCCGCCTTGGCGGCCAGCAGTGCCTGGGAGGCGGAGAACGTCACCGTCACATTGGTCTTGATCCCTTCGGCGCTCAGGCGCTTCACCGCTACGAGACCCTCCTTCATGATGGGGACCTTCACCACCACGTTGTCGGCGATCTTTGCCAGGGTGCGGCCTTCGTCGACGATCGTGTCGGCGTCGAGGCCGACTGTCTCGAGACTCACCGGACCGTCCACCACCTTGCAGATCTTCGGATAGAGTTCCGACGGATTCGCGCCGGTTTTCGACACGTGGGTGGGGTTCGTGGTTACGCCGTCGAGCATCCCGAGGCGTTTCGCGTCCTCGATCTGCTGCAGGTCCGCGGTATCCAGGAAGAACTTCATACGCTGACTCCTTGTCGATACACGGTGCTCCCCACCGGGGGCGGGATGTGCGCGGGGCGCGCTGTCCCCGGCGTGCACTTGACAATCTGATCCCCTCGCGGTAAGAAGAACCTACGAATTAGTTTCTTATTGTAAGAAACCATTGTGAATGCGTCAATAATCGGACAATATGCGGAGGTTGAAACAGATGAAACACGGTGCACTCATGCATACACCGGACGACGACGTCGCCGTCGTGGTGCAGGACGTTGCTCGCGGCACCTCGGTGCAGGCGGTTACGCTCGAAGGTGAGAAGATAGCGACTGTGGACGCGGTGGACGACGTCCCGCTCGGTCATAAGATCGCAGTGCGGGACCTCGACGCCGAGAAAGACGTTATCAAGTACGGACGGAGCATCGGGCGGGCGACGCAGCCGATCAAGGCGGGCGCGCACGTGCACACGCACAACATCAAGAGCAAGAGGTGGGCGTAATGGCACAGGATCTACAGCTTACCGGATACAGACGAGAGAACGGTCGGGTGGGTGTCAGGAACTATGTTGCCGTCATCCCCGTCGACGACATTTCGAATGCGGCCGCCGAGGGCGTCTCCTATCTCATTCGTGACGTCATGGCCCTGTCGCATCCCTACGGACGGCTGCAGTTCGGCGAAGACCTCGAGCTTACCTTCGATACCCTGATCGGCACCGGGCGGAACCCCAACATCGCCGCAGCGATCGTCATCGGCATCGAGCCGAAGTGGACGAAGCGTATTGCCGACGGCATCGCGGAGACCGGCAAGCCGGTGGCCGCCTTCGATATCGAGCGAAACGGTGACCTCAAGACGATCGAGGCCGCATCACGCAAGGCGAAGGAGTTCGTGCAGTGGGCCTCGGAGATTCCCCGCGAGCCCATCGGCCTCGGCGATCTCATGGTGAGTGCGAAGTGCGGCGAGTCGGACACCACCCTCGGGCTCGCCTCGAATCCTACGATCGGCCGCGTGTTCGAGCGGATGCTCGCCGAGGGTGCCACGGCTATCTTCGGCGAGACGAGCGAAACGACCGGCGCGGAGGACATCATCGCGGCGAACGCGGTAAACGAGACGGTGAAGAAGGAGTTCCTGAAGACGTTTCAGGACTACCAGGACTTCATCATCGGAACCGGCGCGGATCTCCTCGGATCGCAGCCGACCGAGGGCAACATCCGCGGCGGGCTCTCCACCATCGAGGAGAAGGCCCTCGGAAACGTCGAGAAGATGGGCCGGAACAAGCTTGCCTCGGTGCTCAAGCCCGCGCAGGCTCCCTCGGGCCCGGGGCTGCACTTTATGGACAGCTCGAGTGCCGCAGCCGAAATGGTGACGCTTGCCGCGGCCGGCGGCTCGGTGCTGCACTTCTTCACGACCGGTCAGGGGAATATCATCGGAAACCCCATCATTCCCGTGATGAAGGTCACGGCGAACCCGCTGACCATCGAGACCATGAGTGAGCACGTGGACGTCGACCTCTCGGCGATGCTGCGCCTCGAGATGAACCTCGACCAGGCGGCGGACGCCGTGCTCGACGTGATGGCGCACACCGTGCGCGGACGGCTCACCGCCGCGGAGGCGCTGCGGCACAACGAGTTCGTCCTGACCAAGCTCT
This sequence comes from uncultured Spirochaetaceae bacterium, assembly GCA_964635245.1. Taxonomy (GTDB): domain Bacteria; phylum Spirochaetota; class Spirochaetia; order DSM-27196; family PWMO01; genus JAAAOH01. The sequence goes on from CAZWNS010000062.1 coordinate 2,633, forward strand.
ACCGGAGCGCATAAGGAGCACTGCGGCCCCGCCTCGGCCCGGCCGGCGCGGGGTCCGTGCAGCGCTGTCGCCGATGGCACGATTTACCGTTCCCTACGGAAAAGAGACACAGACCTTCGATCTGCCCGACGCCTGGGACGTGCATCACGTCATTCCCCATCCGGTGGAGCCCGTGGCCGATCCGCGACGCGCCGTCGAGGAGGCGCTCGAGGCACCGGTCGGCGGGTTTTCCTGGGGTGCGGTCAGGGATGCGGTGAGGCGCCGCGCTGCCGCCGTCTCCGGCGACGGCGGGCCGACCGTGGCCGTCGCGGTGAACGACAAGACCCGCCCGGTGCCCCACGCGGAGCTCCTGCCCCCGCTGCTCGCCCGGCTCGAGTCACTCGGGGTGGCGAGGGATCATATCACCTTCATCATTGCCACCGGCACGCATCCGCCGATGCGCCCGGACGAGTTCACCGCGATCCTTCCGTCCGACATCGTGGAGCGCTACCGCATCGTCTCGCATGACGTGGACGATGAAGAAAGCCTCGCCGACCTCGGCACCACGAGCCGGGGAACGCCGGTGCGGGTCAACCGGCTCTTCGTCGGGGCGGACGTTCGCATTGTCATCGGGAATATCGAACCGCATCAGTTCATGGGATACTCGGGCGGCGTGAAGAGCGCGGTGATCGGCCTTGCAGGCCGTGACACCATCAACACCAACCACGCCATGATGACTCTCCCCGGGGCCATGCTCGGTCATTTCGACGACAATCCCGCGCGACAGGACGTTGAGGAAATGGGGCGGATGCTCAGAGTGGACCTGGCCCTCAACGCCATCCTGGACGAGCGCAAAAAGATCGTGCAGGTGCTTGCCGGTGAGCCGTCTGAGGTCATGCGCATCGGGATGCCGCGGGTGCGTGAGCTCTACGTGGTCCAGGTCGACGAGCCCTTCGACCTCGTCATTGCCTCTCCCGGCGGCCATCCGAAGGACATCAACGTCTACCAGGCGCAGAAGGGGCTCGCTCACGCCTCGCTGATTACCCGCCCGCGCGGCGAGATCGTGCTTGCCGCCGCGTGTCCCGAGGGCGGCGGCAGCAGAGGCTACGAGCGCTGGGTATCATCGCGCCGCAGCCACGAGCAGGTCCTCGAGGATTTCGAGGCCGAGGGTTTCCGCATCGGGCCCCACAAGGCCTTCCAGATCGCACGGGAGGCGACGCGGTTCAAAACGACATGGGTGACCGACATGGCACCCCCGGAGGCGGAGCGGCTCCTGCTCGACTCCGCATCGAGCATCGATGCGGCGCTTGCCGCCGTGCGGGTGCGACGTCCGCGGTGGGTGCCGACGGGCTCGGTGCGCCCGAGGGTCGGCATCATGCAGGCGGCAAACGCAACGATCGCCGGTGTGGGCGACGCGGGCGGGGAGCCCGACCGATGACCCACCGCCCGCTTCGCAGCTATGACGTCCGCGAGCGAAACGAGAAGCTGGTGCTCAGTCTCATTCACGGCACGAACGGCATCTCGCAGTCGGAGGTAGCCGGCACGACGGGGCTCAAGCCGCCGACGGTGTTTCGCATCTTCTCCCAGCTGCAGCGTGATGGGGTGATCCGGGAATGCAGCCCCGCCCGTCCGGCCGCAGGCGGTAAGGGCCGCAGGCCGGCCTTCTACTGCGTGGTCCCGGAGAGTCTGTACATTATCGGGATCGACTTCTGGTCGGGCTCGGCGGCCGTCGTGGTCTCGGATTTCGCCGGGGAGGCGGTCTACAGCGAGGTCATCGAAACCCCGCGGGACATTGCGGCCGAGGCGGTGATGGGGGAGATAACGGCCCTGGTGCGCCGCGCGGTGGCGGCTTCCGGGCTGACCGCGGAAAAGGTGCTCGGGATCGGCGTCGGCGCACCGGGGATCGTTGATATCGGCACGGGTACGATCGTGCGATATCCGAGAATACCGGGCTTCGACGGCTACGGCGTTGCCGAGCGCATCGAGGAGGAGTTCGGGTGGCCGGTGCACGTTCACAATAACACCGCCGTGCTTGCCCTCGGTGAGTACCGATACGGGTGTGCCGCCGGTCATCAGTCGGTGATGACCTTTCTCATCCGCTCCGGCGTCGGCGGGGCGTTTCTGCAGGACGGGCGCGTGCTCACCAACCGGGGCCGCACCGTGCTGGAGGTCGGACACATGGTGCTCGACCCCGACGGCGAAGGCGCCTCCGGCCTGGGCGGAAGCCTGGAAGACTATCTCTCCGAGGGCGCGGTGGAGGCGGCTGTGCGGCACTGCGGCTTTGCCTCGCTTTCGGCCTTCGGCGAGGCCCTGGTCGAGCGCGGCGTTTCGGTCTCCGATGCCTGTGCGGAGCTTCGTGGAGCGGCGAGCCGGTTTGCGCAGGCGGTACACTCGCTGTCGAATCTGTTCAACCCCGAGTCCTATCTCATCGTCTCCCGCCACCGCTGGCTTTCGGAGTTTCTCGCGGCCGCGCTGGACGAGTACCTTGATTCCGACGCCCCCGGTCTCAGCGAGGGCGCGGCGGCGGTGCTGCCGCAGACGTATGACCCGCGTCGCGCCTGCCACGGCGCCACCGATCTCGTTCTTGACAGGTTCTTCGCGCGGGATCATAATTTCTTTCAGTAAAAAAGTATTTGACAAATGGACGATACCGGTGTAGTACGATAGAGACAGTCCATCCACTCCGAAGCCCGCGCGGATCGGGGACGGGTGGCCGTAGAGGTTGCCGTTGGTGACCGAGTGGGGGAGAAGTGACGGCGGTTCACGGGGTCCGGCATGACGGATCGAGATTTGACACCCCCAATGAACCGTGCTTAACTGATCCCGAGAACGACCACAAAAAGGAGTGTGTCATGAGTAGGAAGTATCAAGTCTTGGCTGTCGCGATGATCGTCCTGTTGACGGCGCCGGTGGCCACCATCTTCGCCGGAGGACAGGGAGAGGATGCCGACGGCGAAGTCGTGCTCGACTTCCCGACGTTCTGGGTCGGCCAGGACGCGAAGGCCGATATTATCGAGACGCTCGTCGAAGAGTTCAACAGCGAGTTCGAGGGGCAATACCGCGTCGAAATCGAGGCAAACCCCGATACCGACGGGTACCGTGACAAGATAAACGCATCCATTGCGGCGAGAGAGGTTCCCGACCTGTTCGTCTTCAACCCCGACCCCACGACCTTCCAGTACTACGAAGGTGATCTGCTCTTCGACTTCACCGAGGAGCTCAACGGCGACTGGGCCGACCGCTTCGTCTCCGGTACCATCGAAGGCGCGACGCGGGACGGCGTCGCGAAGTCGGTGCCTTTCGAGGTCGGCGTGACCCCGATCTGGTACAACGAGGATCTCCTCGCCGAGGCCGGCTGGGACGAGTTCCCCGATAACTTCGACGACTTCTGGGAAATGGCCGAGGACCTCAAGGACAACGGCATAGCGCCCACCTCACAGATGACGGGCGGGGCCAACGCCTGGACGTCCATGCTGTGGTACTCCCACATTCTCGCCAGCATCGGCGGACCCGATGTGTGGGACCGCCCGCTGTCGCATCCGCAGTACGTGGAAGCCGCCGAGATCATGCAGCGGATGTTCGAGGACTACACGACCGAGGACGCGGTCGGCGCCGGGCCGGGTGAGTCGAGCGGACACTACATGTCCGAGCGTACCGCAATTTTCATCAACGGTCCCTGGTTCATCGGCAATGTCGACGAGCAGGCTCCCGAGGTGAAGGACGCGACGCAGCTCGCACCCGCGCCGCGGGTCGAGGGTGGTACGTACGGCGGGCAGATCTCATTTCCGCTCTCCAACCTTGCCGCCGCCCATACCGACGATCCGGCAAAGCGCGAGGCGGTGCTCGCATTCATGGAGTTCATGACCCGGCCCGAGAACGTGAAGCGCATATCCCTGGACGCCGGCTCGATGTTCGCCGTCAAGTACAGCGCGTCCGAGGACGAGATGGATCCGCTGCAGGCCCGCTTTATCGAGGCGTTCAGCAACGCGGAGTTTTCCGTGACGCACATGCAGGCGCAGTATCCCGTCGACCTCATCGCTGAGCTCGGTCAGGGCTTCGGCGCCATGGCACTGGGGCGACAGACCCCCGAGGAGTTCGTCGAGAACCTCGAGCAGTTCGACGACTAGCTGTTGAGGGGCAGGAAGCCAACACGCCGGGGGCCCCGTGCCCCCGGCATCTTTCTCGATCATCGATGTGGGGGGCGCTGTGACCGGCAAAGGAACCATGAGTTTCCGGCTGAACTGGAAGGGCATCATTCTGTTCCTGCTGCCCATCCTCATCCTCTACGGGATGTTCTTCATATACCCCTTGATCTACGTCTTTTCGATCAGCCTGACCACGTGGAACGGGGTCGGTGCGCCTGAGTTCGTCGGATTCGAGAACTATGCGCGGAACTTCGGGAGCCAGAGCTTTCAGTTGTCGCTGCGCAATAACTTCATCTGGGCGTTTTCGCTCGGATTCATCCAGATCACGCTCGCGGCAACCGTTGCTATGATCCTCGCACGCGAGCCTCCCGGCTGGCGGGTGCTCCGCACCATCTACTTTCTGCCCAATGTCATCTCGAAGGTCGCGATCGCCATGATGTGGCTTGCCCTCTACAACGCGGAGTTCGGTGCGGTAAACGCCTTTCTCGATGCGATCGGCCTGGAGGCTATGACGCGCAACTGGCTCGGCGAGGTGGCTACCGCCCTTCCGGCGGTGATCCTGCAGGAGCTGATCTACATCGGCTACTTCATGATCATCATCCTTGCCGGCACGATGTCGGTGCCGCGCGAGTTCTACGAGTCGGCTCAGATAGACGGGGCCAACGTCTGGCAGCAGGAGCGCTACATCACCCTGCCGATGATCCGGGGGGTGATGGTGACCGCGATGACCCTGGCGATCGCCTTCGGGCTCCGGCACTTCGAGGCTACGTTCCTCATGACGCGGGGAGGACCGGCGAACACGACCTCTGTTCTGGCTCTCATGCTCTACCGCAAGCTCAGCGGTCTCGAGTACGGTGTCGCGAACTCCATCGGAGCGACACTCATTGCCGTGGGCGCGGTGATCATCGTGCTCGTGCGGCGATTCCTCGGGCGGCGTGACCCGATGGCCGAGGCCACGCAGTAGGGGCGCTATGGTGAAGAAATTGCGCAGAACGCTGACGCCGACGGACATAATTGCAAAGACCGCGAAATGGGCCGTGCTCATCTTCTTTCTCATCAGCACCTTCGTGCCGCTCATCTGGCTGCTCGTGGGGTCGCTGAAGACCAACCTCGAGCTTCAGACCGAGCCCTTCAGTCTTCCGGCCGTACCCCAGTTGTCGAACTACGTGGAGGCGGTGCAGATCTCCAATCTCCACATCCTGTTCCTCAACTCCGTATTCGTCTCGGGACTCTCGACGGTTATCAACCTTCTCGTGGTGTCGATGGCGGCCTACGTGTTTTCTCGGTTTATCTTCCGGGGACAGAATGCGTTGCTCAACGTGATGCTGGCGGGAGTGCTCGTCCCCATCGTTGCACTCATGGTGCCCTACTTCAGGATCATAACCGGAATCGGTCTCTACGATTCGCTGTGGGCGCTCGTCGTGACCTATGCCGGGATAAACGTTCCGATTTCTCTCTTTCTGGTGTACGGGTTCATGAAGACCATTCCCCGGGAGCTCGAAGAGGCGAGCATCATCGACGGCTGCGGGTTTTTCCAGCGCTACGCGCTGATCGTGCTCCCTCTCTCCAAGCTGGGCCTGGTGACGGCCGGCACCTTTGCCTTTCTCTTCTCGTGGAACGAGTTCGTCTACGCGCTTCTGTTGACCGCATCGGAGCGGTCCCGGACCCTGCAGCTCGGCATCCGCTTCTTCACGAGCCAGTTCCGTACCGACTATACGTCCATGTACGCGGCTATCATCATCGCGATCATTCCGATGATCATCGTCTACATCCTGCTGCATGAGCGCATCATCTCGGGTCTGACATCAGGGGCCCTCAAAGGCTGACACCCATGTATGACACCACCATTGATACGGCGCACGGCACCTCGCCGCTGCCGATCGAGATCGTTGAAACCGAGCCCGACCTCTACTGGCATATCGCGCATGCCATGTACTTCGAAATCGAGGAGCGGAATCGTGCCGGGAACGGCACCGTTTTCATCGCGCCGGTGGGGCCCGTGTTCCAGTACCGGCGGTTCGTGGATCTCTGCACGAGACGACCCGTCGACCTCTCGCGGGTGCACTTTTTCTTCATGGATGAGTACATGCCCGACGCGACGACCCTCATTCCCGCCGGGGACCCCTTGAGCTTTCGGGGGTTCATCGCGGAGGAGCTGGTCGGGGCCATGCCGGAGGACATGGGGCTCACACCGCAGCAGGCGCATTTCCCCGATCCGGCCGATCCCGGCGCCTACGATGCCGCCATCGAGGAACTCGGCGGGGTGGATACCTGTATAGCCGGGGTCGGCATAAACGGTCACCTTGCCTTCAACGAGCCGCCCGAGCCGGGCGAGGCGGTTTCCGACGAGGAGTTTCTCGAGCGGTCGACGCGGGTGCTCGCCATCTCCCGCGAGACGCGAACCATCAACTCGAATACGGCCCTGCGCGGTGCCGTCGACCGCGTGCCCCCCTACGCCGTTACGGTGGGCATCAAACAGATTATGGCGGCGCGGAAGCTTCGCATATACCTCAATCGGCCCTGGCAGAGCGCCGTCGTGCGCCGCATCCTCTACGGCGAGGTCGGCGCGGCCTTCCCGGCAAGCTTCGCCCGGCGCCACCCCGACGCGCGCATCGTGCTGACGAGGCTCGTGTCGGAGCAGCCGCGCTTCGCGTTGAAGTGATCGAGAATAACACGGTACGAGCAATGCGCATCGACGGTCATATCCATTTCTCCCACTATTCCCGCCTCTCCGAGCTCCGCGAGTACATGCGGCGGCTTTCTCTCGACGCCGTCGGCATCGTCTCGCTTCCCGACCCGGCGCGCACGAACTACAACCCGGAGGCCTTCGGCGCCAAGGCGGCTCTGCCCGGGGCGTGCTACGTCTTCGCCGGGCTCGACTACTCGCGGGAGCTCGGGTCGCAGGTTGCGGAGCTTCACGCCCTCGGCGCAGACGGCATCAAGCTCTGGGACGGGAAGCCGAGCTACCAGGCCCATACCGGCCTGGCCGTCGATGCCCCCGAGCTGCTCTCGGTCTACCGCGAGGCGGGCCGGCTCGGCCTGCCGGTGCTGCAGCACGTCGCCGACCCGCCGGTGCTCTGGCGGGGCGCCTCCGGCGGCATGAACCGTGAGGTCGGTATCGATTATTCCGCACCGGAGATCCCCGGCTTCGAGGAGCTCATCGGGCAGGCCGAGCGGGCGGTGTCCTCCGTCCCCGAGTGCCGCTTCATCCTGCCGCACCTGCTCTTCCTCGCGGGGGACCTCGACCGCCTGGACGCGCTGCTCGACCGCCACGGACATGTTTCGGTCGACCTCGCCCCGGGGCTCTACTTTTTCGGCGAGCTCGCCGCGCGACCCGACGATGCGCGCGCGTTCTTCGAGAAGCACGCGGGCCGTATCATCTTCGGCACCGACGCCTTCTGGTTTCCCGACACCCAGACCGGGCTGCCCCGCGGCGGCCTCGAGCGAAATCTCGCCGGTGCGCGCAGGCTCATGAGCTTCCTCGAGCGTACCGAGGAGATGGAGAACCCGTTCGAGCCGGGGCGCGAGGAGCGGCCGCGGGTGGCCGGGCTCGGGCTCTCGGAGGGCGCGGGCGTGACGCGCGCGGGCGCCACCGAGGCCGGCGCCGCGGCGGCCACCGAGGCCGGCGCCGCGGGCGCCGCGGTCCTCGACGCCGTCTACGGTGCCGCCTTCACGGCGCTTCTCGGCGCGCAGCCGCGGCCGCTCGACCGCCGACGCCTTGCCGCCTACCTCGCGGAGTTCGAGGCCGCCCTGCGCGATCGGCGCGGGCGGGTCGCGGATGCGGCCCTCGAGGGCGATCTCGCCGACGTGAACGCGGTGCGCGCCGCCCTCGGGGAGGCCGGTGTATGAAGCGGAACGCGGTGGTAGTGGGCCTCGGGATCGGGATGGCGCACTGTGCCGGGTATCTCGACCATCCGGAGGTGCGGCTTTACGGGGTGAGCGACCTCATCCCCGAGCGGCGGGACACCGTCGGCGGCACCTTTGCCGCCGGGAGCTTCGCCGACCTCCGTCCCCTTTTCGATCCCGCCATGCTCGGGCGCCGCTGGGAGGATCTGGGCGTACGCGTCTACGCGGACCTCGACGAGGTCCTCTCAGACCCCGAGGTCGACATCGTGAGCCTGTGCACGCCCGATCATTTCCACGTGTCCCACACCGAGGCGGTACTCGAGGCGGACAAGCACCTGCTGCTCGAGAAACCGGTCGCCCTGCGGCCCGCCGAGGCGGTGCGGCTGCTGCCCGCGGTACGTGCCGCCCGCGAGCGCGGCATCATGGTCGCCGTCGGCTACGAGTTCCGCCGCAACCCTGCGGTGCTGCGGCTGCGCGAGCTCGTGCGGGGCGGCACGCTCGGCGAGATAGCCGCGTTTTCGCTCTATCACTACCGCACCCCCTTTCGTCGCGACAAGTGGGAGCACTGGATCGAACGGGAGGAGCTCTCCGGGGGCCTCATCGTAGAGGAGACCTCGCACTGGTTGGACCTCGCCCGCTACATACCGGGAAAGGAGATCGGACGGGTGCACACCGAGACGACCGACCGCATCCACGCCGAGTTCGACTTCGAGGACATCGCCTACATCAGCGGGCGATACACCGACGGCGCGGTCTTTCAGATTTCTCACGCTCTGACGGGCTTCGATTTCTCGATTCAGATGCAACTGCACGGTACCTCCGGCTCGGCGTGGTGCGGGCTGAAGGATGCACGATACTCCGCGCTGGACGCCGGGGCGAGCTCCTACCTCGGCGTGCTCGCCTGGGGGCCGCAGAACGGGCGTCCGGCGGACGCGCAGGTGGAGACCTTTGAGGAGTCGGTGACCGAGCCCTTCAACATCCGCGACTTCACGCGGCATGTTGCCTCCTGCGTCGTCGGCGGGGCGGCGCCGCCGGTGTCCTACGAGGACGGAATGCGCTGCCTCGAGGCTGCGGTTGCGGCCCGGCAGGCGGCGAGGACCGGCGTCCCCGCGGAACTGGAGGAGACGTCCTATTGAATCCGCATATGGATGAGGTGCCCGCAGTGAATGAGGCTCTCGACATACAAAAGGACGGCGCGCGGGTGCGGGTCATGTTCCGGGGCCGGCTCATCGCCGAGCACCGGCCCGGGCGTCCGTTCATCTGGGTGGGTTGGGGCCGCTTACGCTACCACGATTCGAAGGGCCACTACACCATCCGGCCGGTGAACACAGTCCGCCGCCCCTGCCGCACGCTCAGCGTCCGCGAGGACGACCCGCAGCCCGGGGAGCAGCAGGCGGTGCTTTTGGTTTCTCCTCCGGGTGTGGCGATACGTTTCGCGGTCCTCGGCGATGAGCTTCACATCACCTTCCCGCAGTGGCTGCCGGACGTGAGCAATGTGTGGTTCGCGTTCGAAGTCGACCCGGGGGAGCACATCTACGGCGGCGGCGAGCAGTATTCGCGACTCGACATGAAGGGCTCGCGGGTGCCGGTGTGGACCCAGGAACAGGGCATCGGACGCGGCCGGGATCTCATCACCTGGCTTGCCCGGATGCGATTCGGCGCGGGCGGGCACTGGTACTCCACCTACTTTCCCCAGCCGACCTTCGTCTCCTCGGCAAACTGGTTCTGCCATGCCGACATCTCGCGCTACTCCGAGCTCGACTTCCGCGGCTCCACGCGGGTCGTGCTGCACGCCTGGGAGGTGCCGAAGCGCATCGTCATCGGCGTCCACGAAAGTGCCGAGGAGACCGTGAAGGCGGTCGCACGGCTTCTCGGCACCGGACCCGAGCTTCCCGACTGGGTGTACCACGGCATGTGGCTCGGCGTGCAGGGCGGCTCCGAGGAGGTGCGCCGGAAAGTCCGCGACGCACAGGAAGCGGGGGTCAAGCTCTCGGCCGTTTGGGCGCAGGACTGGGAAGGTCGCCGACTCACGGCGTTCGGCAGCCAGCTGATGTGGAACTGGCACTACGACCGCGGGCTCTACCCGGATTTCCCGCGGCTCGTGGGCGAGCTCCGCGAGCAGGGCGTACGGACGCTCGGCTATATCAACCCCTTTCTTGCCGTTGAGGGCGATCTCTACCGCGAAGCGGCGAGCCACGGCTACCTCGTGGAAACGCCGAAAGGGCAGGATTACATGATCTACGTCACCACCTTTCCGGTGGCGTTGCTCGACCTCACCAACCCGGCGGCGGTACGCTGGATAAAGGGCATCATACGGGAGAACATGCTCGGGGTCGGGCTCTCGGGCTGGATGGCCGACTTCGGGGAGTATCTCCCGCCCGATGCCGTGCTCTACAGCGGGGAGAGCGGGGAGTCCTTTCACAACCGCTATCCGGCCGAGTGGGCGCGGGTCAACCGCGAGGCGCTCGAGGAGGCCGGCGCGATGGGGGAGGCGGTCTTTTTCATGCGGGCCGGGTACACCGGCTCATCCCGGTACTCCACGGCAACCTGGGCCGGCGATCAGCTGGTGAACTGGAGCGTGCACGACGGCTTGCCGAGCGTGATTCCGGCCGCGCTCTCGGCAGGCTACTGTGGAACGGGGATCCATCACTCCGATATCGGGGGCTTTACCACGGTCGCCTGGGTACGGCGCAGCAAGGAGCTCTTCCAGCGCTGGGCCGAGCACGCCGCCTTCACTCCCATCATGCGCAATCACGAGGGAAACCGCCCTCGGCGCAACCAGCAGTTCAACTCCGACGCCGAAACCCTGTCCCATCTGGCACGCATGACCGGCGTCTACGCCCGGCTTGCGCCGTACCATCGCCATGTGGTCGGCGAGTACGCGGCCACCGGGCTGCCGGCGATGAGGCACCTCGGGATCCACTACGGCGGCGACGAGACCGCACATCGTCAGCGCTACCAGTACCTCTACGGGCGTGATCTTCTCGTGGCGCCGGTCGTGCAGCAGAAGCGCACGAGCTGGTCCGCGTACCTGCCCGACGACGAGTGGGTGCATCTCTGGAGCGGGCGCGCCGCCGCACCGGGATGGCATCGGGAGAGCGCGCCCGTCGGCTACCCGCCGGTGTACTACCGCCGTTCATCGGAGTTCGCCGACCTCTTTGCCTCCTTCTCGAAGGAGACCTGATCGATCCCCGCCGAGAGGAGGAGCGTTCGTACGAGGGCCCGCGCGTTCTCACGGGCGTCCTCGAGGATGCCCTCCTCGATGGTGCGGTCCTCGATGTGCTCGGTGACGAAGGCGGCAACGGAGCGCCAGCCCTCGGCATCGAGGCCGACGTCCGGATACGGGTAGCCTGCCGGGTCGACGTCCTCGATGAGGATATCGGTGACCGTTGCCGGGGGAATCCGGACCCGGGCGTGACGATGCCCGCTTTCCTCGTCGGTGTCTACCTCGGCGGCAAACGGTGTCCCGGCACGGTCCAATCCGGCCGATATCCGTACGGTGAGCACCATGAACTCCTGCTCGCCGAGCCCGACGTCTTCCGCAAGGTTGACCGCGCCGAAGTAGAGCTGCTGATCCTCGGAGAGCACCTCGTCGATGGGGCCGCTGGTGTAGCGGAGGGTGTTCATGATGTCGGCGAGGTCGGTCGTGTCGGGCATGTAGTCGAAGGGAAAGACCGTGCGGTAGATGTACTCGACGGTGTCGAGCGCGTAGACCTCGCGAAGCTCCTCGAGAACGATCTGTGAGGAGCTGCGCGTTTCGCGGCTCATGAGGCCGATGTCCTCCGCGAGACGGCGAAGAGGTGCATCGAGAATCTCAAAACGCACGAGCGCGATGAAGACGGCCGCCGCAAGCGCGACCGGAAGCAGCACGCGCGGCAGGACTCCGGCGAGAAACCGCAAGCCGAGCACCACCTACCCCCGAATCTCCCCGTCGCCCGCGCGGTCCCCCTCGGCGGGACGAAAGACGACCTCTTCGAAACCCGCAAGCGCGAAGAAGTTCTTCACCATCTCGCGCGCGTTGTCCTCCGCATTCGCAAGTATGCCGCGCTCAACCGCGTCCGCGCGGACGCGGTCCTTCACGCGCTCGATCTCCGCCCCGTACTCGAGCCATCCCACGTCTCCGCCGCGCGTGCGCGAGAAGTACTGATTGATCGAGGCCTCATCGGCATCGACACGCAGGATGCGCGCCCGCGGCAGCTGCACGATAATGCGGTCGGGGTTCCCCCCGTCGGTCATCACCTCGATACCTTCCTCGAGATCAACGCCGGCCTGCACGATGATATCCACCGAGAAAAGAAGCCTGCGATCCATCGTTTTGAAGAAAAGGAAGCTGCGTTCCTCGCCGAAGTATACAATATCGCGGTACACGTGCTCGTAGCTGTGGAGTTGCAGCACGTTCGTGACACGGTGCTCGAGGTCGGGAATGTCGGCTTCGGGGTCCGCAGCGCAGCCGAGGAGGGAGAGCGGCACAATGAGCAGGATGACCCGGGGCGGAAGCCGACTCATGGGCTACACTATAGGCAATGCTTGTCCAATTTGCAAACTGCGGGTAGACTCCACAATCGCAATGGCGACAAGAGTTCAACTGCTTCTGTTCATCGTGATGATTCTTCACGCGGGGCCGGTCGCAGCGACGGAGTCGGAATCGGGGCACGGTTCTCAGCCGGGGCACGAGCAGCCGGGGCACGAGCAG
>CAZWNS010000063.1:0-15111 GCA_964635245.1 uncultured Spirochaetaceae bacterium
GCCTGATCTCGGCATCCTCGCCAACTCGTCGCGGCTTCTTCGCCGGTGAAGCCGGGCCGGCGCCGTGCTGCTGATCTCGGTCCTCGGAGGCGCTGAGGGACCTCTCCGGTGGCGAGCCTCATGTGTACTCTTTCATCCCGTCCTGCATGAGAGCGCTTCGCCCGCCGTCGGCCAGGACCGTCGTGCCGGACACGAACGCGGCGTATCGACTGGCGAAAAACACGAAGAGGGCACCTACTTCTTCCGGCGTCCCGAGCCGGCCCACGGGGTGCATCGTCTCGGTGCGCCGGCGTTCTGCATGCGGGTCCTCAAACCTCGCAAACCACTCACGGTTGGCCTCGGTTTCGATGAAGCCCGGGGCGACTCCCACCGCCCTCACCAGCGGGCCCCATTCGATCGCAAGAGACTGAACCAGGGCCGTCATGCCGGCTTTGGTGACGTTGTAGGGGAAACACCCGGGAATGGTTGCGTAGGCATGGTTCGAGGTGTTGACCATGAAGACCGGACCGGCGCCGTCGGGAGCCCGCGGATCGGCCGCCGCGGCGCGGAGGTGCGGGGCGACCGCCCGAGCCAGTAGCCAGTGCGAGCGCAGGTTCAGATCGATGCACTCCTGCCAGTCGTCGAGGGAGCTCTCGTCGATGCCGGTGAACACGTTTCGCCCGGCGTTGGAGACGACACAGTCTATGCGCCCGAATCGCTCCGCCGCGGCAGCGACCACCCGCTCAGGCCCGTCGGCATGCGAGATGTCGCAGGAGACATACTGCGCGGACGCACCGTGCCGTTCCGCGGACTCGAGAAAGGCGACCGCTTCGTCGCTCCCGGAGCTCCGCCTGCCGCAGCCCACGACGGCCGAGCCGGCCCGCGCGAACATCTCTGAAACGCCCGCGCCGATTCCGCTCGTGACGCCGGTGACAATCGTGACACTCCCCGATAGATCAACTGTCAGCGCCATCTCGCCTCCTCACGTGGCTCCACGACTACACGTAGAATCCGTCCCGCATCTCTCTTATGCCGGGATGACGCTCGAGCTCGTCCTCGACGAGATCGACCCCAAGCCCCGGCCGGTCGCTGAGGTGCAGATGCCCGTCGCGGATGTCGAGCGGGTGGTCGATCACCTCGTCCCTCCAGGGCACATCGTGGAACATGAACTCCTGGCGGAAGAAGTTCGGCAGGGCGGCGCACACATGCGCACTGGCCAGGGTCGACAGGGGGCCGTTGGGGTTGTGCGGGGCAATGAGTACACCGTAGGTTTCCGCCATCGTGGCCATGCGCTTGAGCTCGCTCGGCCCCCCGCAGCGGGTGATGTCGGGCATAATGATATCGCAGAGCTGCCGCTCGAGGACGGGGCGAATGCCGCTTCGTGTGTAGTGCCGCTCTCCGACACAGATCGGAACCTCCGCCGGTATGCGCGTGCGGAATGCGGCGAGTGTCTCCACGTTCTCCGGTCCGACGGGCTCCTCGAACCAGGTCACCCCGTACGGAGAAAGCCGATTCGCCATCTCGCAGGCGGCCTGGAAGTTCAGCATGGCATGGGTCTCGATCATCATAGCCGACTCCGGCCCGATCGCCTCCCGCACCGCCGCGGTCACCTCCTCGGCGAGGTCCTTCTGACGCTCGGTCAGCCCCAGATTCGGCGCGAGGTTCTCGCCGTAGAAGTAGCTCGTGTGCGCGAAGGGATCGAACTTCACGCCGGTGAAGCCGGCCTCCATCACCTGCGAGGCGGCGCTCGCGTACTCGCGGGCGCTCAACCCGCCGCCGGTGAACCAGTAGTTCGCATAGAGAAGAATCTCCCGCCGAAACGCGCCGCCGAGCAACTCGTACACGGGAAGCCCGTAGTGCTTTCCCTTGAGGTCGAGGAGCGCCATATCGAGTCCGCTTATGGCGCAGAGCGAGGCGCCGTAGGGTCCGATCCAGTTGAGGTCCCGGTAGAGCTTCGACCACACATAGTCGGTGCGAAGCGGATCCATGCCGATGACACGCTCGCCCACGTGCCGCGCCGCGGCCTCCACGACGGGACTTCCGGGCCAGTTCGTCGCCTCCCCCACGCCGGTGACGCCGCCGTCGGTGTGGACTTTCAGCATGGTCCAGTTGTACTTGATCCCCTCAACCAGCCATACGCGGACGTCGGTGATCTTCACGGCGGAGCCCCTTTACAGAATCCCATAGGTATCGAAGGCTTCGGTCGCCGTCATCCCGCCGGCGATCGCTTTCTGCACGGTCTTCTCGGCACGTGCCTTGGCCAGTGCCCGGGTGAAGACTTCGACCTCGGCCTCCTGAGGCACGATAAGGACCCCGTCCACGTCGGCAAGGACGATATCGCCCGGCTCGATCGTGATACCGCCGATCTCGACCGGAACACGATAGTCCATGACGATGCCCCGGCCCCGCTGGTCCTGGGCATAGGAGCCGCGGGAGTACACGGGAAAGTCCAGCGCGAGGATGCCCTCGCTGTCCCGGATGTATCCGTCCGCGACCGCACCGACAGCCCCGCGGGCGATCATGGCCGTGGCCATGAGCTCTCCGATGAGGGCGTAGCGCGGGCTTGCCCCGGCGCACACATAGACCTCGTTGTGACGCAGATCGTCGAGGGCGCTCAACATCGAGCCGAACGGCGATCCGCCGGCGGGCTCGGAGAACACGTCCGCCTCGAGCACCGTCATGGCGCGCCCTATCATCACCGGCACCCCGGGCGCCGCCCTCAGCGGCCGCAGCTCCGGCGGCAGGAACCGCCGCCGCATCCCGAGCTGGTCGCAAATATCGCCGACGACGGCGGTGTAGAGCTCCTCTCGCGCGATGCGGAAGAGCTCATCATCGGTATGCCACTCCGCCATTTACCGGACCTTGCCCTGCTTGAGGGTGTCGAAGATGACCGCTGCCAGAAGAATCGAGCCCCGTGCCACGTACTGATAGAACGTCGGTGTATTCAAGAGATTCATGGCATTCTGCACGGACCCCATGATCAGCACACCGACGAGCGCTCCGGTCATCGATGCCACACCGCCGGAGAGTGACACACCGCCGAGCACACATGCCGATATGACGGTGAGCTCGAAGCCCTGCGACGTATGCGGCTGCCCGCTTGTCATGCGGGCGGCGAGGACGATACCGGCAAAGCCCGTCATGAGGCCCTGGATGCTGAATATGGCGATCTTGATCCGATCGACGTTGATGCCGGACAGTCGCACGGCTTCCTCATTACCGCCGATAGCGAGCGTATTCCGCCCGTATGTGGTCTTGTTCAGAACGAAGGCGAACAGCAGAAAGTAGCCGAGAACGATCCAGATCGGCATGGGGAGGCCCGCAAACGTTCCGGTGCCGAGGACGTAGAAGTCCGCGTTGCGAATCCCCACCGCGCTGCCGCCGGAGACAATGAAGGCAAGGCCGCGTACGATCTGCATCATCGCCAGGGTCGTGATGAGCGCGTTTATCTTCAGCTTCGCAATGACGGTGCCGTTCACGAACCCGATAAGCATGCTTCCGGCCAGCCCGGCAAGAATTCCGAGCAACGTGCTGCCGGTGACGTTTATGACGACCGCGGCGGCAACGCCCGAGAACGCAATGATCGAGCCGACCGACAGGTCGAAGTTGCCGGAGGCCAGCGCAAAGGTCATGGTGCACGCAACCATCCCGAGGGTTGCAACAGAGAGCGACAGCCCCACCATATTCCGCCACGTGAAGAAGAACGGAACGAAAAGGGACAGGATCGCGAAAAGAATCAGGAAGACCATCAGCATGCCGGAGTTGCGCCAGATCTTACCGATAGAAGCTGCCGAAAATGCAGTAGAAATGGTGGACACGGTTCGTAACCTCCTCTGTGTCTATGCCGTTCGGGCGGCGCCGGCGCCGACGCCGTCGGGGAGCGCGAGCTTCAAGAGCAACTCTTCGGTTGCCTTGTCTCGCGACACCTCACCGGAAATGGCGCCCTCTCTCATGACGATGATCCTGTCGCACACGCCGAGAATCTCAGGCAACTCACTCGAGACCATAATGACTCCCAGACCCGATTCGGCGAGATCGTACATGATCGAATAGATCTCGGTCTTGGTTCCCACATCGATTCCGCGGGTGGGCTCGTCCATGAGAAATACGCGCGCCTGTCGACTGAGCCATCGTGCGAGGATCGCCTTCTGCTGATTACCACCGGAGAGATTCCGCATGAGCTGGCGGGTCGACGGTGTCTTTATTCGGAGTTTTTTCACGAAGGCGTCGGCGTTCTCGCGCTCGCGCCGCTGGTCTATGACGAGGCCCCCGTAGGCGGCCAGCGTCGGCCGGACGGCGAGGTTTATGTTCTCCGCAACCGAGCGGACACCGATGATACCGTGCAGCTTACGATCTTCCGGCATGAGTGCGAGACCATGGCGTATCGCGTCATGCGTGTTTCTGATCCGGACCGCCGTACCATCCATATAGGTCGTGCCACCCTCCGCGCGCTCCGCTCCGAACAGGAGACGAAACAGCTCCGTGCGACCGGCGCCGATCAACCCGAAAAACCCGAGTATCTCGCCTTTTCGAACACTGAACGAGGCCGGCTCTCTCAGCCCGTACCCGAACAGGTCTTTCACCTCGAGTACTGTCTCCCCGTGGGGACGCGGAGAATAGTGGAAGATGTCGGCGATCGACCTTCCCACCATGCTTCTCACGAGAAAATCGTGGTCTACGCCCTCGAGCGTGCGTCGCGTTACGACCAGCTTGCCGTCCCGGAAGACGGTGGCGGCATCGCAGAGCTCGAAGACTTCGGCCAGACGGTGAGACACGTAGATGACGGCTCGCCCGTCCTGCCGAAGGCCGCGAATGGCGCTGAACAGCAGCTCCACTTCCTTGTGAGAGAGGCTGCTCGTCGGCTCGTCGAACGCGATGACCTTGGCATCTCTCATGAGTGCTTTTGCGATTTCTACCATCTGCTGTTGCCCGATGGACAGGCTCCCCACTTTTGCCCGGGGATTGATCGGTTCTCCGAGCCGCCGCAGCGCCTCAATCGCCCGTGCCCGCATGTTCCGCCAGTCGATGATTCCCAGGCGCGTCGGCATGTGGCCGAGGAGCAGATTCTCCTCGACGCTCAAGTCGGGTATGAGGTTGAGCTCCTGATAGATAACCGCTATCCCGGCTTCGAGCGCCTCACGCGCATTCGAAAAGGCATGCTCCACGCCTCCGAGTGACAGAGAGCCGCCGTTCGGCTGGTGAGCCCCGCTGAGAACCTTCAGCAGGGTCGACTTGCCCGCTCCGTTCTCTCCGACGAGGGCGTGCACGCTCCCTTCGTCCACACCGAAGGTGACGTCATCGAGGGCCTGCACGCCGGGAAAGGCCTTGCTTACCGAATGAAACTGTAGATACGGTTTATCGCCCATAGAAATCCTTCCACGCTTCCGCCGACTTGTAAGCCGGAGGGGCCCGCGACGACCGCGGGGCCCTCCATGGGTCGGCGATTGTCTCTCGCCGGCCTTATCGATCCAGACCCAGCTCCGAGAGTACCTCCTCCTGGTTCTCGCGGGTCATGAGTGTGCCCGCAGTGTAGATGAGTTTCTCCGGCTCTTCACCTTCGGCAATCCACTTGTACATGTTCTCCGCGGTCTCATACCCGTGGCGGTAGGGACTGATGGTGACGGTCGCATAGAAGCCGGTCATCTCGTCCTTGTCGAACTCCGACTGCGCGGACCCGCTGCCGCCGATACCGACGCCGATAATGTCTTCCTCGGTGAAACCGCGTCCCTCGGCCGCGCGAACGCCGCCCATCACCGACTCGTCGTTGAGCGCGAACACAAGCCAGTGCTCGATGTCGGAATGCTGGGTGATCTTGTCGGCCGCCGCGTTGAAGCCGCCTTCCACGTCTTCGCGCTGCTGCGGTGTGTCGAAGATCCTATCCTCGGGGAATCCGGCGTCGACGAGCGCGTCAGTTGCGCCTTCGACCCGTTCGCGGGCGGTGTCGAGCTCGTTGAAGCTGATGGCAAGGGCGCCCGTGTCCTCTTCGTCCCATCCGCGGTTCTGCATCTCTTCGTAGAGTGCTTCTCCCACAATCTGGCCGATTTCGTAGGCGGAAATGCCCATGTGCGGGACTTCTTCCATAAACTCCCCGTCGGCATCGACGAACCGGTCGTCAACACTCATGACCTTCATGCCGTGCTGCTCCGCGCGTGCCACGATGGAAGGCCCGAGCCGTACATCCGGGGTACAAATGATGAATCCCTGGGCCCCCTGTGCGGCCAGGTTATCGATGGCGTTGAGGGTAATCTCCCCGTCCTCGGCACCAAGTTTGATGAGCTCGAACCCGTACTCATCGGCAGCTTCCTCTGCAAACTTCCACTCGTCCTGGAACCAGGTCTCCTCCGGCTGCTTCACCAGAAAGCCGATCTTGACATCCTCGCCGGTCGGAGCTTCCTGCTGACCTTCGGCGAACAGCGGCATCGCCACGCCGAGAGCAATCGCGATCATCAACGCGAAAACCAGTAGTCGTTTCATCGAACTACCTCCTTGTCGGTATTGCCGAAAACAATGCAAAGTGCATGCCACGTCGCGCGTAAGAGAGCGATAAAGGGCAACTCGCTGCAGCGTCGTCAGTTGCCCGCGCGGACGGAGCACGCTCGAGTCTGCCGATTTCCCGCTCGCTGTGCAACTGTCATTCGAACGCCACGCCACATGTGCAAAAAATTCCACGCCGCGTCGATTCTAAGACCGGGTTGTCCGCCTGAAGCTTTGCCTCTACAATTGGCTCTGAATGGCTTTCACTGTCCTCATAGTTGATGATCAGGAGGAAATGTGCAGATCGCTCCAGGCGCTCCTTGAGCGCAACGGGTTGCACAGCCTCTATACGACGTATCCGGCCCGCGTGGTAGAAATGCTCAACTCAGCCGAGGTCGATCTCCTCGTGCTCGACGTAAAGATGCCGCGGCTCGACGGGTTGACGCTCCTGCAGCGGGTGCGCGCAATACGACCCGAACTGCCCGTCATCATGATCTCAGGCGTGGCGACCATCGAGCATGCCGTCGAGGCGATGCGGGTCGGTGCACGCAATTTCTATCAGAAGCCCGTTCCGTTGAAAGACCTGCTGGCGGAAATCGAGACGCTCAAGACGCGCAAGGCTCAGCGGGAGGATGCCCCGCCGACGGGGCAGATTATAACGCGCGACAGCCGCATGCACCGCCTGATCGAGGAGATCACCCGCATAGCCGCCACCGACGTGTCGGTCGTGATCGTCGGGGAGAGCGGAACCGGCAAAGAGCTGGTTGCAAGCGAAATCCATTCTCGCAGTGCACGGGCCGGACGCAAGCTGGTCAAGGTCAACTGCGCCGCCATACCGGACGCTTTGCTCGAAAGCGAGCTCTTCGGGCACGAGCGCGGCGCCTTCACCGACGCGAAGGACACACGCGTCGGGAAATTCGAAGCCGCCGCGGGTGGCGGGCTCTTCTTCGACGAGATCGGAGAGCTCAGCACCGTCACCCAGGCCAAGCTTCTGAGGGTACTGCAGGAGGGTGAGTTCGAGCGGCTCGGCTCCAACGAGACCCGATCCACCGACGTACGCGTCATTGCCGCTACGAACAAGGATCTGGAGTCATCCATACGCGACGGCAGCTTTCGCGAGGACCTGTACTACCGTCTCTCGGTCGTGAAGCTGGAGCTGCCTCCCCTGAGAGAACGGCGGACCGACATTCCGCTCCTGGCGCAGCACTTTCTCGACAAGTTCGCCACCCTCTACGGGAAGGATGTCGTCGGCTTCACCGATTCGGTTATGCGCGTCTTTCTCAACCACAGCTGGCCGGGCAACATTCGTGAGCTCAAGAACGCGGTGGAGCGTGCGGTCATATTCTGCGATGCCCGCTACGTCAGTGAGAACGATCTGCCGCAGCAGTACGAGCAGGTCTCCGATACGCTCGACGAGCGTATGAGCAATCTCCACGACAGCGTGAACCGGGAAATGATCCTGCGGGCCCTGCAACGCTGCAACGGCGTCAAAAGCGAGGCCGCCGCGCTGTTGAGCATGCACCGCAAGACTCTGTACAACAAGATGAAGCGTCTTGGTATCAACTCGTGAAACCGCAGCTGCTGTTGAGGTTGCGTGGCCTCGCCCACAGATATGGAGAGAATGCGGCACTCCGCGGGGTGGACCTGGACCTGTATGCCGGCGAGATACATGCGCTCATCGGCGACCACAAATCCGGAAAATCGACGCTTGCTCTTGTGGCGGGCGGGGTCGAGCCCTTGCAGGCGGGCACCTACGAGCTGAGGGGAGCACCGCTTGACCCGCTTACGCCTCGACGTGCCCGCCGCGCCGGAGTTGCGCTGATACAGGAGCGACTGCAGGTCATGCCGGCACTGACCGTATGGCGCAATATGACGGTGGGGAACCTCAACCACCTGATTATTCGCAAGAAGGATGAGAACCGACTGCGAAACCGCTGCCGCGAGCTGCTCGACCACCTCGAACTCGACATAGACTTTGACGCGCCGGTGCGAATGCTCTCCGAGGAGCAGCAGCAGGCCGTAGAGCTCGTCCGCGTGATGGCACGGGATCCGGATGTCCTCATCCTCGATGAGATATCATCGCGATTCAAACCGCATCGTCTGAAACGGCTGTTCGCCCTGCTCTCGGATTTCAAGGCCGACGGGAAAGCGGTTCTGTTTATAACGCCGGATATCGAGGAGATCTTTCAGTTCGCGGACCGTGTGACCGTGTTGAGGGACGGGGAGCGTATCGGAACCGAACGCGTGAGCGATCTCGATAGGATACGCCTGGTTCGAATGGCCTACGAGTTCACCTCCTACTTCCAGGACGGCGACGACGATCGCACCCCGCTCTACCTGCGGCGACAGAACGAACAACTCATCAGGAACCTGCCGATCCCGGCCGTCGTGCTGGATGCCGAAACGCGCGTGTTCGCGGTGAATACCGAAGCGGAAAAACTGCTGCAGTATCCGAGCCTTCGGCCGGGTGAGACGGAGCTCCGCGAGCTGTTACGCCATCTCGGCATAGCCAACTGCGAAGAGATCCGGGCAGCGGTACAGGGGCGCGAAGCACGCACGTGGGAGAGCGTCCCGATTGCGGGGGATCGGAAGGTACGGCTCGCATGTCACCCCATCAAGAACTACGAAGGGACGGCTCTCGGAACCATTCTTTTCATCGAAAACGTGCTGATGGATGATCTCGTCAAGGAGTATCTCGCGCGGGCGGAACAGATGACCTCGATCGCGGAGCTCGCGGCGGGCGTTGCCCATGAGATAAACAATCCCCTCGGAATCATCCAGAACTATCTCGAGCTCCTCAAGGTCAACGACGAAGCTGAGGAACAGGCCGAATATCTCGACCGCATCGAGGGCGAGGTGAATCTCATCACCGAAGTCGTAAGCAGCCTGCTTTCATTCTCCAGGGTGAAGCAGCTACCCGTGCGCCATGTGGATGTTGTGCGTCTGCTCGACGAGGTGGTGCTTCTCGTAGGCCACCGACTCCGCGACAAACAGATAACCGTACACCGCTACGTTCCAGGCCGCCCGGTCTATATCGACGGCGTCGAGAACAAGCTGAAACAGCTATTCGTCAACCTGATCGCCAATGCGATTGAGGCCATGCTCCACGGCGGGGTTCTCAAGCTGACCGCGGACGAGGACCGCGACACCGGTCAGGTTGCGGTCTCGATCTCGGATACGGGACACGGAATCCCCGCCGACCTGCAGGAAGAGATTTTCAAGCCCTTTTTCAGCACCAAGGTAACGAAGACGAACACGGGACTCGGCCTGGCCGTGTGCCAGCACATCGTAGATCTCCATGATGGGGTCATAACATTTCACAGCAGACCGGGAGCCACGACCTTCAACGTTGTGTTGCCGATGACACGGGCCTCCGCTCCCGATACTGACGAGGTGAACATCCGAGCACCTGACGAAACACTCGCGAGAAGTGCAGGGGATCGGCATACCCGACCAGCTCCGCAACCTGGGAAATCGGGGCGTCGGTAGCGTCGAGATAGTGGCACGCACGCAGCAGGCGCTCGCGCCGCAGGTAGCGTTTCGGCGACTGCCCCACGTGGCGACGGAACAACTGTGTAAGCCGCGAGGTCGAAAGGCCTACCGCCGCTGATATGGTCCCTACACTCATCGGTTTGTCCAGATTCCGGTTTATGTGTTCGACGGCGGCCTCGACGTACCTGTTCCCGATGCGGTCGGCGCCGCTGTCGAGGGCGGGATTGTCGAAGGCAAGAACCGTGAGGACGGCGCGAACGAGCGCCGAGGCAACCGTCAGGTGCTCGATCGAGAATCCGCGTTTCATCACGTCGAATGCCAGCTCGAACAACCGGCCCGTTTCCGCTTCAGCCACGGGCGCAATGTCGAACGGCGCCCGGGTAAGCGGGAGACGTTGAGCAAGGATGTCTCCGTACAGTCCCGTGACATGGCACCACGAGATCGTCCATGGGTCTTCGTCATCCGCGCCGTACTCATGCGGGGTGCCTTCCGGTATGAGGACGAACTGCCGCGGGCCGAGAAGAAGCGCCCCGGCAGGCGTTCTGCAGAAGCCGGAGCCGGAATCGCAGACGATGAGGATGTGCTCCTCCGCCCCGTTTCGCCTGCGGTAAAAGTGGCCGTCCGCCCGGGGATACCGCCCGATATCGGTAACCGCCAGTTCGTGAGTGAGGGGGCGGGACCGTAAGTCGCCCCGCACGCGATGGGGCACGATCTGATAGATCTCGCCGCTGAAGCCGTGGGGCTTCCGCGGCCCTGAGCCGAGCCGGTCCATGGCGGCGAGCATAGCTCGGGCGTTATCGTTTTGTCCATGTATTTGCGCGGCGATCCATACCTTTCTCCCGGTTTCGGGTCTACAATCGGATTATGAGACGTGCAGAGCATATGCCGAACGCCGTTGATGAATCACATGCGCGGGCCTGGCGCGAGACGATCACCATTCCCACCTATCCCACCGCGGAGCCGGACCACAACCCGATGTTCCTCGAGAAGCGGGTGTACCAGGGTAGCTCCGGAGCGGTGTATCCCTACCGCATGATCCACGGCGTTGCCGATGAATCCCGACCACAGTCATATGACGCCGTGTTTCTCGAGAACCGGTATCTGAAGATCATGATTCTTCCGGAGCTCGGCGGTCGGGTGCAAATGGCGCTGGACAAGACCAATGATTACCACTTCGTATACTACAATCGGGTGATCAAGCCCGCACTGGTGGGCCTCGCGGGCCCGTGGATTTCCGGCGGGATCGAGTTCAACTGGCCGCAACACCACCGCCCGTCAACCTTTGCGCCGACAGAGTACGAGATACGCACTGGAGATGACGGGTCGGCGACCGTGTGGGTATCCGAATGGGAGAAGATGTTTCGCACACGGAGCGCCGCCGGCTTTCGCCTATATCCCGACCGAGCGGTTCTCGAGATCAACGGGCGGGTATATAACCCCACGCCCTTGCCCAGGACCTTCCTGTGGTGGGCAAATCCGGCCGTCAGTGTCAACGATGACTATCAGGCGGTGTTCCCGCCGGACGTAACGGCTGTCTTCGACCACGGCAAGCGGGATCTGTCGCGTTTTCCGATAGCAACCGGCGAGTACTACAAGGTCGACTACTCCCGGGGGGTGGATATCTCCTGGTACAAGAACGTGCCGGTGCCGACATCCTACATGGCCTACCACAGTGACTACGACTTCGTAGGCGGGTACGATCACGGTCGGCAGGCGGGCATTCTCCATGTTGCCGATCACCGCGTCTCACCGGGGAAGAAGATGTGGACCTGGGGCACGGCGGACTTCGGTCAGGCCTGGGAGCGCAACCTCACCGATGACGACGGTCCGTATGTGGAGCTCATGACGGGCGTCTACACCGACAACCAGCCGGACTTTTCCTGGCTGCAGCCCGGCGAAGAGAAGCGCTTCACCCAGTACTTCTTCCCCTTCAAGGGCACCATGCCGGTGAAGGCCGCGTCGGACCGCGTGGTTCTGGCCCTCGATTCGGAACGTGACCAGGGGCGCATCGTGGTGCAGGTCTATGCCACCGAAGAGCTCGCGGTAACGGTACGTATCGAGCGTGACGGGGTGGTGGAGGCGCAGCAGGAGCTCAGGCCCTCACCGGCGGCGGCCGACCGCTGGACCGTCAGGAACTTGAAACACCCCGAGGACTGCGTCTTTCGCGTGTGCGATACCGCGGGCGTCGAGCTCCTGCGTTACCCGGCCGCAGCCGAAGGTGACCGCCCTCCTGCAAAGCCGGCGGAGGCGGCGCCGCCACCCCACCGGATTGCCTCCACCGAGGAGCTCTTTCTCTGGGGGCGCCATATCGAGCAGTATCGCCACGCGACCTTCTCCCCCGAGCCCTACTACCTTGAGGTTCTGAAGCGCGATGCCGGACACAGCGGCGCGAACAACGCGCTCGGGCTCCGACGACTCAAGGAGGCCGATTTCGCGAGTGCGGAGCAGCTGTTCCGCACCGCGTGCGCCCGTCTTCTGGAGCGAAACCCCAATCCCTACAGCGGCGAGCCGCTGTTCAATCTCGGCCTCGTACTCTGGTACCGGCGTCGGGAGCTCGAGGCCTACGACTGGTTCTCAAAATCGGCGTGGAACATGCCGCTGAGGGCTGAGAGCTCCTTCTTCCTCGCGCGCATCGACGCCTCCCGGGGAATGCTCGAAGAGGCGCTCGGGCGCCTTGGAACGGCGCTGACCACAAATCCGGCTCATTTCCGTGCCTCTCATCTGCGCGCCGTCATTCTACGGAAACTGGGGCGAAGCATCGAAGCGGAAGAGCAAAACCGCGAGAACCTCGAGCGTTTTCCGGTCAACCACCTTGCGGAGACCGAACGCATGCTTCAGGAGTGGCCGGGCGAGTGGCCACGGTATCTGTCCGCCAAGCCGCAGCTTCTCTGCGAGATCCTGTTCGCCTACGGGCATTCCGGATTCCGCGAGGACGCAATCGAGCTTGTGAACCGCTACATCGAAGAAACCGAGCAGCTCGATCCCCTCCCCCTCTACGTCAAAGCGGTGTATCAGCACGAGCTCGGCAAGACCGCGGCGGCGGAACAGACCGTGTCGGAGGCCGAAACCTGCGCCCGGGGAACCTCCTTTCCCAATCAGCTGGAGATGATTCCCGTCTTGCACGCCGCCCGGGAGATCGCGCCGGCGCCTATGGCGGCATACGAGCTGGGAAACTACTACTTCGCCGCAGGCGCCCACGCGCGGGCGCACGAAGAGTGGGAGCAGGCTGCGGCAGAGGTTCCGTCATTTCCAACCGTGCACCGGAATCTGGCCCTCAGCCACTACAACAAGCGCGGCGATCGCGCTGAGGCGCTTCGCGAGCTCGAGCTCGCCCTGTCGCTTGACCCCCGGGATGCCGAGATCCTTCTGGAGATGGACGTGCTCATGCGCCGCCTGGGCCACCGCCCGCCCGAGCGCCTGGAGATACTGGAACGGCATCCGGACGCGCTTCTCACACGCGACGATCTCACCGTTTCGTATGTCGAGCTACTCAATCTCACCGGCCGGTCGGACCGGGCCCTCGAGGTGCTGTCGACGCATCGGTTTCATCCCTGGGAAGGCGGCGAGGGCAAGGTCCCCGGACAGTATACGCGGGCACTCATCCAGATGGCGCAGGCGGACCTGGACGCCGGGCGTGCACACGACGCGGTCGACCGGCTCGAAGCGGCCAAAGTCTATCCCCGAAATCTCGGAGAGGGAAAGCTTCCGACCGCGGAGGCCGACAATGAGGTCGACTTCTGGCTCTCATGCGCGCATGCCCTACTCGGCGACGAGACCATGCGCGAGGCTGCGCTTCGTGCTGCCGCACGGGGAGAAGAGGCACCCGAGATGTCCTTCTACTACAACGATCGCCCTGCCGATGCGATCTTCTACCAGGCACTCGCCTGGCGCCTGCTCGGCAACGAAACCAACGCGCGCCGCCTGCTGCACCGTCTCCGCGACTACGGTGAGACCCATCTCGACGACGCCATTCGGATCGACTACTTCGCGGTATCCCTGCCCGATTTTCTCGTGTTCGAGGAGAATCTCGACGAGCGAAACCGTCGATTCTGTCTCTACCTCTCGGCGCTCGGCGAGTGGGGACTGGGACGACCCCGGGCGGCGGACAGAAACCTGAACCTGATACTGGAGGCGGACCCCGGTAACGCCGGTGCACACTTCGCCGCACAGCTGCTTCGAAGCAGCACGACGAACGGCGGATCGGCTACCGCGAACTACATGCGGGAAGCGACCGCCCCGCGAGATTGAGGGGATGATGTACGTTCTCGAGACCGGGGATCTTCGCCTGACGGTGCTCCCGGAGCGGGGAGCAAAAATCGCAGGGCTGTGGCACAGGGCGAGTCGAACCGAGCTCCTGTGGCAACCGGCAGCGTTGCCGGCGGATTCGCGCATCCCCAAGGACCCGCCGGTCGCCTTCGATGCCTCTCAGGCCTGGGGATGGGACGAGATGTTTCCGGCCATCGGTGCGGAGACATACGAAGACCCCGGCGGCACGCGTATGATCGTAGCGGACCACGGCGAAGTATGGACCCTTCCCTGGCAGGTGATGGAAACGGCGGGCCGGCACCGGATCACCCTCGAGGTAAGCGGCGACGCGTTTCCCTACCGCCTGACCCGCACCACCACCCTGAGGGAAGCCACCGTCCGCAACGAGTACCGACTGAAGAACGGAGGCAACGCGGTTCTGCCGTGGATGTGGGCTGCTCACCCGCTGTTCGCGCTGGGCATGCACAACCGACTTGTCGCACCGGCGGGTTGGGACCGGGTACGAAACGCCTACGATTCCCCGGCCATGCCCGGCTATGATCGTCTCTATCGATATCCCGGCCGCCGACCCGAGCTCGACGTACTTCCCGATCCCGGGAGCGGTGTTGCCATGAAGTACTTCTTCGAGCGTCCCAACACCGACGCGACGGCGGCGCTGACGCTCCTCAACCCGGAAACGGGTCTCGGCATCTCGGTGCGGGCCGACCCCGCCGTCGCTCCGTGGTTCGGCGTGTGGTGCAACGCGGGCGGCCTGTTCGGCCACCGGAACCTCGCGATCGAGCCGGCCTCCGCGCCCATGGACACGCTGTCGGCGGCAGCTCGCCTCGGACGTCTTCCACGGCTGCCGCCGGGCGGCTCCGTATCGTGGTGGATGGAGGTTACAGTCGGCAGCCTTTGAGC
>CAZWNS010000064.1:0-12922 GCA_964635245.1 uncultured Spirochaetaceae bacterium
ACCGGCGCGGGGCTCTACATCCTCGACATCGTCGACTACTTCATCAACCAGTTCGGAATTGCAATCGCCGGTCTGGCGGAGGTCATTATCATCGGCTACATGTTCAAGCTGGCCGATGTTCGCGACCACGCCAACGCCACCTCCGATTTTCGCGTCGGCGGCTGGTGGAACTTCATGATCAAGGTCGTAACGCCCATCGTGCTCGGTATCAGCGTAATTCAGAACTTCGTCAAGAACTTCCAGGAGAACTACGCCGGCTACGAGACGATTCAGGTCGTGATTCTCGGCTGGCTGGTCGCGGCTCTTGCCGTGGTAATCGGGATCGCAATCTCGCGGGCGAAGTGGTCCGACGAGTCGATGCTGTCCGAGTAAAGGAAGGAGGACAAGACTATGTCTGGTGGAGCAATTCTCTTTATGATATTCGGGCTTCTTGTTACGTGGGGCGGCGCCGCCGTGTGCATAAGCATCGCCATGAAGAACCGCAAGGGGTAAGTCCGAGTACGTGTAGGATTAAGATGGCCGGCCGGCCCGGTTGGGCCGGCGACGAAGGGGCCCCGCTGTTTCAGCGGGGCCTTTTTTTGTGGGACGGCAGGCGGGGACGCGGAGCCTGCCGGAGCGAGAGTCGTGCTACAATGCGGACAGTACTGCTGCGCCGGCACGGGCCGCGCGGCGTCACGTCGCGCTCGAGGCGGTGACTTCGCGGAGCGCCCGACGGAGCTCGGCTTCCTGAATGGGCTTGGTAACCACCGCATTCATACCCGCCTCGAGAAAGCTTCGCACCTCCTCACCGCGGGCGTAGGCGGTGAGCGCGATAATGGGGATGTTTGACTCATTCCGCACGCGTCGGGTCGCCTCCACGCCGTCGAGGCCGGGCATCTGTATATCCATGAGTATCACGTCGAAGGCGGCCTTCGAGGTTGCCTCGAGAACCGCGTTGCCGTCGGCCGCCGTGCTCACCTCATGCCCCTCTCCCTCGAGAAACTTCTCCATATACAGTCGATTGATGGCGTTGTCTTCGGCAACGAGCACCCGCAGGGGTGGGGCGGTTCCGGGGGAGCCCTCGGCGCCGCTTTCATCTTCTGCTGCCGACGCAGCGTCCGCGCCGACGTCCGGCGCGGCCTCCGCGATCTTCATCGGCACGTCGAACCGGAACGTACTCCCCTCCCCTTCCGTGCTCTCCACGTGGATCTCGCCGCCCATGAGCTCTACGAGCTGTCGAGCGATAGCGAGACCGAGGCCGGTTCCCTTGAACCGTTTCCGGTAGGAGCTGTCCACCTGATAGAAGCTCTCGAAGACCCGCGGGAGCGCATCAGCGGAAATCCCGATCCCGCTGTCGGCAACCGAAAAGCGGATGACCGGAACCTCGGCGTGCTCCTCGACAATCTCCGCCCGGACGAGAATCTCGCCTTCCGAGGTGAACTTCAACGCGTTTCCGAGCAGATTGTACAGGACCTGCTGCAGCCTGAGGCGATCGCCCCGTACCCGCCGGGGGATCCCGTCGCCATACTCGACACGGATGGGAACGCCGGCGCCCCGATCCGTGTGGCTCGCAAGCTGCACGGCGCTCGACAGCAGCTCACGCGGATCGAACTCATCATCGCTCAGATCTATCCGGCCGTCTTCGAGCTTCGAGAAATCGAGCAGATCGTCCACTATGCCGAGCAGGGAGCGACCGGACTCCTCGATGGCGCGCGCGTACTCGCGCTGCTCCTCGTCGAGGCGGCCACGCGCAAGTACCTTGGCAAGGCCGATTACTCCGGTGATCGGCGTACGTACCTCGTGGCTCATGTTGGCGAGAAACCGGGTCTTGGCCTCATTTGCCTCGGTCAGCTCCGCTCGTGTCTGCTCGAGATCACTCACCTTCTGCCTGAGCTCGCGTGTCTTCTCCTCCACCTCCTGCTCCGCATGGCGATTGGCCTCGAGAAGCAGCGCGTAGCGGGAGTTGAGCGAATCGCGCAGCGTGTTGATCGCGTCGGCGACCTCGTCGAGCTCGTCGTACACGCCGGTATGCGCGGGCGCGGATTGGAAGGACAGCGTGCGGCGCTCGAACCCGGTGTTGAAGGTGCGCAGATAGGCGGTAATGTCGAGGACCCTGCTGACCACGAGACGGTGAAAGGCGATGTAGAGCACGAACACCGAGGCGAGCATTCCCAGGATCGGGTAGAGAGAGCCGAGCAGGCCGAGCACGAACGCGGTCCTGCGGAGGTGCCGTCGATCCGCGTAAATGCGCAGGCTTCCGAGGTCTCGCGGAGAGCCGTCGTACTCGTGGCGCAGCCGAAATACCCCGGTCGGCTCCCGCTCGTCGGGAGCTTCTCCTGAGGCTGCCACCACGCCGCCGTGGTCCCTGACTTCGAGATAGAGAAGCGCGGGGTCTCGGGCGAGGCCGCTCAGCTGAGCCTCGAGCATGGGCATATCGTAGACCCACAGGGAGCCCGCCAGCGGCTCGAGCTCACGGTCGGCAATCCCGGCAATAAGCTCGGAGAGGCGGTGGCGTTGCTGGAGATAGGCGACTCCGAGGCTCGCGATCGCGCTCAACAGCGCGATTCCCAGGCCGACCACGACCAGACGCCTGAGGATCTTGCGCACGATCGTATTGGTTGGGGCGGGGTGCCGTCTTGAGTCAGCGTGCATCGTATCGATCCATGGCTTCGGCGTATATGCGGTCGAATGAGCCGTCCGCCTTCATGTCGTCGAGAGCCCGGGCGAGCTCAATGACGTAGCGGGCATTCTTTCGGTGCAGGTACGGGTAAAGACTCATCGAGGCGAGCGGCGGCTCGTGGATCCGAACGACGGCATCAATATCGAGCCGGGCGGCCGCCGCCGTCCCGTCGAGTCGTCCGCCGACAACGACGTCCGTGCGATCGCGGGCGAGCAATTCGAACGCCCGTCGGGTTGAGTCCAGCGCCACGTTCGATTTTGCCTCGGGAACGTGGTTTTCGACGGTCTTCCAGCCGCGGACATAGGTGATGTTATACGCGGCAAGGTCATCCCAGGACGAAATGGGGGAAACCCGGCGCCGCGAAAACGCGACGAAATCACGGGACTCGATGCTCGCCGAGCGGATACGGACGAGATGGTGGTACATGCGCACCATGTGCTTGGGGCCGGCGACCACCCCGTCGAAGAAGCCGGCGTTTGCATCGGAAAGCGCGCGCTCAGCCGGCAGGTTGCGGAAGCGGGCCTCAACCCCGATGCGCTCGCCGGCCTCGGTGAGAACGCGTTCGAGGATGCCGGAGTGCTCGTCGTTCGAGTAGGGCGGCGAGTAGCTCGTTACGAATACGAGCGTTTCGGCCGCCAGAGGTGCCGTTAGCAGGAGGAGAAGACATGCTGCAGCGGGCAGGAACCGATTCATGGGACTATTCGTAGCGACTCATAATAGCCCAATATCTCAATTAATGCAATACGCACCCGGCGTCATGCGGCGATGGCCGCCACACGGTACTCCGTCTATACCAGCCCCTGGTCCAGCATGGAATCGGCAACTTTGACGAATGCGGCTATGTTGGCCCCGGCCACGTAGTTCTCCGGCTCCGCGTACTTCTCGGCAGCCTGCCGGGTTACCTCGTAGATTCTGTGCATGATTCGCTGCAGGCGGGTGTCCACCTCCTCGAAGGTCCAGTTCATGCGGAACGAGTTCTGACTCATCTCGAGCCCGCTTGTTGCCACGCCGCCGGCGTTGGCGGCCTTGCCGGGACCGTAGAGCACCCTGTTGCGCAGAAACACCTCCACCGCTTCCGGCACGCTGGGCATATTCGCCCCCTCGCTGACCACCCTGCAGCCGTTCTTCACCAGAGCTTCGGCGTCCGTCTCGTCGAGCTCATTCTGCGTCGCGCTGGGGAATGCCGCGTAGCACGGTACGTTCCACGGTCGCTCGCCCTCGAAATACTCGACCTTGTACTCCTCGGCGTACTCCCTGATGCGACCGCGACGCAGGTTCTTCAGCTCCCGTATGAACTCGAGCTTTTCCAGGTCGATACCGGCCGCATCGTAGATATAGCCGTTCGAGTCGCTCATGGCCACGACCTTCGCGCCGATTTCGGCGAGCTTTCCGACGGTGTGCTGCGCGACATTTCCGGAGCCGCTGACCACGCAGGTCTTCCCTTCGAGGGATTCAGCGTGTCCGGCGAGCATCTCCTGCGCAAAGTACACGCTGCCGTATCCGGTCGCCTCCGGCCGCACGAGAGAACCGCCCCAGTTCAGAGCCTTCCCGGTGAGCACGCCGCTGAAGTTGTTGCGGATGCGCTTGTACTGTCCGAAGAGGTATCCGATCTCCCGGGCGCCCACACCGATGTCACCGGCGGGAACGTCGGTGTCGCTCCCGATATGGCGATAGAGCTCGGTCATGAAGGACTGGCAGAACTGCATTATCTCGTTATCGCTCTTGCCCTTCGGGTTAAAGTCGCTTCCGCCCTTTCCGCCGCCGAGGGGTAGCGTGGTCAGGCTGTTCTTGAAGATCTGCTCGAAGGCGAGGAACTTGAGAATACCGAGATTCACCGTGGGGTGAAATCGAAGCCCGCCCTTGTACGGCCCGAGGGCGCTGTTGAACTGCACGCGGTACCCGCGGTTTATGTGGTACTCACCCTGATCGTCCACCCACGGCACGCGAAAGATCAGTACCCGCTCGGGCTCGACCATGCGCTCGAGGATCTTCGCTTCCTCGTACTCCGGATGCTGCTCGATAACAGGCGGGAGCGTGGACAGCACCTCCCCCACCGCCTGAAGGAACTCGGGCTCGGTGCGGTAACGCCGCTGCACATCCTCGAGGATCCGGTCGGTGTACGACATGCTTGCTGCCTCCGTCTGCGGTAAATCATCCGGATCGTATCACCGGGCTCATGAATCCGCAAGCATCCGGTGGATGGAGGCGGCGGCTTTGCGCCCCTCACCCATGGCGAGGATCACGGTGGCTGCGCCGAGGACAATGTCTCCGCCGGCGTACACCCGGTCCATGGAAGTCTTTCCGTTCTCGTCGGTGACGATGTTTCCCCATTTGTTGGTCTCGAGCTCGCCGGCGGTCTGTTTGAGCAGCGGATTCGACTCGTTTCCGATGGAGACCACGACCGTGTCGACCTCCATCTCGTGCTCACTCCCCTCGATGGCGATGGGGCGGCGTCGGCCCGAGTCGTCCGGCTCGCCGAGCTCATACTCGAGGAGCTCGATCCCGCGCACTCGACCCGAATCGTCACCAAGAATGCGCTTGGGATTCCGCAGCGTGCGAAGGACGACACCCTCTTCCTTGGCGTGCTCGACTTCCTCGACCCGCGCGGGCATCTCCCGCTCGGTGCGGCGGTAGATGATGGAGACCTCCTCGGCGCCGAGGCGGACGGCGGTACGCGCGGCGTCCATCGCCACATTCCCGCCGCCGAGCACCGCCACCTTCTTCGACGGGAAGATCGGCGTGTCGGCTTTTTCCCGGTCGTAGGCTTTCATGAGGTTGGAGCGGGTCAGATACTCGTTTGCCGAGAATACCCCGACGAGGTTCTCGCCCGGAATGTACATGAACTTCGGCAGGCCCGCCCCGCTTCCGATGAATACCGCGTCGAAGCCGTCTTTCTCGATAAGGTCCTGGAGCTTCCGCGTTCGGCCGACGAGGAAGTTGGTGCGGATTTCGACCCCCATCGCCTGCAGGATGTTGATCTCCTCCTCGACGATCTTTTTCGGCAGCCGGAACTCCGGAATGCCGTAGACCATGACCCCGCCGGGCTTGTGAAATGCCTCGAACATGGTTACCGCGTGGCCCTCTTTTCGAAGGTCCGCCGCGGCGGTGATCCCCGCCGGCCCAGTCCCGATGACGGCGACTCGTTTTCCGGTGTCGGGCTTTACCGTGGGTATGTGGCGTTCTCCACTCTCGCGCTCCCAGTCTGCGACATAGCGCTCGATGCGGCCGATCGAAACCGACTTCATCGGATCCTTCAGGGATTTTCCCACCGTGCAGTACGCCTGGCACTGCACCTCCTGGGGGCATACCCGCCCGCAGATGGAAGGAAGCAGGCTGCTCTCACGAATGACGGCAAGGGCGCCTCCGAAATCGCCTTCCTCGGCTTTCTCGATGAAGCGCGGTATGTCGATCGCCACCGGGCAGCCTTTGATGCAGGGCTTGGACTTGCACTGCAGACAGCGTTTCGCCTCGAGCCTGACCTGTTCCTCGGTGTAGCCGAGGGCGACTTCATTCATGTTGTGTCGTCGTTCGTGGGGATCCTGCGCGGGCATCTCCTGCAAAGGTATGGCGATGCGATCCTTTGCTTTCAGCTCCTTACCCTCAAGCTCTCGCAGCAATTCCGCGGCGCTCTTCCCGGCCTTCTCCTGCGTGATCATCTCCGAGCCTCCTGCTGTTCTCGCTCCGCAATTTCGAGCTCGAGGTGACAGGCCTCGTGGGCCTCCTCCTCCAGCGGCTTGTAGGAGCCGAGTCGTTTCATCATGTTGTCGAAGTCCACCGCGTGTCCGTCGAACTCGGGGCCGTCCACGCACACGAACTTGGTCTCCCCGCCCACCGTCACGCGGCAGCCGCCGCACATTCCGGTTCCGTCGACCATGATGGTGTTCAGAGAGACCATCGTGGGAACCTCATAGGGGCGGGTCGTTTCGGCCGCAAACTTCATCATGACCGGAGGACCGATGGCCACGGCCATGTCGGGTTTCGGCTCCGCCTCGCAGTACTCCTTGAGAGGCTCCGTGACCAGGGCTTTCCGGCCGTAGGAGCCGTCGTCGGTGCACACCACGATCTCGTCGGCCAGTGCCCGCATCTCCTCTTCGAGAATGACGAGCTCTTTCGTGCGCGCGCCCATGATCACGATAACCTCGTTGCCGGCCTCTTTCATGCCCTGCACGATCGGATGCAGCGGAGCGACACCGATGCCGCCGCCGACGCAGATCACGCGGCCGAACTTTTCGATGTGCGTGGGACGGCCCAGGGGGCCCAGCACATTCTCGATCGTGTCACCGGCAGTGCGTTCGGCAAGCAGATGCGTGGTGCGTCCGACAGCCTGAAAGATAATGGTGATAGATCCCTCATCGGGATCCGCGTCGGCAATGGTCAGCGGGACTCGCTCGCCGAAGTCGCTATCGAGCTGAAGAATGAGAAACTGCCCGGGAAGGCGCTCTTCGGCAATGAGCGGCGCATGAATTCTCATCTTGAAGACGTCGCCGGCAAGTTGGGTTTTCTCGAGAATTCGGTTCATATCCGACCCCTGTTCGCAGAATTCGATATATTTATATCGTTTGCTGGAAATGTACTTCATTTGTGCGGTTTCTACAAGTATACACCGCCGTTCGGCACGCTATACCGAAGCGGTATCAGAGTTTCACTATATATTCCACGAAAGGCGGGGTCTATAGCACGTACGGAACCAGATTATTGAAGCTCTTGAACACGACAAACGTCTCGGCGGTCTGGACATCGCTCATCTTTACGAACTCCTCCTCGTAGAACTCGAGCAGGCCGAATCCCTCCTTGAGCAGTACTTCGATGATGATGTCATACTTGCCGGTTACCAGGAGAACCTTTGTGACCCCGCGCAGACCGATGAACTCCTCGCCTTTCTGAAAAAGCTTCGGCGTGGTGAGCTTCACTCCAATCACCACGGTGTGATGGCCCGCCAGCTTTTCAGGGTTCACGAGGCCGATGATCTGGAGGATCCCCTCTTCGGTCATCTTCGAGACTCGTGAGCGAACGGTGTTCTCGGTGATCTGCAGATCGCCGGCTATCGTGTTGAAAGACTTCCGCCCGTCCCGCAAGTGCCGGATGATGGCCAAATTGGTCTTGTCAAACTTCATTGTTTGCCACCGTCTGCTTTGTGTTGATTGCGTTAATCCTACATTATCCCGCAGGGGAATACAAGAAATCAAAAAATCTGCCGCCCGTTTTTTTGATATTTTCCTTTTCCCAGGGCGAACTTCGTGGCACAATATGGCATGCTCGCACAGCAGCTTCTCGAACCACGCAGCATCGCCGTCGTCGGAGGATCAAACGACGTCCACAAACCCGGCGGCAAGGTGCTGAAGAACATTCTCGACGGAGGCTTCGGCGGCGACCTCTACGTCGTGAACCCGAAGGAGCGCGAGGTACAGGGGGTGCGGGCCTACCCGAGCGTCTCCGAACTCCCGGAGGTCGATCTGGCCATCCTCGCCATTGCCGCCCGGCACTGCCCCCCGACGGTGGAGACGCTGGCCAACGAAAAGGGCACCCGCGGCTTTATCGTGCTGTCGGCCGGCTTCAGTGAGGAGAGCGAGGCGGGGGCCGAGCTCGAGCGCCGCATGGTCGCCGCAGTGGAAGCCGTCGGCGGATCGCTCATCGGCCCCAACTGCGTGGGACTCCTCACTCCCCGCTACAACGGCGTGTTCACCACACCCATTCCCCGGCTCGATCCCGCCGGCTGTGACTTCATCTCCGGTTCCGGCGCCACCGCCGTGTTCATCATGGAGACGAGCATCCCCAAGGGGCTGACGTTCTCGAGCGTATACTCGGTCGGAAACAGTGCCCAGGTCGGGGTCGAGGAAGTCCTCGCCCACCTCGATGAGACCTTCGACCCGGCCACGAGCTCGAAGGTGAAGCTCCTCTACATCGAGAGCATCGAAAAGCCCGACATGCTGCTCTCCCACGCCGCCTCCCTCATTCGCAAGGGGTGTCGTATCGCCGCGATAAAGGCCGGCACCTCCGAGGCAGGGAGCCGCGCGGCCTCCTCGCACACCGGGGCCCTCGCCGGTTCCGACGCCGCCGTCGACGCTCTGCTGCGCAAAGCCGGTATCGTGCGCTGCTACGGTCGCGAGGAGCTCGCCACCGTCGCCTCCATCTTCATGCATCCGCCCCTCGCCGGCGAGAACATCGCGGTCATCACCCACGCGGGAGGTCCCGCCGTGATGCTCACCGACGCCCTGAGCGAGGCGGGGATGAGCGTCCCGCCGATCGGGGGCCCCGCAGCCGAGGCTCTGAAAGAAAAGCTCTTTCCCGGATCGGCGGTGGGGAACCCCATCGACTTCCTCGCCACCGGCACCGCCGAGCAGCTCGGGGCCATCATCGATGCCTGCGAGCGTGACTTCAGCCACATCGATGCGATGGTGGTCATCTTCGGGAGCCCCGGCCTCTTCGACGTCACCGAGGTGTACGACGTTCTCGACCGAAAGATGCGGGAGAGCACGAAGCCGATCTATCCGGTTCTTCCGTCGGTGATCAACGCCGCCGCGGAGATCGATCACTTCCTCGCGCAGAAGCGCATCGCGTTCTTCGATGAGGTGAGCTTCGCCCGGGCGCTCGGCCGCGTGGCTGCAACGCCTGCACCGGCCGCCCCGAATCCGACCCTGCCGTCCGTCGACTCGGACCGCATCCGCGCCGTCGTCAACGACGCCGGGGAAGGCTATCTGAGCCCCGAGGCCGTGCAGGAGCTCCTCGACGCCGCCGGCGTCCCGCGGGTTGCCGAGCGCACCGCCGCCGAGGCGGAGGGCGCGGTAGCCGCCGCGCGCGAGCTCGGATTTCCGCTCGTGATGAAGGTTATCGGGCCGGTCCACAAGTCGGATGTCGGCGGGGTAACCGTCGGCATCTCCGACGAAGAGACCGTGAGAGCCGAGACCACCCGCATGCTCACCATCGCGGAGGCAACGGGCGTGCTGCTTCAGCCGATGAAGTCCGGTATCGAGCTCTTCGCCGGCGCCATCGCCGAATCCGGCTACGGGCATCTCATCTTCTGCGGCCTCGGCGGGGTGTTTGTGGAGGTCTTCAAGGACAGCGCGCACGCCCTCGCCCCCCTCGATACGGCGGAGGCCGTGCGCCTGATCCGCGGCCTCAGGGGGTACCCCCTGCTCGAGGGCACACGCGGCGGTGCGGGGATCGACATCGCAACCTATGCCGAGGTGCTTGTTCGCCTCTCCGCGCTCACCGCCGCCGCACCGGAGATCGCGGAGATGGACCTCAATCCCCTCATGGGCACACCCGAGGAGGTGACGGTCGTGGACGCGAGGATTCGCATCGCGAAGTAGCGCGCGTATGGCCCTCTACACCGAATACCAGCGCAACTACAGCGGCTTTCACAATCTCATGCGCTACCGTGTGCGTGAGATCCTGCTCGTCTCGAGCCTCTATGACGCATTCGTCCTCGAGGAAGACCGCGGCCTCTCCGAGGTGATCTTCAACCAGTACATCGACCTCAACCTGCGCTTCGTCCCGCGCATCACGCGTGTGTCGAGCGCCGAAGAGGCGCTGCAGCAGATGCACTCCCGCACCTTCGACGTCGTGCTCACCATGGCGAGGCTCTCGGACATGGACCCGGAGGAGTTCGGCAGCCGGGTCAAGGAGTTTGATCCCGGCAAGCCGGTGATTCTTCTCACAACCGAGGCGCTCAGTCCCGACCTCCTCGCCCGCTTTCGCCGCGCCCGTTCCATCGACAAGATCTTCTACTGGCTCGGCGACAGCAAGATACTTCTCGCCATCATCAAGTACGTGGAAGACTACGGCAATGTGGCCTCCGACGCGGCCGGCGGCGTGCAGGTCATCCTCCTCGTGGAGGACAACCCCAAGTTCTACTCCATGTTTCTCCCGATGATGTACACCGAGGTCATGATGCAGACCCAGACCCTGATCTCGGAGAGCATCAACGACTATCAGCGGCTGCTCCGCATGCGCGCGCGCCCCAAGATCCTCCTCGCCGAAACGTACGAGGAGGCGATCGATATCTTTGAGGCCTACCGGCAGAACATCCTCGGCATTATCTCCGACATCGCGTTCCCGCGGCAGGGACACATCGATGAGGAGGCGGGCTATCGCCTGCTCGGCGTGACCAAAACCGAGGTCCCCGATCTGCCCGTGCTGCTGCAGTCCGATCACCCCGCCGATCGAGACGGCGTCCTGCGGCAGAACGCCCACTTTCTCGACAAGAACTCTCCGAATCTGCTACAGCAGCTGCGGGATTTCATCATGACGAATCTCGGCTTCGGCGATTTCATCTTCCGCAGACCGGACGGGACCGAGGTAGCGCGCGCACACAACGTCCAGGAGTTCGAGCGACTGATCAAAGAGGTCCCGATCGAAACCGTGGAGTACCACGCGCGGCGCAACCACATTTCGATCTGGCTCCGCGCACGCACGGAGTTCGATCTCGCCGATGAGCTTCGGCCCAAGAAAGTCTCCGACTTCTCCGACAGCGAGGCGATGCGTGAGTACCTTGCGGCCGCGGTGGGGAACCTGCTCGACCGCAACCGCGCCGGCAATATCACCGAGCTCAGCTCCTACACCGAGGGCGCCGACACCGCCTTCATCCGCATCGGCGGCGGATCGCTCGGCGGGAAGGCGCGCGGGATCGCCTTCGTCAACGCCCTCTTGAGCCGCTCGGACATACCTCAGCGCTACGAGGGGATCAACATCCATACCCCCATGACCTTCGTGGTCTGCACCGACGCCTACGAGCAGTTTCTCGCGCAGAACGATCTGCAGCGTTTCGCCATCGAGACCGAGGACAACGACGAGATCGCTCGCGCCTTCGTCGCCGCGGCTCTGCCGGAAGACATAGAGCTTCACCTCAGGAAGATCGTCGAGCGCGTCGACATGCCGCTCGCCGTCCGTTCCTCGAGCGTGCTCGAGGATTCGCAGAACCTGCCGTTCGCGGGGCTCTATGCGACATACATGATCCCCAACAGCCATCCCGACCTGGAAGTTCGCCTGCGGCAGCTCGCAGACGCGGTGAAACTCGTGTATGCCTCGGTCTTCTACCAGGCTCCGAAGGAATATGTGAGAAACACGTACTACCGCATCGAGGAAGAGAAGATGGCGGTCATCGTGCAGGAGCTCGCCGGAGAGCAGCACGGCGATATCTTCTATCCCGTGGTATCCGGCGTCGGCCAGTCGCACAACTTCTATCCCACGGAACCCATCAAGTCCTCGGACGGCCTCGCCCATGTGGCGCTCGGACTCGGTAAGACGATCGTCGACGGCGAGAACATCTACCGCTTCAGCCCACGCTTTCCCAAGCGACCGCCGCCGTACTCGTCCACCGGCGAGTTTCTGAAGATGTCGCAGAACCACTTCTACGCCCTCGACCTGTCCAACGCCGGGGTGACGGTCGAGGCCGACGAAGGTTTCAGCCTCAGGCGGCTCGACCTCAAGCGAGCCGAGGAAGACGGCACGCTCTTTTATGTGGGGAGCACGTTTTCACGAGACGACGGGCGCATTCGAAACACCCTCACCATGGAGGGACCCCGCGTCGTCACGTTCGCGAACATTCTCAAGAACCGCATAGCGCCGCTCCCGGAAATCCTCGTCGACCTTCTGGAGCTCGGCAAGGCAAGCTTCGGCACCGACGTGGAAATCGAGTTCGCCCTCAATATCCGCGGCACCCGGGATGAGGGCGCCACACAGTTCTATTTCCTGCAGATCCGTCCGATGGTAGTAGGCCGGGAAACCGTGGAGGTATCGACCGCGGACGTGGACACCGACCGGGTCCTCGTCGCCTCGAATCAGGCGATGGGAAACGGCGTCTTCGAGGAGATCTACGACCTCGTCTATGTCGATCCCGACCGTTTCGACGCCGGACGCAGCGTCGAAGTCGCACGGGAAGTCGGACAGATCAACAAGAAGCTCGCCACCGAAGGCCGTCGCTGCATTCTCATCGGTTTCGGACGATGGGGGACGACGGACAGATGGCTCGGCATTCCGGTCGACTGGGGCCACATTTCGTCGGCGCAGGTCATCGTCGAATCGGACCTCGGCGATTTCCGCGTCGATCCCTCACAGGGCAGCCATTTCTTTCATAACCTGATATCGCTCCGCCTCGGCTACTTCCACATTCGCGACGGGCGGAGCGAGGAGTTCATCCTCTGGGACTGGATCAAAGAGCTTCCGGTAGAAGAACAGACGAACTTCGTCCGCCATGTGCGCCTCGAGGCGCCCCTCACCGCCAAGATCGACGGCCGCTCTTCGCGCGGCGTCATTCTCAAGCCG
>CAZWNS010000064.1:13022-14783 GCA_964635245.1 uncultured Spirochaetaceae bacterium
CCGCCGCCACCGCCGCCGGCCGGCTTCTTCTCCGGCACGTCGGTGATCGCGCACTCGGTGGTCAGAAGGAGCCCCGCGATCGAGCTCGCGTTCTGCAGAGCGGACCGCGTCACCTTGGCAGGGTCGACGATCCCGCGCTTCACCAGGTCCGTCCACTCGAGGCCGGCAACGTCGAATCCGGTGTTCCCCTTCTCGTGCTTCGCGCGCTGGGCGACCACCGCCGCATCGAGGCCGGCATTGCCGACGAGGTTGCGAAGCGGCTCTTCGAGGGCACGCTCGATGATCGTGAAGCCGACATTCTCGTCATGGGTGAACGCCGACCGGTCGTGGCCGACAAGCACCGGAACCGCGCGGATCAGCGTCATCCCGCCGCCCGGCACGATGCCCTCTTCGATCGCCGCGCGGGTCGCCGAGAGCGCGTCCTCCACCCGATGCTTCTTCTCCTTCATCTCGACCTCGGTCGCCGCGCCGATGTTTATCACCGCAACGCCGCCGGCAAGCTTCGCCAGCCGCTCCTGCAGCTTCTCGCGGTCATAGTCGGAGGTCGTATCCTCGATCTGTGACTTGATCTGGGAGATGCGGGCGTCGATATCGGCCCGCTTCCCGGCGCCCTCCACGATCGTCGTGTCGTCCTTGGTGACTTTCACGCGCTTCGCGGTGCCGAGATGGCTGAGATCGGTGCTCTCGAGCTTGAGGCCCAGCTCCTCGGATATCACCTGCGCTCCGGTCAGCGTCGCGATGTCGCCCAGCATGGCTTTCCGCCGGTCGCCGAAGCCCGGGGCCTTCACCGCACACGCCTTCAACGATCCCCGCAGATTGTTCAGCACCAGCGTCGCCAACGCCTCGGCCTCCACATCCTCGGCAACGATCAGAATCGGCTTGCCGCTCTGCGCAACCTTCTCGAGTACCGGAAGAATATCCTTCATGCTCGAGATCTTCTTGTCGTGAACCAGAATGTAGGCGTCCTCGAGCTCGGCGGTCATCCGCTCGCGGTTTGTGGCAAAGTAGGGCGATACGTACCCGCGGTCGAACTGCATCCCCTCGACGAACTCCAGCTCCGTCTCCAGGCTCTTCGATTCCTCGACCGTAATGACGCCGTCCTTGCCCACGCGGTCCATGGCATCGGCGATGAGCGCGCCGATCGTCTCGTCCGCGTTCGCCGAAAGCGCCGCCACCTGGGCGATTTCCTTCTTGCCTTTGATCTCGGTAGCGTGCTTCTTGATCTCAGCCACCGCGAGCTCCACCGCCCGGTCCATCCCCCGCTTGAGCTCCATCGGGTTCATGCCGGCGGCCACGCTCTTGAGCCCTTCCTTGATCATCCGGTAGGCAAGCACCGTTGCGGTCGTGGTTCCATCACCTGCAACATCATTCGTCTTCGTCGCCACTTCCTTCAGGAGCTTCGCCCCCATGTTCTCATACGAACCCGAGAGCTCGATCTCCTTGGCAATCGTGACCCCGTCGTTGGTGATCGTCGGTGCGCCCCATTTCTTGCCGAGCGCCACGTAGCGACCACGCGGCCCGAGCGTTACGCGAACGGCGCGGGCCATCGTCTCCACGCCCTCGAGCAGGCGTTCGCGAACCTGCTCCCTGAACATAAGCTGTTTCGCCATACAATTCCCTCCTCACCGCCTTCTCGTGTTGTATGCCCCGAGATGTGGCTGAGGAGAATTTACCATTCCTTCCGCCGGAGTCAATATTTTTCTCCGAGGGAACGAATTATCGCAGCAACCCAGTAGGATTTGGGCGCGCCCCCGCCGGCGG
>CAZWNS010000065.1:0-14222 GCA_964635245.1 uncultured Spirochaetaceae bacterium
CCGGCGATGCCGAACTCGCTCGGTCCTTGCATGTAGACGTAGAGGTCCTGGTTGATCCCGGCGAAGGCATCGTGCACGGCCTGTGGCCACTGCTCGGCAGGCTTTCGCAGAACATGCTTCTCATAGTAATGAGGGACAAGCAGGTCCATGTATTCCTCGCTCTCATAGTCTCCTGCCGTCTCCAATTCTTTGATCCGTTTGAGCACCGCGGGATCCATTTGTGGCCCGAGTACTTCGTCGGCGTAGCGCTGGTAGGCGGGGCAGCTGGCCATCATGTTGGAGATTATGAGGCCTTTCAGCGCATCCTGGTGGGCGAGTGCGTACTCTATCGCCAGAATCCCTCCCCAGGAGTGCCCCAAAAGGAAGAAGTTGTCCGGGCCGAGATGCAGTGCCCGACGAACCTGGTCAACCTCATCCACGAAACGGGGGATGTTCCAGAATGAGCGGTCCGCCGGGTTATCGGAGTTGGTCGAGCCGAGCTGGTCGTAGTAGATGAACTCGATCTCGTCGTTGTGGACATAGTCCTCGAAGCTCTTGAAGTAGCTGTGGTTTGCGCCGGGACCCCCGTGGAGCAGAAGGAGTCGTCTCGAGGGGTGCGTCCCGTTGCGCTGTGTCCACACGTTCATCGGCCCGCGAGGAGTGTTAATGGTGATTCTACGTTCCTCTCGTATCATTGTGATATCTCCTTCTTGCGGTCGGATGGGTTGGAGTCCCGAGTGTATCACAGGGCGTTGACTCTGCCGAGGCTTTCGTTTTAGAGTAATTCCCGAAACGGAACGAAACAACTATGAGAAACCCGCGCCACGACGACATACTTCGCATT
Organism: uncultured Spirochaetaceae bacterium; assembly: GCA_964635245.1. GTDB lineage: Bacteria > Spirochaetota > Spirochaetia > DSM-27196 > PWMO01 > JAAAOH01. The sequence goes on from CAZWNS010000065.1 coordinate 824, forward strand.
TTGCAGGCCCGCAAGAGGGTAACGGTCGGAGAGCTGACCTCCAGGCTCTCCGTTTCGGAGGTGACGGTCCGCAAGGACCTCGCCCTACTCGAGGACATGGGATTGCTGACGCGTACGCGGGGGGGCGCCACGCTTGCAGAAGATCGCGAACACCGGCAGGCGCTGGTCGTTCGTCGAGGCGAGAACGTCGCCGGGAAGGCGCGAATCGCGGCGGCGGCCGCAGACCTCATCGCGGAGGGGGAAACCGTCTACATTGATTCCGGCTCGACGTGCGCGTTGCTGGCACGAAAGCTCACAGACCGGACTTTGCGGGTGGTCACCAACTCGATCGACGCGATCACGACTCTCGCCGACGCGCCGAGTGTGGCGTTGTTCTCGGTGGGAGGCAGCTACCGCAAGGAGGCGGGGAGCTTCATTGGCCCCCTTGCCGTTGCGGCACTCGAGAGCATGCAGATCGATATGGCCTTCCTCGGTACGAGCGGTTTTTCGAAGAGCGGAGTGTTTTCCTCGCAGAATACCATCGAATCGGAGCTCAAGACGCAGGTAATACGCCGTGCCGGTCGGATAGTGATGGTTGTGGACAAAACGAAGTTCGGACGGACGGCATTCGCGGTATTTGCCGGTGCCGACGAGGTGGATCTGGTCGTCACCGACGCCGAGGTCGGGGAGCTGCCTGAGCTCGATGCCCTCGATGTGGAGGTCCTTTACGCCGGAGTCTCGGGCAGCGGCCTTGATCCTACCCATCCGGTGACCGGAGAGCCGTCGGAACAGGGAGGATACTGAATGAGGTATGTAGAAGAGATGTTTTCGCTCGAGAACGTGAATGCCGTGGTAACCGGCGGGGCGGGCGTGCTGCCGAGCGCTATGGCCCGGGTCATGCTTCGCGCGGGTGCGAGGGTGAGTATCTGGGGGCGCGGTACCCACCATCCGGTGAGCGATGCCGTTGATGCGCTCGAGTCGGAGACCGGAGCGGCGGGCCGCGTGTTCGGGGAGACCGTCGACACCGCCGACGAGGCGGCGGTGCGCGAAACGCTTTCCCGCACCGAGGCGGCAATGGGCATGCCGAACCTCCTCGTAAACGGCGTCGGCGGGAACATAGGGAAGAGCGACTTCACTGAAATCGATACCGAAACGTTCTCTCAGGTGGTGGAGATGAATCTGCTCGGTGGACTCGTGATTCCCAGTAAGGTCTTTGCTGCGCGCTGGAAGGAGGGCGCGGTCAAGGCGTCCATCATCAACCTTGCCTCAATGACATCCTTCGTTCCTCTCTCGGGTGTCTGGGCCTACAGCGCGGCAAAGTCGGCGGTGAAAAACCTCACCGAGGGCGCGGCGCGCGAGCTTGCCCCGCTGATCCGGGTCAACGCCATCGCGCCGGGATTCTTCATCGGCCACCAGAACAAAGCACTCCTTATCGCCAATGAAGAAACCGGCGAGCTTACCGAGCGAGGCCGGGCCATCATCGACAGGACACCTTTCGGCCGCTTCGGCGGCGTGGAGGACATCGAAGGGGTCACCGTATTCCTCGCAAGCGAAAAGGCGTCGGGCTTCGTCACCGGCGTAACGATTCCGGTGGACGGCGGCTATCTAACGGATAATATCTAGACGGCACGCAGGAAAACCTACAGGGAGAAACCGATGAAACAATTCCTCTCAGACGACTTTATTCTCGAAACCGAGACCGCACGTCGTCTCTACCACGACCATGCGGCGCAGATGCCGATCTTTGATTTCCACTGCCATCTGCCGCCCGATCAGATCGCCGATGATCGCCGCTACGAGAACATCACCGACATCTGGCTTCGGGGTGATCACTATAAGTGGCGGGCCATGCGTACCAACGGCATCCCCGAGCATCGCATTACCGGTGATGCGGACGACCGCGACAAGTTTCAGGCCTTCGCCGAGACGGTGCCGGCGACGATCGGAAATCCGATCTATCACTGGACGCACATGGAGCTCAAGCGCCCCTTCGGCATAGACGATGTACTCCTCGGCCCCGACACCGCCGAAACGGTCTGGAAGCGCACCGCCGAGATGCTTGCCCGGCCGGCGTTTTCCGCCCGGGGCATCATGGAGCAGATGAATGTGAAGGTGGTCTGCACCACCGACGATCCGGTCGACGACCTCTCGCATCACGAGCGCATCGACGCCGATCCGACGGCGAAGATCACGGTTCTTCCTGCCTTCCGCCCGGACAAAGCCTTTCACGCGGAGGACGCGGCTCGCTACAACGACTACCTGAGCCGTCTCGAGCAGGCTGCCGCCATGTCCATCCGTAGCTACGACGATCTGCGCTCGGCACTTCGCTCGCGCATCGATTACTTCCACGCACGCGGCTGCCGCCTCTCGGACCATGCCCTCGAAACAGCGGTTTTCGACCCGGAGGCGGAATCGAAAGCTCCCGCGGTCTTCGACAAGCTGCGTGACGGCCGCTCGGTTTCCCGCGACGAGCTCGACGCCTTCATGACGGGGGTGCTCCTGTTTCTTGGTCGCGAGTACGCGCGGCGCGGCTGGGTATTTCAGCTGCACCTCGGTGCGCTTCGAAACAACAACACGCGGTATTTCGAGCGGCTCGGTCCGGATACCGGGTTCGATTCGATGGCCGATGAGCCCATGGCGAAACCACTCGCCCGGCTTCTGAACGCCCTCGACGTCACCGACGAGCTACCCAGGACCATCCTCTACATTCTCAACCCCCGCGACAACGCGATGATTGCCTCCATGATCGGTAACTTCCAGGACGGGAGCCTCCCGGGCAAGGTACAGTTCGGTTCCGCATGGTGGTTCAACGACCAGAAGCAGGGAATGGAAGATCACCTGACGGCGCTGGCGAATATGAGCCTGCTCAGGCGCTTCGTGGGGATGCTCACCGACTCACGGAGTTTTCTGTCCTTTCCTCGTCACGAGTACTTCCGTCGGATTGTGTGCAACATCATCGGCGGGTGGGTCGAACGCGGTGAAGCGCCGCACGACATGGATCTGCTTGGCGGAATGGTCCGGGATATCTCCTGGAACAATGCGCGAGACTACTTTGAAATCGAGGTGAATGAATGAAGGCACTTGCACAGCTCGTCAGGGACGAAGGGCTCCTCGACCTCGACCAGGCAACGCTCGACCGAATAAAGAGGCACGCACCGCCGGTGCTCGGCGGTGCCGAGGCCGGTATCTATCGCCGCTCTCTCTACCGCGCCGGAGACGTGCTCTTCTGCATCGCGCGGACGGCCGGAGACAAGGCGCTCTACGCATTCGGTTCGTCGCCCGCGTCGACCCCCTTCGGCGACCTCGAGGCGACGGGCGTCGAGGGCGTGAATGCGCGCCGCGTTGCGATGACCGCCGCCGCCGGGCGGCACCTGTGGAGGCTCTTCCCCTTTACGAAGCCGGTGTCACTGCGGGAGGAGCGTACGACGATCGGGATGGGGGACCGACTCGGTGTGGCGAGCGCCGGGCACATCCGTGCCGCCCGCAAATACCGCTGCTATCCGGTGCTCGCGCAGCAGAGCCTTCGGGAGCTCGATTACACCGGCCGCAGCTTTGCCGACGTCGTTGCGGACGCGAGCTTTGCGGTCTTCCAGGAGGGCTACGAGGAAGGGTTCGGAGCGGACGCGGATCACATGAAGACAATCGAGGCCATCGACACGGCCCTCGGCGAGAGTATGCCGATGATAACCCTCGACCTCACCGAGGTGCTGCGGCCCGAGGCGGCCGACTGGGCGGAGGCCGACCTCACCGCCGGCTATGGTGCCCTGGACGAGGGGCTGCGGCAGCGGCTCGAGGCCGACTATCTTGATGTGGACTACGAGGCCGGCGGCACGACACTGACCCTCGACCGTGTGGAGCTCGCCAGGTGCGCGCTGCTCTACGGTGAGGCGCTCGACTTTGCGGAGAAGGTGAACAACCACCTCAAGCAGAAGACGGGCGACGCGTACGACCTCGAGATCAGTATCGACGAGACAACCACGCCGACGCTACCCGAGCATCACCTCTTCATAGCGCGCGAGCTGCAGGTTCGGGGCGTCACGGTAAACAGCCTTGCGCCCCGTTTCATCGGCGACTTCCAGAAGGCCATAGACTACATCGGCGACGTTGATGAGTTCGACCGGCAGTTTGCGGTGCATTGCGCCGTCGCCAATGAGTTCGGTGGTTACAAGATCTCGGTCCACTCGGGAAGCGACAAGTTCGCGGTGTATCCGTCGATCGGGCATCACACCGGCGGGCGCCTGCACTTGAAGACCTCGGGCACGAGCTGGCTCGAGGCGCTACGGGCGGTTGCCGTTCGCCATCCCGAGCTCTACCGGCTCATCCACCGCAAGACCTACGAGTACTACCCCGAAGCGCTGAAGAACTACCATATCACCGCCGATGTGAGCAACGTGCGGCCCCTCGACGAGGTGCCCGACGAGCATCTCCCGTCATATCTCGACGATCCGAACTGGCGGCAGTTCCTGCACATCTCCTACGGCGGGCTGCTGAATGACCCCGAGCTGCGGGAGCCGTTCTTCCGGTTCCTCCACGAAAACGAAGAGGTGTACTACGAGTTACTCGAAGCGCACTTCGACAAGCACATCGGGCTTCTGGGAATCGAAAAGGTGTAAGCTACCCAGGGGAGGTATCAAGGAGCTTGTTGGTGAGATAACGGACAAGTTCAAGCGATGTAGCTTCTTATCCGCGACACGGCCTTCGCGGCGCAGTCCTGCAAGCGGAATCACGCAGAACTTGTTTTCCTGCAACGACGTATCGACGCTTCACCAACACGGTTCTTGATACCTCAAACGGGGCGGTAGTAATCCCCGAGAACACTCTCCATCACGCCGGCGGTGCGAAGCGCCGTGCGACCGGTGCTCGGGCTGCGGCCGTGGCCACGAAGCTCGTCGGTGATCATTTGAATGAGTGGCTGCTGTACGTGTTCCGGATTCTCGACGGCAATCCTCTCGACTCCCGCCTCGGTTTCGAGCTCGATCGGGTCGGTGGTGAATGACGAGAATCTGATCGCGCCGTCGGTTCCCACGACTTCGGTCACGTCCCGGGAGGTGCCGGTTGTGAAACACCACAGCCCGGTCCCGAGTACGCCGGACTTGTAGCGAAAGCCGGCCGCTACCACGTCCTCCGCGTCGTAGAGAGCGGCCTGGTTCGCTGCAAAGCCGCGCGCCTCGGCCACGGGACCGAGCAGGTAGTCGAGAAAGTCGAGGGTGTGACCGGCAAGGTCGGCGAAATAGCCCGCCCCGGCCACGGAGGGGTCGACACGCCAGCCGTCGCTACCCGGCTCGGCCGGCGGACGCCACAGCTCGGTGGATACCGTACGCACCGCTCCGATTACGTTCCCGCCAACAAGCTCCCTGACACGACGGAAGCGCGGAAGGGCTCGCCGATAGTAGGCGACATAGAGTCCGACACCCGCCGCCTCACAGGCGCTCACCATCGCCTCGGCTTGCGCGGCGTCGAGTGCCATCGGCTTCTCCACGTAGACCGGCTTCCCCGCCGCCGCCGCCATGCGAGTGTACGCGAGGTGTGAAGACGGCGGCGTCGCCACGTAGACCGCATCCACATCAGGGTCGGCGATAAGCTCGGCGGCGTCGTCGTACCAGCGGGGCACGCCGTGGCGCTCGGCGTAGTCACGCGCCAGGGTGCCGTTGCGCCGCATGACCGCCACGAGCTCCGAGCCCTCGGCCTTCTGAAAGCCGGGCCCGCTCTTCTTCTCCGTGACGTTACCGCAGCCGACGATGCCCCATCGTACCGGTCGGGCAGCATAGTTCACCGAGATTTCACCCCGAGAACCTCAGGATTGACGACAGAGTCGGGGCGACCGCCGCGCACGTAGTCGGAGACCGCCCTCGCGCTTGCCGCCTGCATGTTCGCCTTTCCCGAGTCGGTGTCTGAGCCCACGTGCGGGCTGACGGCGATGTTCAGACCGTCGAGGTCGAGATCCTCACGGGTCCAGATTTCGTCGAGGCCGTAGCCCCAGAGCTCGCCGTCCATGACGGCGCGATACGCGGCCTCTTCGTCGACGAGTTGGCCGCGCGCGCAGTTTATCAGCACGGTGGTCGGGTGCATGAGGTCGAGCTGGGCAGGGCCGATGAGTTGTTTCTTCACCGCCGCGTGGAGGGTGATGAACTGGGCCCTCGAGCAGAGCTCTTCGAGCGACACGTAGCTCACGCCGTGCTCGCGCGCCCATTCTTCGTCCGGATAGGGGTCGGTCGCGATGACGTTCATCCGGAAGCCCGAAAGCAGCTCCACGACGTGCTTGCCGATGCTGCCGGTGCCGACGACGCCCACGGTTCGCCCGCTGACGTCGAGGCGGCTCGGTCCCTGTTTCGGCCTGCCGCTACGTGCGCTGCGGTAATGGGGAATGCGGCGGCCGGCGACGTCGAGCATGGTGGCGACGGCCCACTCCGCGGTAGGCCCGGCGTTGGCGCCGGGTGTGTTCGACACTATGACCCCCGCGGCGGTGGCGGCGGCGACGTCGATCGAATCATAGCCGATGCCGTATCGCGCGATGAGGCCGAGTGTTCCTCCGGCGCCCACGCCGACCCGATCGAGGAGCCCGGCGTCATAGTGCTCGAGGTCGGCGATAACCGCCGTGGCACCGTCGAGCTCGGCGGGTGTCAGGGGCTCGGTGGGATGGCGCTCGCACCGGTAGTCAATCCGCACGCCGGTATCGGCCTCGAGTGAGTCGAGAATGCGCGTTCCCGTACCCTCTTCGGGTGGATGTGTGATGAGCTCGTCGAGGAAGCTGGTTGCAAAGACAATCACTCGCGTATTCATTGGGAAGCCTCTCTACCCGATTATAGCGGGAGATCGGTTTTCTTGACACCGGCATATCGCCGGTTTAAGCTGGCGTCCATCCGCCCGCGGGAGCGCTATCGTCGATCCATGCGCCGGGCAGGTGCGTATTTCACCCTTAACATCGAGGAGCGGAAATCATGGCCGAACTGGAGATCAGACCGAAATCGCAGTGCAAATGGGATGCAGTTTCCCTCGGGGAGATCATGCTCAGGCTCGACCCCGGTGACGAACGGATACGGGCTACGCGGCAGTTCCGCGTCTGGGAGGGTGGCGGTGAGTACAACGTGATCCGGGCGCTGCGGAAGTGTTTCGGGCTGGATACCACCGTGGTGACCGCCATCCCGGAGAATGATGTCGGCCTGCTCCTCGAGGACTTCATTCTCCAGGGGGGCGTCGATACCTCGCATATCAAATGGATGCCGTTCGACGGCATCGGTGCCGACTGCCGGGTGGGCCTCAACTTCACCGAGCGCGGCTTCGGGGTGCGCGGTGCGCTGGGGGTGGCCGATCGGGCAAACTCCGCGGTGAGCCGTCTCAAACGCGGTGACATCGACTGGAACCGGATCTTCGCCCAAGAAGGGGCGCGCTGGTTCCATACCGGCGGAATCTACGCGGCCCTCTCCGATACGGCGCCTGAGGTCCTCATCGATGCCATGAAGGCTGCCCACGAAAGCGGTACGGTGATCAGCTATGACCTCAATTACCGCGCCTCTCTCTGGAAGAACCGGGGCGGCAAGGACAAGTGCCGGGAGGTCAACCGGGAGATCGCGCAATACGTCGATGTCATGCTCGGAAACGAGGAGGACTTTACCGCCTCCCTCGGTTTCGAAGTCGAGGGCATGGGTGATGATGTCACGGGTATCGAGAGCGGGAAGTTCAAGAAGATGATCGAGCGGGTGGTGACGGAGTTTCCGAACTTCAAGGCCGTTGCCACGACCCTGCGTGATGTGCATACCGCGAGCGTCAACGACTGGGGGGCAATCCTGTACTACGACGGCACCTTCCACGAGGCGGTCCACCGGCCGGGGCTCGAGATTCTCGATCGCGTCGGCGGCGGTGACAGCTTCGCCTCGGGGCTGATCTACGGCTTTCTGTCCGGGAAGAGTCCTGAGGCGGCGGTGAACTACGGGGCTGCTCACGGTGCGCTGGCGATGACCACGCCGGGGGACACCTCGTTCGCCGCACTGCGCGAGGTCGAGAAGCTCGTCGGCGGGGGAAGCGCACGCGTGGAGCGCTGAGCGCCGGCGCCTTGTAACAGGCTCTCAGATACCGCAGAATCGCGGTGTGTCCGCGGCGTGACGGCGGAGCAAGCAGGTAGCGAGGAGGGCGGCGGTGCTCGATCGAATGGTGCGGCCGGTGAAGGATCGTATCGTCTCGCCGATCGCCGGGGTGCTGGCCCGGCGAGTGCATCCCAGCGCCATCACGATCACTGCGTTCGCCTTCTCTGTGGTGGCGTTCGTCTGTCTGCTCGATCACGAGATGCTCCGGTGCGCGACGTTCTGGCTGCTCGGCCGGCTGCTCGACGGCCTCGACGGAGCGGTGGCGCGGCGATCGGGAAAGCAGAGTGATCTCGGCGGCTATCTCGACATGCTGTTCGACGTCCTCGCGTACGCCCTCATTCCGCTGGGCATGGCGCTGGCCTTTCCGTCTCCGTTCGTACTCACCGCGGTCGCCGTGTTGCTGGCGGTATTCTACGTGAACATCGCCTCGTGGATGTACTTGTCGGCGCTCATGGAGAAGCGGGGCCGCGTGGACGCACACGCCGCGACCACGAGTGTCTTCATGCCCTCGGGGCTTATTGAGGGGACCGAGACCATCGTGTTCTACACTCTCTTCATCGCATTCCCCGGCGTATTCGTGATCCTCGCCTACGTGATGGCGGCGATGACCGCGATCACGGTGGTGCAGCGCCTGGTGTGGGCCCTGCGGACCCTGCGGCCGCCGGTCACGCGGGTCGGGAGTTCGGCGGAATGAGCGAGGAGAAACGCAGACTGCGCGCGGAGGTGCTGGAGCTGCTGAAGGCGCTACCCGTGGACACCGTCCTCGAGAAGAGTAAGCGAATAGAGGAGCGCCTGTTCGAAGGCGAATGGTGGCGGCGGGCGCGCGAGGTCTACTGTTTCGTCTCCATGCCCCGGGAGGTGCAGACCGCGGAGGTGTGCCGCCGGGCGATCGAGGAGGGGAAGGTGCTCGCGCTGCCGCGCGTGGCGGGCGACGACATTTGCTTCCACAGGATGGGCGAGCCCGACCGGCCGCTTGTTCGCAGCCGGTTCGGAATCGATGAGCCGCCCGCGGATCTGCCGTCGATCGCGCCCGGCGGAGGCGAGCCGGGACCAGGGTCGGGGGCGGGGGCGGCCGCCGAAGGCGCCCTCGTCATCGTGCCCGGGCTCGCCTTCGATCTCGATCGCTACCGACTGGGGAGGGGGCGCGGTTACTACGACCGGTTTCTCGCGGCGTGTCCGCGGAGCGCAATGACGGTGGGCGTCTGCTTCGAGGAGCAACTGGTGGAGCACGTGCCGCGAGACGACTGGGACGTGCGGATCGATCGCGTCATAACCGACGAGCGGGTGATCAGTGGGTAGTTTCTCCCGGCGCCGCTTTGCTGATATCATCTATCCAGCGCACACCAACCGACCGCAGGGGGAGTATCAGTGGCAGAAATAAAGAGCGCCCTCGAGCTGGCACTCGAGAAGACGAAGAACGTAGAGAGCGATCCGAAGGCCATTGAAGCCCACGAGCACCGGAACGCGGGAAAACGCCTCGCATCGCGTCTGCAGGAGGAAAGAGACCTCGATCTCAAGAAGGAGCTCAAACAGTATTCAGGCGAGCGCCGGGCCTGGGTCGAAGAGGGCTTTTCCCAGGTCGTGCTCGCTGCGATCTCTCTACCGAGCTCCGAGGAAGAGCTCGAGCGCCTGACGGCGCTGCGCGAAGGGCTCACCGTGGTGCTGGGCAAGGGGCGGGACCTGGACTACCTGTTCCAGCAGGTGCACGGCCTGTTCAAGCAGTACCTCGAAAACCGCCGGCAGCTCATCGAGCAGATTCGCAATCAGTACGCGCAGCGGATGCGGCAGCGAGAGCAGGAGCTTTCGCGACAGTACGGCACCCAGGTGCAGTTGGATCCCTCGTCGGATCCCGAGTTCAGCAAGACGCTGCAGGACAATCTCGGGCGTCTGCGGGAGCAATACCAGGGCGTGGTCGAGCAGGTACGCGAGGAGCTTTCCAGCATGTTCGAGCAGCGCCGTTGACGGCGGAGAATTTGCATCGGCGACGTAATTCCATATAATCCGGGTCATGCATCTCCCGTCTGCGCTCGAGGCCCGCGAGAGCATACTGTGTCTGTACAGAAGCAAAACGGAGCGAATGCATGCAGCCGTTCACTTTTTGCTCTCCGGCCTCGAGCGTGACGAACGGCTCCTCACCATTCTCGATGCGCGATCGGAAGCCGGCATCCGGGCGTTGCTTTCCCATCTCGGCGCGGGAAGCGACCCGACCCGCTACCGCAGACTTGCCGCCGAATCCTTTGTCGAGCAGGCGCCGCTCGATGCCGAGACGGCGGTAGAGCTCATACGACGCTCCGCGTCCGGCTGGCGCGGTCGACCGTCTCTTCGGCCGGTGCGTATCGTCGTCGATCTCCATTACCTGCTCGTCTCCCTCGGCACCGACAGGGACGTCCCGGCCCTCTCGCGACAGCTGGCGGCTCTCGCCGCGAACCTTCCGGTCATTCTTTTGTGTCTGCTCTTCGTCGAGCAGCTCCCGTGCCGCGGTCTCGGCACGCTTATCCGGAGCTTCTCTCGCATCACCGCGTCGGAGGCTCTGCGTTCGCGACCGTCCACCGGAGCGGCGGGCCGCCTGAGAGACCACAGCGGGGAGCTCGATGCGGTGCTCAACCGTCTCGTGCTTTCCGACGAGACGGTGCTCGCACATACGATCGCCGGGGTGGGCGCGCGACGTGCCGATGCCGACGCCCGCGCCTTTCTCCACGTTGCCGCGGATGGAATCCTCATCCTCAGTCGTGAGCTTGTGGTCGAGTACGCGAGTCCCTCCTTTGTGGCGCGCTTTCGGGACGGACGACGATGCCTTCGCGGAACACCGCTTGCCGCCTGCCTGTCGGTCCATAGCTATCGGGAGGCGGAGGGCGTTTTTCGTAAGCTCGGAGCCGATCGCATCGCCGCTCATGCCCCGGTGTTTGCCATCATCCCCCTGACATTCATCGGGAGCGAGAGTGACCGGGTCTTCGAAGCCTCGGTTACGCCCCTGCTTGCCTACGGGCGCAACCGCGGCTTCGTCTGTGTCCTGCGCGATGTAGCCGCACACCGCACCGACCGCGACGGTCCGGACGGCGAGCGCGGTGCCGTCGTCGCCGAGCCGTCCGCCGATACACGCCGAGCGCGCGGACGCGCGCGTTCCGCCGGCGGGATTACACGGTCGGCTTCCTACGGTGCTCGGGCATGGCGGCAGTTGCCCCGGCGGATCATCGCGGGGCGCAGCGTTACCACCCGGGAGGTCGAAATCCTCGAGCTCACGCTCAACGGCAGCACCGCGAAGCAAATCGCCGAGCACCTCGGCATCGCCCCCGTGACCGTAAAGAAGCACCGATCGAACGGGTATCGCAAGCTCGGCATTCATGACCGATTCGAGCTCACCACCCTTGCCGATACGGGCTCCTGATGCCATGATATAGTGGTACTACATGAATCGTATCGAGCTTCCTCTTGTCAGCCGCACGGCTCTCAAGGCACGGTATCGGGAGTCGGAGGCAACCTATCGCGAGCTGCTCGACCGTGTGGTGTCGGGGGTACGACGGACTCTCGAGGTCTCCCACCTCCACCCGACGATCAGATCGCGGGTCAAATCCTTCGACAGCCTGTACGCCAAACTGGTCGGCCGGGCTCGGATGACGGGAGGCGACGAGGCGGGAGAGCGGGCGAGCGAGATCAGCATCCCCGACCTGTTCGGGGTACGGATCGTCTGCGCCTTCCTCGGTGACCTTGCCCGGGTCGAGCAGGTGCTCTCGGACACCTACGAAGTGCTGGAGCTCGAACGCAAGGGGACCGAGTTTTCCTCGCGGGAGTTCGGATATGAATCGACACATCTTCTCGTGCGAGTTCCTCCCGGGGAGTACGGCGATCTGGAGCTCGACGCCGAGCCCCACTGCGAGATACAGCTGCGCACCATCCTCCAGGACGCATGGGCGGAAGTCGAGCATGAGCTCGTGTACAAGGCGGACAACGCGCCGTTCGAGGAGCCGCTGAAGCGAAAGCTCGCCGCGCTCAATGCGAACCTCACGCTTGCCGACCTCATCTTCCAGGAGATACGTGACTATCACCGCAGCCTCCACGCGGAGATGTTCAAACGACGGCGTCAGTTCTGGAACCAGATTCAGCGCGCCTCGGGGTTGCCCCACGAGCATCCCTCCGAGGATGAGCCGGCGGAGGGGGAGCCGCCGGACCTGATGGATCCCTCACGGCTCAGCATCGCCTCCGACACCATCGAGGCACAGCTGCTGCGGGGGCTGCAGGCCCATAACCGGCAGGAGTTCGAGCGCGCGGTGGAGCTCTACACCGAGATTCTCGACTCCGACATCACCTCTCATCTTCGTGCGATCGTGCTGATACATCGGGGGATGGCATACTTTGCCATGTCCTCCTACGACCGTGCGGTCGCCGACTTCACGGGCACGCTGGAGCTCGACGACGACAACTGGAAGGCCTACTACTACCGCGGCATGGTCTACCGGCTGCGCGGGGCGTTCGGCGAGGCGCTGTCCGATCTCAACCGCTGCCTCCAGCTGGACTTCGGCCGCTTCGACACCCTGTTCGCGCGCGCCGGAGTCTACTTCGACATGGGCGACTACCAGAAAGCGCTCAGCGACTGCGATGCCGCGCTGGAGCTCGAGCCCGATTCGAGCGAGGCGCGTCGGTTCCGCAAGATCATCGAAGCGCGCCTGCTCTCGGAGGCGGGAAACTGGTCGGGCTGAGCCCGTCTATGCGCTATTCCTTCTCTTCCCAGTCGCGGGCCCTGTCGACGGCTTTCTTCCATCCACCGTACAATGCGTCGCGGCGCGACGCCTCCATCGCGGGCTCGAAGGTTCGATCGATGTCGAAGTTGTTGAGGATGTCCGTCTTGTTCTTCCAGAATCCGACCGCCAGACCGGCCAGAAAGGCCGAGCCGCGGGCGGTGGTTTCGATGATCTTCGGTCTGATGGCCGGGACCCCGAGGATATCGGACTGGAACTGCATCAGGAAGTCGTTGGCGCATGCCCCCCCGTCGACCTTGAGCTCCTTCGTCTCGATGCCCGAATCGGTCTCCATGCATTCGATGACGTCCCGCGTCTGGTAGGCGATCGACTCGAGTGTGGCCCGGATGACATGGGCATTACTCGAGCCGCGCGTCAGGCCGACGATGGCGCCGCGGGCGTACATGTCCCAGTGCGGTGCGCCGAGGCCGACGAACGCCGGCACCATATAGACGCCGCCGGAGTCCTCGACCTTGGTGGCGAAGTACTCGGTATCCATGGCGTCGTGTACCATGTGCATTTCGTCGCGCAGCCATTGGACCGCGGCGCCGGTGACGAAGATCGCGCCTTCGAGCGCGTATTCGACCTTACCGTCGAGCCCCCAGG
>CAZWNS010000066.1:0-5652 GCA_964635245.1 uncultured Spirochaetaceae bacterium
TGAGCGCGGGATGTCGGGATGAGAGGATTCGAACCTCCGATCTCCTGCTCCCAAAGCAGGCGCCTTAGCCACTAGGCTACATCCCGGAATGCGTGGCGGTATTATAGCGAAGTGCCGACGCCCCGGTCAACGAGCAGGCTACCCGACGACTACTTCGAGCTCCACGGAGATCCGTCCGACGGCCGGGGAGCTCTCGCTGAAGGAGAGCACGTCACCATCCCGGACGCCGGGCGGGACATCAATATGGTGGCGGCCGTCGGGCAGCTCGATCTCCATCGAAATGCCGTCCCGCGCTTCCCTGGGCGTCAGCCGAGCCTCGAGCCGGTAGTGCCCGTCCGTGCCTCGAGTATCGTCGCCCGGCATGCCCCCGCCGAATATCCGATCGAAAAGGCTGAACAGATCCCCGCCGAGCAAGGAGCTCGCGCGCTCGCGCGGCCGGGCGCCGGCCCCCGCTCGGGCTCCCGGGCCGCCCCGGACACCCTCTCCCCAGGGGCCCTTTCCCCAAGCACCCTCTCCCCGGGCACCCTCCCGTGACCAGGCACGTCGCCGCTCGGGGGTACGGATTGCCTCGTAGGCGTCGTTCAGGCGGCAGAAGTAATTCTCGTCGCCGCCCTCGGCGTCGGGGTGCTCCTGCTTGGCGAGACGTCTATAGGCGCGACGGATCTCCTCGTCACCGGCGTCCCGCGGCACACCGAGTATGTCGTATGGATCCCCGGCCATCTTGTCCTCCGACTGGCAGGAACGGTAGTCTCAACGAGAGAGAATTTTACAAGGGAAGCTCGTGCCGTCAATACGCTCACCCGAACACCTACCGCTCGACCGGCTCCGGCCCTACTTCGAAGCCGAGGGCCTCCGCGTGCTCGCCGTCACCGGGGCCGACCCGGCGCCGGACGCTGAGTCGGCCTACGGCAGCTGGCTCGATGCGGGCCGGGCCGGTGAGATGGACTACATGCACCGCCACCGCGAGGCGAAGTACAGGCCCGAGCGCATGCTCCCCGGTTGCCGAAGCATCGTCCTCGTGGCACTGAACTACTATCAGCCCGAGCCGCCGCGGCCGCAGCCCTCACCGCGGGCCGAGCAACCGGACCCCGCCGCCCGATACGCCCGGGGGCGCGTTGCCCGCTACGCGTGGGGGCGTGATTACCACAAAACACTCGGCAAACGCCTCACGCGCGTTGCCCGGGCGCTCACGACCGATTTCGACGGGCACCGGTTCCGCGGTTTTACCGACGCGACGCCGCTCTCAGAGCGCTACTACGGCGCGCGCGCCGGTCTCGGGTTCCAGGGACGAAACACGTTGCTCATCCATCCCGAGCTCGGTAGCTGGTTCTTCATCGGCGAGGTCCTCGGAACGCTTCACGTCGAGGAGACGCCGCGCCCCGATGGTGTGCGCACACGCTGCCCGGAGGGCTGTCGTCGCTGCATCGAGGCCTGTCCTACGGGGGCCCTCTCCGCGCCCTACGAGCTCGACGCCCGGCTCTGCATCAGCTATCTCACCATAGAGCACGCCGGCCCCATCGGGCCGGCACTGATGCAACGGATGGGAACGTGGGTGTTCGGCTGCGACCGCTGTCAGGAAGCCTGCCCGCTGAACGCGCGGGCCCGGCCCACCGCCGAGGAAGACTTCAGACGCCCGATCGCGGGTCCACGCCTCGAGCTCGCACAGCTGCTCGAGCTCGAGAATGATGCCGACGTGCGGGCGCGCTACGCCGGGTCGCCTCTCCTGCGGGCGAAACGCCGGGGCCTCGTGCGGAACGCCTGTATCGCCGCTGCGAACGCCGGTGCGCTGGAGCTCCTGCCGCGGATCGAGAGCCTGCGCACCGACACCGACCCCGTGGTCGCGAACGCGGCGGCCGCTGCGGCAACGCGTCTGCTCACCCTGTCCGGCCCCGCCTCGTGAGCGGGGCGTCCTCATCGCTGCCTGCTCGGGCTATCCCCGACGTCAAGCTGCGGACCGACGTCGATCGGATCGCCGAGGAACCTCGGCTGGGCGCGGAGCACGTGCACATCGAGAAGGGCTTTGACCCGTGCAAAGTATTCGCGCAGGCTTGTGGACACGCCGGCAGGGCCTTCGACGTCCCGCGCGCCGTAGGCAACCGCCTCGAGCCCCTGAGTGCGGGCAACGTAGAGCGCGCGCTCGGCGTGAAAACCCTGAGAAATGATCGTGAACTCGGCGCGTCCGAACACGCGGCTCGTGCGCACGACGGAATCGAGGGTGCGAAAGCCGGCGTAGTCGAGGTAGATTCGCTCCGCGTCCGCGCCCCGGGCAACGAGCTCCTCCTTCATGCGGACGGGCTCGTTGTAGGAGCTGTGGCTGTTGTCACCGCTTGCGATGATGTAGTCGATCTTTCCCGCCTCGAGCAGCTCCAGCGCCGCACGAATGCGATACTCGAAGAACAGGTTCACGCGCCCACCCGCCGCATACTTGCTCGTACCGAGCAGTAAGCCGACTTCGTTGTATGGCAGCATCTCGATGTCGGTGTAGAGATTCGGTCGTGCCTGAGCGCTTATGACGGTATTTGCGTAGAAGACCACAAGCAGGATGCCTATGGTACCGTACTTCAGCAGAAAGTACCCGAGCCTGTAGACGTGCACCATATGTGTAGAAGCGGGATCTCTATGCCGTACGCGCTACCTCAATCCCGGGCCCGAAGGCTCGAAATGACGTCGACGGCCTTCAGACGGACCGCCTGAATGTAGTTGCCCCCCGCCGCTCCGAGAATGGCATTGATGGCCTCGGGATCGGAGAGACCGCCCTGAGACTCTGCAATCTTCTCGATGGCAAGAAGCGAAGCGTAGGCGAGGTTATTGTCGGGCGCCTCCGCGGCATTCTGGAACGAAAGCACACGGGTGATGTGGCGGATCGCCCGATTATCCTCGTTCTCGCCGATGACGCCCAGCGCATAGACGGCTTCCGAGAGGACCATCGTCTCGGGATCATCCTGCAGCACGTCAATGAGCACTTCCCGGGCGCGTGTGCCACCGACCTCACCGAGCAGCTGCGCCGCCTGCCTTCGAATATCGGGGTGGTTGTTGATGACCGCGCCGCCGGATCGAACCTGGCGTTGAGTCCCTTCGGTGGCGAGCGATTCGAGGACGGAGAAGAGGCCGGGATTCTCCTGACTGAGACTGCCGTCCTCCACCATCTGGCGAATGCTCTGCAGCGCCAGGAGCTTCATCTCCCGGTCGTTGGCCAGCGCCTGCCCGCGTATGATCTGCAACTCGATATCCTGGCTGAGATACAGCTCTTCGATCGTTTGATCGGCCGCCGCCCCCTCATCGTCCTCGTTCTGGGAGAACAACGTCGACGAGGCGAGCACGATCATAGCGAGGATCAGGACGCTTAGCTTGTTCATCAGAATCTCCTCCGACAGCAGGTCGCAAAACGTTCTTGTTGCATAGTATATACTAAGCCGCGTCAACTTTCCAGCGTCCGTCTATCTTCCGCAGTCGATAGAGAATGACCGAGTCTCCGTTGATCTCCATAACGGCGTCTACTTCGTTCTCACTGAGAAACCGAAGATCGTCGAGGCGGGCGTCCTGGCGGCTGGGTACCACCACCCAGTCAAAGTAGTCGCGCAGGCTCGTCAGCGTGACATCGTTTCGCTGGAGGATCGGCATCTCGGAAATCTCCGCAAGCCGCTCGGAATCCGAATACTCCTCGACATACGCCTCGGTGAGGTACGTCTTCCACCCATCGAAGTCTCGTGCGCCGATAACGGCGTTGAGCTCCTCGATAGTGGCCTCGATCTCGTCGAAGGTCTGCTCATAGACCTCCTCGGAGACTTCGATCGGCTCCTCCGCGTCGTCTTCCGCCGCCATGGCGTCCTCGGGCTCCTGCTCCTCCGGCTCGGGTTCCTCGGGCTCGGTCTCAGCAGGCACATCCCGCGATACGGGATCGTCCGGCTCCGGCCCCCCCGCACAAGCGGAAAAGAGGAGTATCAGCACTACAAGCGTCGAAAGCAGCCGCAGTCGGAAATGCATCGCGACGGTATTCTACGGCCGGGGGGGGCTTTTGTCAAACATGGGCAGAGAGTATATACTTGCGGGGGAGTTACGCAGGGATGTCATCCCCCGATCATGTGGCACGCATTCTGCTCGCACTTGCCAAACGCAGCGGCCATCCGAGGGTCACGTTCGACAAGCTACTGAGCTTCACGCATAGGTATCTCGAGAAATACGCCGAGGGTTCCCCCGAGCTGTCCGACCTCGACGACAATACCGAGAACGTTCTGACCGCCCATCTCATCTCGCTCGAGTCCGAAGGTCGCGTCAGTCTGAGCTACGAGGATTCCCGCATCGTCGGCGTGTACTATACGGAGTACTATCCGCGGATCATCAATGCCGCCTACGAAAAGCTCCGCGAGCGCTCTTCCGATCCCTTTCCGACCGAAGAAACCCTCGGTATCACGATTCCGAACGAGCTCATAACGGCGGTCCACGTCCGCACGGATTTTCTCGACTGGCTCGGCGCGACCGATCGAGCCGACGACACCCTGCTGAGGCTCATGTTCCCCGAAGACTTGCAGAGCATCGTGTCAACCCTCGGAGTGGTCAGGCACACCCTCGCCGCCCTGTCGCTTCAGAAGATCCGCGACTATCTGCGCAACAAGAGAAACGCCGGTTACATGCACAGCAAGCTGCGCGCGGTGTTTCCAAATCGGGACGTTGCGCTGAAGGAGACTCTGAACAAGATCCTCACAACCCCCGACGATTCGTTGAAAGCGATCCATCATCCGAACGAGTTCACCTTCCATTTCTGGACGTCGCTCTCGAGCGCAATCATAAAGGAGTTCGGCCAGAAACAGGAGGCACAGCAGGAGGAGGTCGATTACTGCCGGGCGGCCTACCTCATCGGCTACTACGCCGTGTTCTACAAGGGCGTGGAGCAACGAAAGAAGGATATCGACTCGGCGCTCAACTCCGTGGACGCAAAACTCAGAAAGGAGCCCTACGCCTACCGTCTCTCGGATATCCACAGCTTCACCGACGCCAAGGGCGTACCACTCGTCAAACGCTGCCCGCGCAAGAGCATCGATTCGTTCATAGAAGAGAAGCTGCTCGCCCCCGACGACTCCCACATGCCGGAGCTCGTCCGCACGCGCTCGGCGGACGGCCACGACTACTACATCAGAAAGGACTCGGTGTTCAAGATCGTCTTTCCCGAGATACGGGACGCGTCGGAGGCCTTCGAGAGCGAGCTGTCCGACAAGTGGACGGCGGCATTGCGACGAAACGATGTCCTCAAAGAAATGCAGGACGACACCGCGTTCGAGCATGTTCTCACCACCATGTTGAAAGAGCGCAAACCCCTGCTCTACGGTCTGCTGCGTTTCGACCTTCTTCACGTCCTTGCGACCGAGCTAAAGCTGTTCGGCAGCGCCCAGGAAGAGCTCGACAGAATGCTCGACCGCAAGAACCAGCGCATTCGCCCCCTCTCCGTCGTTCTCGACATCGACCGACGCAAGCTGCTCTCCGATGCGCGGTTGCGCCTGCCCTTCTGGCAGGCCCTGCCCGTGCTGCGCGGGATCGTTGCATGGCTGAAGCGTTTGTTCCTCGGCGAGCCTTCACCGCGCAGGAAACGGCGGGTGGCCCGCAAACGCCGGCGTCGCGAGGGCGAGGCGGCGGCGTTCCCCGGCGCGGCCGGCGCGG
>CAZWNS010000066.1:5752-13995 GCA_964635245.1 uncultured Spirochaetaceae bacterium
GCGAGAACGGCGATCTCGCCGCAGCCGCCCTCGAGTCAACGGCGGTGCGCTTCGGTGACCGTCCGAATGCGCCCCGCGGCGGCGAGCAGCCCAAAGGGGCGTCGCCCGACGTACGGCGGGCGGCCCGGAAGCTGCAGGAGGAGTATGTTCCCCCGGGCGGCAACGTGGACACGACGCTCGAGGAGCTCGCCGAGCGCTGGAATCCTCTTCTCGACCCGGTCGCTCAACAGAATCTCGTGGAGGACGTTAACAGCCTCGTTCGCGACTTCATCCGACGGCGCAAGACCGTCTTCAGGAGCTCCCCGCCCACGCGCGCCCGTGTGCAGCACATGGCGGCACAACTGGCGCAGAACTCGGCTCTCGCGGAGATCAAGCGCAAGGAGCCGTTGAGGCGGTATCTCGAGCTCTACATGCTGCGCATTCTCGGAAGATAGGATTCTCGGAAAATCGCAGCGGCATCATGGTGATCCTCGGGATCATCCTCGCGCCGTTCGTCGTCGGGCCCCTCACCGAGCGGCCGAGTCCTCAGGTCAGCACTTCACCCAGGGTTATCTCTCCCATGAAGCTCAGCGCCTCGGCACAGGTGAGAAAGAGGTCCTTGCACATCACCGCGTCGTCGAGCGCGCGGTGGGCGTTTCCGCGGGTCAGGTCGAGCTCGCTCACGAGGTTCTGCAGGCTGTAGCTTCGAAGCCGCGGATAGGCCTTCTGTGCGAGCACCTGGGTATCGATGACCACGTTGGGGACATCACCCATTCCGGCGATCTCGAGGGCGGCGCGCAGGAAGGACATGTCGAAGGGCGCGTTGTGCGCGACGAGCACCGCCCCCGATATGAACTCCATAAAGTCGGGCAGCGCCTGCTCGATCGCCGGCTTCGAGGCAAGCATCTCCGCGGTGATGCCGCTGACGTTCGCGGCCGCATCCGTCATCGGGATGCCGGGATTGACGAGCATGTCGAAGGTGCCGAGCACGGCCCGATCCTGAAACTTCACCGCGCCGAGCTCGATGATGCGATCGGTGGCCGGGTGGAGCCCGGTCGTCTCGAAGTCGAAGGCGACAAAGGTGATATCGGAGACCGAGAGCGAAGCGTCCATCGCGATCACTGGTAGCATGTTTCGCTCAAATTGACAACGATGACCTGCCCGACTACGATGGCAAGCTCATGCGTATCCAGGAGCTGCTCGACGAGCACAAGCTCGCAATAGACGACGTTCGCTGGTATCTGGCCCGGGAGCAGGCGGATCGCCTCCTCTCCTACAGGGATCACCCCGAGGAGCTTGCGCATCTGCTGTGGTCGGGAGAGCTCGAGGCGGACCTCTACGAGATGGAGGACAGATTCCTTGCCGCCCTGCAGGAGAAACTCGACCGCGGGCGCACCGACGAGGCGCAGGCCCACCAGACCGTCCGGGAGATCGCCCGCAGCGCCGAGGAACGCCGCCGGATGCGGCGGTAGGCGCACGGCCGCCCTCGCTCAGCCGGCCTCTGCGCGCTCGATTATTCCGTTGATCTCGGCCTCGATCGCGGAGAGCTTTCGCGCGACCTCCTGCTTCGCCTCATCGAGCCGCCCCTGCGCCTCGGCGGCGGCTGAGGCGTAGAACTTGATCTTCGGCTCGGTGCCCGAGGGCCGCGCGCTGACCACGGTTTCGTCGGCGAGGAAGAACTGCAGCACATTCGAGCTCGGAAGCTCGATGTCGTCTACGTACTCGCCGCGCTCGAGGTCGTAGAGCGTGTTCTCCTTGACGTCGCGGATGCGGCTCACCGCAATGCCGGCGATCTCGCGGGGGGGATTCTCGCGGAGCGTCTTCATGAGCCCGGCCATCACCTCTTTCCCCGACTGACCGCGGAAGTACTTCGATATCTGAATCTCTTCGAAGTATCCGAACTGCTCGTAGATCTCGTCGAGGCGATCGAGAACGCTCTTTCCCCGGGAGACGTGGTAGAGCGCCATCTCGGTGGTCATGAGCGCCGCCGAGATCGCGTCCTTGTCCCGCACGTGCGTGCCGATGAGGTACCCGTAGCTCTCCTCATCACCCAAGACGTAGGTCGGGCCGTCGGGGCGTCCGTCGAGGTCCCGCATCACACCGGCGATGTGCTTGAAACCGGTGAGGGTGTCGTAGACCGCCGCGCCGTAGTGCTCGGCAACCTTGCGCTGCAACTCGGTGGTCACGATGGTCTTCACGAAGGCCGGTTTCGCGGGGAGCCGACCGGTTTCCGCGAGCCCTTCAAACACGTAGTCGACAAGCAGCACGCCGAGCTGGTTGCCGGTGACGAGGCGCATGTCCTCCCCGTCGGGCACGGCGATCCCCAGGCGGTCGGCGTCGGGATCCGTCCCCATAACGATGTCGGCGCCCTTCCGCGTTCCGAGTTCGAGGGCCATCTGCATGGCCGAGGCCTCCTCGGGATTGGGGAACTCCACGGTCGGAAACTCGCCGTCGGGCTCGCGCTGCTCCGGCACGGTGGTGACCTCGACGCCGAGCTCACCGAGAATGCGCTCTACCAGCATGGCGCCGGTACCATGGAGCGGCGTATAGACAACGCTCACCGAGGAGCCCTTCTCCCGCAGCAGTTCGGGACGCACCGATACGGCCTTCGTCGCCTCCACGTATGCATCGTCCATGTCGCCGCCGAGGTACTCGAGCAGGCCCTGCTCGAGGGCGTCCTCCCTGCCGATCGCGCGGATGTCGGTGGTGACCGACTGAACTTCCGCAATGATAGCCGTATCGTGCGGCGCGACCACCTGAGACCCGTCGTTCCAGTAGACCTTGTACCCGTTGTACTCCGGCGGGTTGTGGCTCGCGGTGACCACGACGCCGGCCGAGGCACCGAGGCGCCGTACCGCGAAAGAGAGCTCCGGCGTCGGCCGGAGCGACGGAAAGAGGTACGCCTTTATGCCGTTTGCCGCGAACACAAGCGCGGTCTGCAGCGCGAAGGTGTCGGAGTATCGCCGCGAGTCGTGGGCGATTACCGCGCTCGGGCGCCCCTCCGGGCCGCTGCTCCCCTCGCGGAGGACGTATTGTGCGAGCCCCTGCGTGGCGCGGCGGATCACGAAGGGGTTCATGCGATTGTAGCCCCCGCCGATCACCCCGCGCAGCCCGCCCGTGCCGAACTCCAGGTCGGTGTAGAAGCGGTCGGAGAGCTCATCCCAGTTTCCCTCCTCGAGAAGCGACTTCACGCCGTCCCGAAACCCTTCATCGGCTTCAAGTCCGATGTATTCCCTGGCGCGTTGTTCGATTTTCCGTCGGTCCATCCTGCCGTCTCCTGTTCCGCTGTTTCGCGTTGCCTAATCAGTAGCCTGCCGGGCGTGCGCTCCGCCGAGCAACAGTGGCGATATCTCCTCGGGGCTCGACACCACCATCGCGGCGCCGTGCATCCACAGCTCCTCGACATCCCGATAGCCCCAGCTCACTCCCACCGGGTACATACCCGCCGCCTGCGCCGTTTCCATGTCGATGGCGCTATCACCTACGAAGACCATCTCGTAGGGCTTCACGCCGAGCTCCACGGCAATGCGTTGGGCCGCCTCGGGGTGAGGCTTCATCGGAAGATCGTCACGGGCCCCGTAGACCACTGCGAAGACGCCCTCGCCCCAGACGTTCATGATGAGGCGTTGTGTAAGCTCGTGCATTTTATTAGACAGAACCCCCATGGGCACATTCGCCGAATGAAGGCTGCCGATGAGCTCCGGCACTCCCGCAAAGGGAACGCTGGACGCGAGGGGATGCGACCGATACGCGCGGCGCATCTCCTCGGCGAGCTCGGCGACCTCGACCTCGTCGCGGGAGTCCTCGGGAAGCGCAAGCTCGGCGAGTCGCCCGATTCCCCACCCGATCATCTCCCGGTAGGACTCCGTATCGTACTGAGGAAGACCATAACGGGCGAGGACAGTATTCATGGCATCTCGGATATCTGGTAACGTATCGAGGAGCGTGCCGTCGAGGTCGAAGAGGACTGCTTTGAGCTTCACGGGATATACGGTATCCGCGGCCGCTACCGAGCGTCAAGCATGGAGGAAGTGATGGGGAACCGGGGCGGCCGGCCGGGGTTCGAGCAGTACTACGAGTCCGTCTTCTCAGGGCGCTGGCCGGAGCTCCGCACGGCGCTGCTCTCCGATCCGGCGTATGCCGAGCTCGGGCCGCCGCTTACCCGGTCTTACTACCTCGACGACGCCTCGCGCATCGCCGCCGAGTCGCTCCCCCTCGAGGGGGCCGCGGACATTCTCGACATGTGCGCGGCGCCGGGAGGGAAAGCCCTCGTCCTCGCGGCCGGCATGGACACCGACGCCCGGCTGGTTGCAAACGAGCGCTCCGCTGCCCGCAGGGAGCGCCTGCGCCGCGTCCTCGACGATCACCTTCCCCCGGCGATCCGCGGCCGCGTCACGGTGACAGGGCATGATGCGACAAAGTGGGGTCTCTACGAACAACACGCCTACGACAGGATTCTCCTCGATGTGCCCTGCTCTTCGGAACGCCATCTGCTCTCGGCGCCCGAGCACCTCGAGCGCTGGACGAAGGCAAGGACGCGGCACCTCGCCGTGCAGGCCTTTGCCATGCTTGCCGCCGCTATCGACGCCGCCCGTCCCGGCGGGCTCGTGCTGTACTCCACCTGCGCGCTCTCGCCCGAGGAAAACGACGGTGTTATCGACAAGGCCGAAAAAAGGCGCGCGGGCCGCTTCCGGGTGCGCCCCGTCGAGTCCCCCTGGGCGGAGCGAACACGCCACGGCTACCACATCCTCCCCGACTCCGCCGAAGGCCGCGGGCCGATATACGTATCCCTGCTCGAGGTGCTTGCATGAGCCGTGAATATCTGTAGCATGGCGTGAACGATGTCACACAGCCTCGACTACCACAGCGAACTCAATCCGGAACAGATCAATGCGGTGGAAACGATCGACGGGCCGCTCCTCATCATAGCCGGAGCGGGCTCGGGGAAAACCCGGGTCATCACCTATCGCATCGCGCACATGCTCGCCCACGGCGTACCGCAGAGCGCCGTCCTTGCCCTGACCTTCACCAACAAGGCCGCGCGCGAAATGCGTGAACGGGTAAAGGTACTCACGGGCAAGCCGCTTCGAAACCTCACCTGCTCCACCTTCCACGCATTCGGCGTGCAGGTGCTCAAGCAGCACATCGCCCGTCTCGGCTACCGGGAGAACTTCAGCATCTACGACACCGCCGACCAGATATCACTTCTCAAGGAGACCGCCCGGGAGATCAAGTTCACCCTCGATCCGGGCGAGATCACGTGGTTGCTGAACGAGTTCTCACGCATCCGCACCGGACGCGGCGGCTGGGACGAGGATCCGGCCCGCTACAAGGACCTGTTTGGCGCGTACCGCGAGCACATGAAGCTCTACAACGCCGTCGACTTCGACGACCTGATTCTCCTGCCGGTCGAGCTCATGAGCCGCTTCGCCGACATCCGGGAAGCCTACCGGGAACGGTTCCGATACGTCCTCGTCGACGAGTTCCAGGATACCTCGGGCGATCAGTACCGGTTCATGAAGCTGCTCGCCGAGACGCACCGCAACGTGTGCGTGGTCGGAGACGACGACCAGTCGATTTACTCCTGGCGCGGAGCGAACTTCGGAAACCTCCTGGATTTCGAAACGGACTTCCCCGAGCGGGTCGAGATCAAGCTCGAGCGAAACTATCGCTCCACCGACACCATCCTCGCCGCGGCGAATCGTCTCATTGCGAACAATACCGACCGCAAACACAAGGAGCTGTGGACGGGACTGCGCGACGGACGACCCATCGAGCTGCACTTCCCCGCCGACGAGCGCGAAGAGGCGGCGTTCATCGCCGAAAGGATCAAGAGTCTCGCCCAGCGCGACGGGGTCCGCTACGAGGACATCGGCGTCCTTGTGCGCACGAACAGCCTCGCCCGCCACATCGAAGAGGCATTCCTCGGCGAGAACATCCCCTACCAGGTCTCAGGCGGACAGAGCTTCTTCCAGCGCAAGGAAGTGCGCGACATCGTCTCCTACCTCCGGGTGATGGCGAACCACGACGACGACATCAGCCTGTTGCGCATCATAAACACCCCCCGCCGCGGCGTGGGCAGGAAGTCCCTCGAGGCGCTCAACACGGTCGCCGCGAAGAAGAAGCTTTCGATGTACTCCACCATCCGCGAGGTCGTTGCCGCCGCCGATGCGCACCTCCCGTCGAAGGCACGGGAAGATCTTGCCGCCTTCGTCGAGCTCATCGAGAGCTACCGTGATGCCTTCCTGGCCGCCGCGCGGATGTCGGAGGTCCTCTCCTCGCTCATCACCGAGATCGGCTACTGGGGCCACCTCGTTCAGGAGTACCAGCAGAGCGAGCGCGCCGCCACGGCCAGGTTCCGAAACGTGCAGTTTCTCGTGGAGTTCATCCGCGACTACGAAAACGACCCCGACGTCCTCGAGCCGTCGCTCTTCGACTATCTCAACCGCATCAGCCTGCAGGTCAAGGACAACCTCGACGACGACAAGAACGGGGGACGGGTCGGGCTCATGACCATCCATGCCGCCAAAGGCCTGGAGCGGCGCGTGGTGTTTCTCGCGGGCGTGGAAGACGATATCATTCCTCACGCGCGGGCGCTCGAAGACTCCGAGCGCAATATCGAGGAGGAGCGGCGGCTCTTCTACGTTGCCATTACCCGCGCGAAGGAGCGCCTGTTTATGACGTCCTGCCTCACGCGGAAGGTGATGCGGGAGCAGATCGAGTGCCGCCCCTCACCGTTCCTGGAGGAGATCCCCGCCGAGCTCATCACGCAGTCGGAACCGGAAGAGGTGGTCGATGAGGAAGAGGCCGCGGACTACTTTGCCGCGATGAAGGCAAAGTTCGGCGCCGGGTGAGCCGGCTCGGGTGCGGTTGCCGCGGCAGGTCGGGCCGTGTAGAATACGGTCTGGGAGTTCCGGTACGGCCGGGGCGCGTTTACCGCACGAGGAGGGGGCGATGAGACACAAGGAGCGTCGCAGGCACACCCGCATCGAGGCCGAGGAGTTGCCGGCGGAACTGCAGACGGTGACCGTCGACTTCGGCGACGGCCGCAAAGTGGAGGCACGCACGATCGATGCGAGCCCGCACGATATGGCACTTCTGGTACCCATAGCCGCGGGCGACATTCAGAGTTTCGACGTCGCCCTCGAGGACGGAAGCGGCAGCTTCCACATCACCGAAGAGCTCGTCTACACCAAACCCGTTGACACGGAAACCTCACGGGTCAGCATTCAGTTCTCCTCGGACGCCGACCTCAGTGCATACTGGAAGCTGCTCGATCGGAACGGCGGCCGATAGATTCCCGGCTATTCAGCGGGTAGTTCCATGCTCCACTGGCTGAGGCGGCGGCCGACAAACACGACATCCTCGAGCAAAGCTCCGGCACCGGCATGGACGCGGATCATCGAGTATCGCTCGGATCACCTCGAGGAGTTGTTGAACCTCCTCTACGAAACTGCCGCCTCCTCGGGTTTCGGCCTCTCCCGTGAGAAGTTCAAGCACGACATCATCAAGCATATTGATTTTCGCGACGACATCATACGCCTGCTCGAGGACGATAGCGGACACATCATAGGATGCTATCGCTGCGCTCCATGGCCCCGACGAAGTCGCAATACCGAGGCAGCCTATCTCTTCGATGTCGCGGTGGATCGCGCGTACCGCAGGCGCGGCTATGGACGCAAACTCTTCGACGACATGTTTCATATCCTTCGCCGGGACGGCATTCGGGAGCTCTACAGCCGAAGCTCCCGCCGGAACGAGGCCGGCGCGGCCCTTCACCGCTCAGCGGGATTCGAGGTAGCCAAGCAGAGCGCGCTGTGGACCGAGTGGGTGAAAAAGCTCTGAGGCCGCCGAGCGCCGGCCGGCGCCGCGTTCCGGCCGAGGGCGATACGCGGAGGGAGGGGACTCATCCGTGCTCAAGCTGTCGCGCTATCGTGGGCGCCCGGGCATGTCACGTGTTGTTGCGTTTCAATGATGAGTACGTGTAATAACGGATCCCCGCAGGCCTCAGTGCAACGGCTCGAATCAGATTGACCCACGGAGTCTGCCGCCGTAGAATGCGCGTGAGCCCCGCAGGTGCGTGCCGGAATGGCGGAACTGGTAGACGCAGGGGACTTAAAATCCCCTGGGCCGTACGGCCCGTCCGGGTTCGAGTCCCGGTTCCGGCAAATACGTCATTGTATTGCAATGACATACGGTTTTGGGTCAATTCGGCTGATGCTGAATTTGGCCCAAATGTAGCATTCATGTAGCAGGATTCCTTG
>CAZWNS010000067.1:0-7755 GCA_964635245.1 uncultured Spirochaetaceae bacterium
GGCGCACAACGCTTGACCGCAAGATTATCCATGCATAGCATGTATCCATGCAAAAGATGCAGATTCTGTTTCCCGAACCTCAACTTGCCCGCCTCAGGCGGATCGCCGACGCAGAGGACCGGCCGGTAAGCGAGCTCGTCCGCGGCGCAGTGGACTTCTGGCTTTCGCGCTACGGCACGTCGGAGCCGGGTGCGGTCGCGGAGACGCCGCCGACCTACAGCTGCGGCGAAATTCTCATCCCGGCGCAGGACCTGCGCAACAAGGCACACGAGGACGGCGACCAACAGTGAACAGCATCGACACGAGCATCCTGCTCTACGCCGTCAATCGCGACTGCCCCGAGCACGGGGCGGCAATCGGCCTGATACGGCGAGCGCTTGCCGAGCCGTCGTCCTGGATCGTGGCAGACCAGGTCTGGTTTGAACTGTATCGGCTTCTGCGCAATCCCTCTGTGTTGCGCGCGCCACTTTCCGCTGCCGACGCCGCTGAGACTATTGAATGGTATCGAGGGCGGTCGGGATGGCTTACATGCGCCTGGGAACCGGACCTCATGCCCCGACTCTCTGCAGTGTGGCGGCGCGCAGCCTTCTCGGCTCGCATTACCTTCGACGCCGTGTTGGCAGTAACGCTCAAGGCCCATGGGGTGAGAACTCTCTACACCCGCAACACCCGCGACTTCCAAACACTCGAGATGTTCGAGGTACGCGACCCCATCGACCCATCAATCACGTAGCACGCTGCTTCAGGAGCCCGACACGGGATCCAGAATCGCCGCGCGACCGGACGGGAGAAGCACCAGGCTTCCTCTCGTCGTCTCGCCGACGGTGGTGACACGCGCCCCCGCCTCGAGCTCGCCGAATGCGTCGCCCACGCGAGGATCCCGCAGGAGATGGGCCTCGGTGAGCGTACGCTCGGTGCCGCCCGCATCCGCGTCGGCCAGCGCGCTCAGCTCCACGTAACCGGTATCACCGGCCGGCGTGCGAATCCGTACGCGGTCCCCCGAGGCGCCCACGACGCGAGCGGCCGTGCCGCTTGCAAGCTCGGCAACAAGCGCCGGGGGCGGCGGGTCCGGCTCCGACTGCAGGTCTGCCTCGGCACCTTCGAAGGTGTCACCGGCGCCTTGCAGGTAAGGATTCCGGTTGGCATGGGCAACGCGGCCGGCCGTCACTCGCGGTAGCTCGGCGGAAGCGTTCACAGGACGCGCCACCTGCGCCCAGCTTCCCACGAGCTCTGCATGCTCGACGGCAGGGGGATCGACCACAGGTGGGTCGACGAAATAGGCCCACGGATCCACCGGCCGCCGCCAGCCGCCCTGGTAGATACCGATATGAAGATGCGGCGGTGTCGTGCGGGCGTTCCCCGTGTTCCCGACGGTGCCGATTACATCGCCGGCGGCTACGCGGGCGCCCTGGGTAGCCAGCTGCTCGTCGAGGTGGGCGTAGTAGAGCATGATGTCGCGTTCCTCATCCCGCAGGACGACGACGTTTCCCCCGCGGTCGCGCCGACCGACCCGCATCACCGTCGCTTCCCCGGTTGCGAGTACCGGCGCGCCGCGCGGCGCGAAGATGTCGATACCGTGGTGAATGCGCCGCCCGCCGTCGCGGCCGTCGCCGAAAAAGCTCCAGATATCGGCGGCCGAAGCGTCCTCAACCGGAAACGCAAGGGCCGCCCCGGTGGTTACCCGCACTTCGAAACGCCCGCCACGAAGCAGCTCGGGCTGCAGGCGCAGCAGGTAGTATTCGTTGGATCGTGCCTCGAACGCGATGAGGTCTTCACCCTCGGGCCGGCTCGCGACGAGCTCAGGCTCCGCATCTTCGTCCTCCGGAGCGCGAAACACATCGGCAAAGTAGCGATCGTGCTCGGCATCTACGCGGATCTCCACCCGCCGACCGCGAGAGACCGGGAACCGATACCCCACCGCACCGGGCTCGCGCGGGTCGAAGAACACCACCTCGGCCGCCGGCGGATCGAGGGCCGTGGGACGCTCCATTGCACGCCGGTCCGCCTCGATCCACGCTTCCCCCATTTCGGTGGATTCCAGCTCCAGGCTCGTCAGTGCGTCGCGGTAGTTCTCGTGAGAATCCGTCGGCGAGAACTCTTCCTCGACGACCTCTTTGGCGCAGGAGCCTATCACAAGGGCAACAAGGATCGCGAATACGACCGTGCGGCTAAGCTTCATACGGGCAAGATATCAAGTTGCAGGGGTCCTCGGCCACAGTCCGGCCGAGAGCGGCGATTGATCTCGCCGTCGCCGCGTGAGTCTCCAGCCCTCGGACATCGCTAGTAGGGATACCCGATCGCAAGATTGAATACCACGTTTTCCCGGCGCCACGATTGATCCGTCGGATCAACATCTCCCGTTACCCAACGTTCACCGGCCGGTAGCCAGGGCTTGCGCAGCGCTGTGGCGACGTCCAGCCGCAGCACTACCAGGGAGGGATCGAGACGGAGCCCGAAGCCGGCGCCGAGAGCGAGCTGCTCGAGCGCCTGCGCGGCGTCGAACACCCCCGCCTCCTCCACGCCGTCGCGGTCGAACGTCCAGATGTTCCCGGCGTCCGCAAAGATCGCGCCCTTGAGTATGCCGACGATCGGGAATCGATACTCCAGGGCGGTCTCGAGACGGATGTCTCCTGTGCGCTCGATCGAGGGACCGCCGTCGGCTTCCGGCTCGAGAGTCCCGGGACCGATGGTTCTGCGGTGGAAGGCGCGGATACTGTTGGTCCCGCCTACCGAAAACTGCAGTGGGCGCGGCAACGCCGCGGAGTTTCCGAACGGGTACCCGGCTCCGGCGAGCACGCGTGCCGCCAGCGTGCTGTCTTCGGTGACGGGAATGAAGTAGCGAACATCCCCGTCCACGCGGGCGAACTGGGAGTACAACCGCCCCAGAACCCGGCGCGGATCATCCGCGTCGGGATACTCTCCGTCGACCGCGGCGTATCCAGCCGATATGAGGTTCCCCGCCAGGTCCACATCGACGTTCACCACGGTGTTGGTTCGCCGCCGCGGTTCGCGGCCCTCGTTATAGAGGTACTCGTACGACCCGCCGAGGATAAGCTGCTCCTCGAAATCGCGCTGCAGTGCGGGGTTCAGGTCGAGAAGCTCTGAGAACTCCGAGCTGAACTCGCCGGGACGCACGAAGGTTATCTCGAGGGGACGAAGACGGTGCTGTTCGGTTGCCCGGGGACTCCATTTGTATCCAACCGAGCCGTTGACCTGGTCCAGCCTGTAGAGGTCGACACGGGTCACCGAGCTGACCCCGGTGCTGAACTCCGTCTGCGGCATCGCCGGCCCCTCCCAGTCCATGGTTCCGGCGCGCGACGCTACGATCCCGGGTATCGCCAGGCTCACGTCGGCACCTACATCCCAGGAATCAACAGTCGCCGAACCGCTTCCCAGCTCCGTTTCGAACGCGGAGCGAAGATCAACTCGAAGCTGCTCGGCGCCACCACATGTGTTGCGATCGCGGTAACCGAGCTCGACTCCCGGGCCGGCGAAGTCATCCGATCTTGTTACCATCTGTACTTCACCGGAAACAACCTTCTCACGCTCGAGGGTACCGTACACGAAGGCGCGGAGAGCTTCCCCTTCGCCCACGTACTCGTAGCGTATGGTCGCGAAGCGGAACACACCGAGGCTCATGAGACGACCGATGGTCTCCTGGTGGCGGCTGCGGCTGTAGTGGTCGCCCGGTCGCAGCAGGATCGCGCTCTTTACAACCTCGGGGCGCAGGCGCTGCTCGTCGCCCACGTAGCGAAAGCGCGAGCCGATCTCGATACCCTCGGTCTCCGCCGCCGGCTCGCGTGTCTCGAACTGCCGATCGGCATAGACCGTGATCCCCTCGATGCGATGTCGACGACGGGTCCGGTCGGATGTCTCGGGCTTGACCACCACCTCGAGGTCCACGGTGCGCGCGTCATGATCTCTGCGGGCGTTGAACAGAAGGTAGTCGGGGCTGAATGCATAAAAGCCTTCATCTTTGAGCGCACGGTCAATACGGACCCGTTCCTCCCGCAGCGTCGCAAGCTCGTAGCGGTCGCCGGGATGAAGCAGGGAGTCGCCGGTTGCCGCGCGTATGGCCCTCACGAGCTCGCCGTCTCCCTGTGGCCACCCGATGGAGCCGATTCGGTACGGCTTGCCGGCTCGCACCTCGTACCTCAGCCCCGCGCGCCGCTGCCGCTCGCGGATCGCGTACTCGACCTCGGCATCGAAATAGCCGCGATTGTGCAGCCACGCGCGCAGTCGATCGGCGTTGTCCCCGGGCGAGACCTCGTCAAAGAGGACCGGCGACTCCGCAAAACGCTCGTAGAGTCGGGCACGCATGCCCTCCTCCGGCTCCTCCTCTTCCACCTCCTCGGGCTCCCCGAAGCGATGGTATAGCCACAGCCGCGGCCGCATGAATCCGAGGACCGTGGAGTTCGGCCCCGGACGCACTACCTCTTCGAGCTCCGACTCAGTTACCCGCCGGGAGCGCGCCGGCTCCGGCGACTCGAGGTCGACCTCCGCGCCGGTGTACAACCGCTCGTCCTCATCGAGAAAACGAAGCGTGGTACACCCCGAGAGCGCGAGCACGACGGTCAGAGCGAACACGAGACGTCTCACGGGCTCTTCCGCTTTCACGGTTCCTCCCGCTCGGTCTCGTCGGTCTGATCGCCCGATTCGGTTCGGGAGCGGAACAGCCGATCGAACGTCCGGGTGAACATGAACGAAAGCCCGGTCGCGGTCGACGAACCTTCCAGAGGACCCCGGTAGTCACGCTCGCGGAAACCCTGCAACCGATATCGCCCGTCCGGGGTAAGAAGGTACTCAATCGACACGTCCCCCGGTATTTCGCTCGGATTGCTCTCCCGGCCGTGGCTGCCCTCGACATCTACCTGGCCGCCGAATCGCAGAATCAGGCGCTCGTCGAACAATCGCTGACTGACTTCCACACCGATCTCGGTGCGTCCCTCAGGCCCCTCCGGGCCGTACTGCTCGTAGGAGTCGACGTCGAATGTAAGCTCGGCACCGGGAATGATCCCCTGCGACAGGGCGTTGAGCTGGTAGGTCAGCAGCCGGCTTGCGCTGCGGCGGGTGCCCAGACCGGCAACAGCCGCCTCGTCGACCTGGGAGAGGTCTTCAGCGATGAACTGATTGAGCACTATCAGGGAGAAAGCCTGGGCGTTCCTGCGGGACTCCTGCTCGTTGATGTCCAGTATGGCGGCGTAGGGAAGTCCACCCATGGCATTTCGCTGCTCAGACGGCATATCGAGGGAGAACTCGATCTCCGGCTCGCGCAGTGTGCCCTGCATGGTCAGGACCACATGGAACGGAAGCTCGCCGGCCGATGCGGCACGCTCATCTGCAGCCCCGCGCGAGGTAAACAACGGCGAAACCGAAGCTCTGACGGTGTAGACGGCACGCACATCGAGCGTAGCATCGAGGGGATCGCCGCTCCACACGACTGCGCTGCCGGAGGCTATCAGAAACTCCCTCCTCGCGACGTTGTAGAACGACAGCACGTAGCTGCCCTCATCTACCGCATAGCGACCGGTAAGGCTCAGTGTACCGGACGGATCGATCCCGAGGTTCAGCTCCCCGCCCCCGCGCATTCTCAGGCGGTCCCCGCTATCGGCGTCGACCACCACGTCTACCGAGGTCTCGGGGTCGATCCGTAGCTCGGCGCTCACGTCGACTCCCCGGAAGACCGTCTGCGCATTGAGCTCCGGCTCATCGGTTTCATCCTCTTCCGAATCGTCGGTGAATCGAACAACTCCCGCGGCTTCCCCCACCGCGCCGTCGGGGTCACTCAGCACGACGGTGAGTGCACTGCCGTCCCGTAGGCCGACGGTGCCGAGCGCCCGCGGTTCGAGAAGGCTGCCGGCAAACCGCAGATCACTGTCGACGATCAGCCGGCCGTGGAAACGACTCCCGCGTTCCGGCGCGGTATCGAGCAACATGAACTCTTCGCTCGTCACATCGAGGTCGAACGCCGCTGTCGGCGTCGGCCCGCTCGATTCTTCCGCCGTGGAAATCGTCCCTGTCACCTCGGCCGGGTTCCCGGTACGGTCACGGATCGTAAAGTCGGCAAACCGTGCAACCCCGTCGCGAATCTCGATCGACTCGCTCCCGATGGAGAACGAGGTCCCCAACTCGGCGACGCGGAAACCGGTGTCTCGAAACGAGAGTCGCCCGTCGAGCCGGGGCGAGGACACCTGACCACGCGCGGAGAAACTCCCGACGAGGTGACCACGCGTGTCCGATAGTTCCTCCGGCATATACTCCGAGAGATAGGCAAGGTCGAAGCGATCAAGCTCCGCAAGCAGGTCGATGTCCCGCGATGCGAAGCGGTACTCTCCGTCCATTGTTGCGGCGAATGTGTCCTCGTGCGACAGACGCAGGCTCTCGATCCGTACACCCTCATCGTCGATTGCAATCGAGTGGTCCTCCGAAACCCGTACGGGAACCGAGCGCACCCGCAGAACCCGGGGCGCGATGCGCACGAGCGTCCTGTCTTCCTCGATGCTCGCGCGAGCGCCTGCGCGCAGCAGCTCGGCGCCTTCCTCGTCGTCGAGCTCGAGAAAAGCAGAGGCGGAGAGCCCGCGCACGGTCCCCCGCATCATCGCCCGTCCCGGACGGGGAGAAGGCATGTTCGCCCCGACGACCTCTTCCGCTGCGACGGTGTAGCTTAGCGCAGTGGAGGAGCCGGCGAGTGCCGCCTTCACGTCGACGGCACCATACCCGTCGACCACGATTCGCTCGATCTCCACGCGTCCATCGAGCCGGTCTCGCGCCCCGTCGAGGGTAACGTGCGCGGTGAACGGTGAAAGCTCGTTCAGGCCCGGGATCAGCGGTAACAGGAAGGCCGGAGATTCACGCGAGTCCGCGCGAAGCTCGATCGTGCCCGGCACGCGTTCCGTCACCGGCCGTCGCGCCAGAGCCGGCGCAGACAGAATGAAACGGTCGAGTTGTTCCGCCGCGGTGATGAAGGGAAGATCTGAAACCAGACTCACGCGCAGGATGTCCGAGTCGACCGACAGCCGCGATGCGCGCTCGGTGCCGTCGGCCTCGAGACTGAGCCGCTCGAGACGATGGACTCGGTCGGGTCCCTGGACCCGCACTTCAGTCAGGTCGACTGCCGCCTCCAGCTGCGTCAACGACGCAAAGGAGATGTCGAAGTCTGCGTTGCCGGAAACCTCCGCCGCGACCTCGGAAAGCCCGAGCCCCTGCAGGTCGACATGGCCCAGCTGCAGCGTCCCGCGGTACCGCGGGACGGCACCCCCGTGCTCGAGCGATCCGGAAAGGTGCGCCTCGCCTGCGGAGCTGTCGGCCGAAAGATCCGCGCGCAGCGTTGAGCGCGACCCGGACAGCGTACCCGAGATGCGCGCCCGTGTGACCGGTACGGCTGGTCGCCCACTCTCGAGAGCAAGCCGCTCAACGGCGAGCTCGTAATCGAGCCCCTCGTGATTGACGAGTCCCCGCAACCGGCCCTCGGCCAGGAGGTGAGCCACATCACCCACCGAGAGGTCGAGCGAGCGCAGCCGGATATCGTCCATGGTGCCCCCGGCCGAGGCGGCGGCATAGACACCTGTTCCCTCAGGCAGCTCCCGGACCGCGTCTGCGACCGGCGTCGGAAGCAACGGCAGGAGCCGGTCGATCGCGTCCGCCTCGAGAGAGACCTCGTCCACGGAAAGCTCAAACTTCGTGCCCGCGGCGAGAGGCGGAAACACGGGGTCTGCGGCGTCTTCGCGGCCCGCTTCGCCTGGGCCGTCGGGGCCG
>CAZWNS010000067.1:7855-13953 GCA_964635245.1 uncultured Spirochaetaceae bacterium
CGGCCGGTGAGCCGCAGGGTCCCGGAGGTGCTTTCAACCACGAGCGGGTCGACCCGCAGCTCTCGCCGGCTTGCGGTCACCGAGAGCTCGCCATGGTCGACTTCCACGCCGTTTAAGCTCCGCACGGCGAGCTGTCCCAGGTGGAGGCTCCGGCGGGTCGGCGAAAACGCCGCGCGTTCCACCGAGAGCGACACGCCTTCGGCGTGTACGGCCTCTCGCGCGTCGGAGGCGAAGCTCAGCTCCACATCGCCGTCGAGGAGCGCTGCATCCGCGAGTTCGACCGACCACGGCTTTTGCTCAGTCGCCCCCGAGCCTTCGCCGGGCTCCTGCGCATCCGTCACGGCGGGAGACAATGAACGGGCAAGATCCACCACGTTCAATGCTCCCTCCTCATCGCGACGCAGATTCAGTTCGACACCGGCAAGAACGAGGGGCTCGAGTTCCACGCTGCGCTGCAAGAGCGCCCGCACGTTGATCGCCCCCTGCCCCCGATCGACCGCAATCAGGGGCGACCCATCGGCCCCGGCTACACGGAATCCGGAGAACCGGAACACCCCGGACGGCCGCACGTAGACGGTTTCGACCGTAATCTCTCCGCCGGACCGCTCGGAGAGCCCCGTCAAAACGTATTCGGCGAGTCGCAACTGAACCCAGGGGTGGAATGCGGACACGAGCAGTGTCGCGACGAGGAAGAGCACGAGAAGGACAAGGATGCTCGCACGTACAGCACGTCTCTTCATACGGAAAACCGACCGGATACCATCACACCCGGCGCTATACGTACGAAGATACGCTCCCCGTGCGACACGAATCCAGTTTTTACCGTCGATTCAGATCGGCAATGAGCTTCAGTCCCGAAAGTGTCAGCCAGGGGTCGACTTCGTGGATCTGCGGGATGTGCTCGGAGAGCGGCCCGGAGAGGCCGCCGGTGGCGATGACGGCGCTTCCGCCGCCGAGCTCCGCGTCCATCCGGGAAATGAGCTTCTCGGCAAGCCCGGTGTAGCCTATGACGATACCCGACTGCAGGGCGTGGATGGTGTTCTCACCGATGGTGCGGGGTGGCGGCTCGAGGCTCACCTGCGGGAGCTGCGCGGTACCGCCCGAGAGCGCGCGCATTGCGGTGTTCACACCCGGGGCGAACGCGGCACCGAGGAAGCGCCCCTCCGCGGTTACCGCGACGAATGTCAGCGCGGTGCCGAAGTCCACGATGATGCAGTTCTTCTGAAACCGCTCGTAGGCTGCGCAGGCGTTGGCAATAAGGTCGGCCCCGACCTCTTCGGGGTGGGGCGTGTCGATGCTGACATTGAGCTTGACGTACGGGGTGACGAGGAGCACCGGCGCGTCGGTTATCCGCGCAATTGCCTCCTGCACCGTGTCGGTGAGCGCCGGTACGACACTGCTCACCACCACCCGAGAGATGCTCTGCGGGTCCACCGCGTGCTCGCGAAACAGCCCGAGGAACGTCAGCACGTACTCATCCGGCATCTTTTCCGGCACCGACTGGATCCGGAAGTGCTCCTCATAGGAGTCGCCGTTGTGAAGTCCGAGGACGGTGTTGGTATTGCCGATGTCGACAGCAAGAAGCATGGGACCTCCGCGTGGCCGGCCGGACCGAGCGCCCGGCGGCTACCGTGTCTGAAAGATAGCGCTGACCGAGCGGTCGTAATGCACCCGGTTGATGGTCCGGCAGAAGATTTCCGAGAGGCAGCGCACGTGGTAGAACGGAAGGTCCTCGAACTCCTGGGTCTGGGGAATGGAATTGGTGACCATCACGCTCTTGAGGTTGTAGTTATCGTGGAGCTCCTGCAGGCGCTCGGCGGTTTGCGGAAGACAGAGGTTGTGGGAGGCACCCATGTGCACCTCTTCGATCCCCTTCTCCTCGACGAGCTTCTGAACCAGCTCGAACATCGTGCCGGCGCTTGCGATCATGTCGTCGAGAACGATGGCAATCTTCTTCTTTCGGAAGTCGCCGATAATGTCGGTTATCACCGCTTCCTCGGCCTGAGGGCGGTATTTGGACGCGATGGCGGAGTTGACATCGAGCCGCCGGCTGAAGTGCAGGATCATCTTCGTAGCGCCCGCGTCGGGGGCGACCGCAATGACGTCCGATCGGCCGCGGAACTGTTCGAACTCCGAGGCGAACATCTGCTGCGGGTCCAGCATGTTCACCGGCATATCGGCGTAGAAGCCGTGAATCTGGGTGGAATGCGGGTTCCAGGCGACAACGCGGTCGATCCCCGCAGCCTTGGCAAGATCCGACATGAGCTTCGCGGTGGTCGGCTCGCGCTGAAACTTCGTCGGCTTGTCCTGTCTGGCATAGGCCAGGTATGGAAGGATAACGGTGATGCGATTGGCGCCGTGCTCGCGGAAGGCGCGGGCGGCAATCAGCAGCGCAAGGTAGTTGTTGTTGATGCTTCGCCCACCCGGAGGGGCGAGCAGCGCCTGAAACAGAAAGACATCCGCACCGCCGACGTGGCCCGGCAACCGTACTCCCGTTTCGGTATCGGTAAACTCCCGGTCGATATTCTCGAAGAAGTCGAGGTGTGCCTCACTTCCATAGGCGCGCATGAGCTCGTGGTACTTGTCAACGACGCGGCGGGCCATGTAGTTGCCGTCGCGGCAGCTGGCGATGAGCAGCTGCCCCTCGTTCGACTCCATCCGCCGTGCCTGCTCGTCGATAAACTGCTCGGGCAGAACGAACGAATTGTACAGATCGCTACCCTCGGGGGCGGCTGTCTCCTCTGTGTGCATCATGCGACCTCTGACTGTGAAATCTGTATGGATTCTGACCTTGTCCAATTGTACTCGTTCGGGCAGGGTAGAGTCTACGGGCACGCCCGCTGCGCGGCGATCGGTCGCAGGATCGGCACGGCAGTCGGTCGGTGGACGAGAAGCGTGTTTCATTGTCATTATGTATGGCATAGGAGGTATCATCGTGGGAGACGAATCAATCGCGGACATTCAACGCGTAGAGAACGAGGAGTGGCTGCAGTCCCTCGACTACGTCATAGAGAACGCGGAGCCGGATCGCGTGAAAGAGCTCTTGCAGCTGCTGCAGATCCGGGCGCAACAGGCGGGCATCACCTTTACCTGCCCCGGCACCACGCCGTACATCAACACCATTCCGCCGGATCAGGAGGCACCGTATCCGGGCAGCCGCGAGATCGAGCGACGGATAAAGAGCATCATCCGATGGAATGCCATGGCCATGGTCGTGCGGGCCAATCGTGGCTCGAGCGGCATCGGGGGGCACATCTCGACATTTGCCTCTTCGGCGACCCTTTACGAGGTCGGCTTCAATCACTTCTTCAAGGGCGAGAACGCCGACGGCGGCGCCGACATCGTCTATTTTCAGGGCCACGCATCCCCCGGCATGTACGCGCGTTCCTTCGTCGAGGGGCGCCTGAGCCGGCGGGATATCGAAAACTTCCGGCAGGAGCTCAGACCGAGCGGCGGCATCCCGTCATATCCGCATCCGCGGTCAATGCCGGAGTACTGGCAGTTCCCCACGGTTTCGATGGGTATCGCGCCGCTGACCGCCATATATCAGGCACGATTCAACCGCTATCTCGAAGATCGCGGCTTCAAGGACACCTCGAAGCAACGCGTCTGGGCATTCCTCGGCGACGGGGAGTTCGACGAGCCCGAGACCATGGGCGCCATCACCCTTGCCGCGCGCGAAGGACTCGACAATCTGATCTTCGTCGTCAACTGTAACCTCCAACGACTCGACGGCCCGGTGCGCGGAAACGGCAAGATCATTCAGGAGCTCGAGACCGCCTTCCGCGGCGCGGGATGGAACGTCATCAAGGTAATCTGGGGAGGAGACTGGGATCCGCTTCTCGCACAGGATACCGAGGGGGAGCTGGTACGGCGCATGAACGAAGTCGTCGACGGCCAGTATCAGAAGTACACGGTCGCGGGCGGTGATTACATCCGAAAGGACTTTTTCGGCGCAAGCGAGTCGCTCAAACGACTCGTGGAGCACTACTCGGACGAGCAGCTCGAGAAGATGCGCCGCGGCGGGCATGACCCGGTGAAGGTCTATAACGCCTATCTGCAGGCGGTCAACAATACCGGTACGCCGACGGTCATTCTCGCGCAGACCGTCAAAGGCTATGGTCTCGGCGAGGCCGGCGAGGGCCGAAACGTTACCCATCAACAGAAGAAGCTGAACCAGGAGGAGCTGCGCTCCTTCCGTAGCCGCTTCAACATCCCCATCTCCGACGACGACCTCCCCGCCGCGCCCTTCTATCGGCCGCCGGAGGATTCCGAGGAGATGCAGTACCTGCAGAAGCAGCGCGAAAAGCTCGGCGGCTACCTTCCGAAACGCTCGGCAAACGCACAGCCGCTTTCGATGCCCGAGGACAAGATCTTCAGCGAGTTCTACCAGGGCGCGGGCGATCGCGAGGTGGCCACGACCATGGTCATCGTGCAGATCCTCTCCAAGCTGCTGAAGGATAAGAACGTCGGAAAGAACGTCGTTCCCATCGTGCCCGACGAGTCACGCACCTTCGGCATGGAAGCCCTCTTCCGCCAGGTGGGCATTTACTCTCACGTGGGCCAGCTCTACGAGCCGGTGGACCGCGAGAGCCTCATGTACTACAAGGAGGCCACCGACGGCCAGATGCTCGAGGAAGGCATCACCGAGGCCGGCTCGATGAGCTCCTTCATCGCCGCCGGTACCGCCCATGCCACGCACGGGATCAATATGATCCCCTTCTTCATCTACTACTCCATGTTCGGTTTCCAGCGGGTCGGGGACTTCATCTGGGCCGCCGGCGATATTCGGGCCCGCGGGTTCATGGTCGGTGCCACTTCCGGCCGCACCACGCTCCCCGGAGAGGGGCTGCAGCACCAGGACGGCAACAGCCACGTCCTCGCCCTCACCGTGCCGAGCGTAAAAGCCTACGACCCGACCTTTGCCTACGAAGTAGCGGTTATCATGAAGGAGGGAATCCGCCGCATGTTCGTGGAGCAGGAGGACCTCATCTACTACATCACGGTGATGAACGAAACCTACCAGATGCCTCCCATGCCCGAGGGCGTGGAGGAGGGCATCCTCAAGGGTATGTACCGCTACATCAAGTCCGACAAAAAGGACACAGCCGACGTGCATCTGCTTGCAAGCGGCGCCATCCTCACCCAGTCGGTAAAGGCGCGACGCATCCTCGAGAAGGAGTTCGATCTGGCCGTAGACGTGTGGAGCGTGCCGAGCTGGAAGGAGCTTTACCTCGACGCGACGCAGGCCGACCGCGAGAATCTGCTCAACCCGGACAAAAAGCCGAAGAAATCCTACATAGAGCAGTGTTTCGACGGGGTGACCGCTCCGGTAGTCGCGGCAAGCGACTATCTCAAGACGCTGCCGCTTCAGGTCAGCAAGTGGTTCCCGAGTCGATTCTCCGCTCTCGGCACCGACGGCTACGGCAGGAGCGATAACCGCGGGGCGCTACGGGACTACTTCGAGGTGGATAGCCGCCACATCGCCTACGCGGCACTCGGTTCGCTGTACAAAGAGAAGAAGATCGACAAGAAAACACTCACCAAGGGTGCGGAGCGGCTCAATATCGACCCCGAGAAGATCAACCCGATCGATCTGTAGGCGAGAGCGTGCAGAGGAAAGGAAACGGACATGGTAAAGGAAATACAGCTTCCGGAAATCTCTGAAACCGTGGAATCGGGAAGCGTCATGAGCCTTCTCGTCTCCGTGGGAGACGTCATACGCGAAGGCGACTCGCTGCTCGAGATCGAAACCGATAAGGCCGCCGTGGAGGTTCCCTCCCCGGCCGGCGGAAAGATCACCGAGATCATGATCTCGGAGGGCGAGGACGTCGCCGTCGGTCAGACCATCATGAAGGTGGAGACCGAGGCCGGCGCGGAAGGCGGCGGCGAAGCGGCCGGCGGCGCCGAAGAGGCGGAGGGCGCGCCCCCCGCCGACACGCAGGCCGAGAAACCCGCCGAAGAGCCGGCCGCCGGGAAGCCGGCCGCCGGGAAACCGACGGAGGGGGCCGCGCCGCAGGCGGCCCCGGGCGCGCCGGCCCCGGGCGCGCCGGCCCCGGCGGCGCCCGAGCGCCCCGAGGGAGTCCCCGTCCCCGCAG
>CAZWNS010000068.1:0-7327 GCA_964635245.1 uncultured Spirochaetaceae bacterium
TGATATTCAGGCGCCTGTCTCTGAGGAGCCGTTTCGTCTCGCGAACTACCGTGGGTGCGTCGGCGAGGGCTTCGCTCCAGTCGAGTCCGGTCTTGAGGACCCGATTCCCGGCCCGGGTGGAGGCGAGCTGGTTGGCCCAGATGCGGGGCGAGAAATCTCTCAAATACTTGAGCAACTGAAACTCGGGGTCCAATCCGGCCCCGATGGTCTGGAGGCTCCCAAGCACTTTCGCCACATATATCAACCGGGGTGGAAGACGGATTCCGAACCGGACGACGGTTTGGAGCAGATTCATGAAGGCCGACGGAATGTCGATGAATTCCAGCGGTCGATTGAGGTGGTTCTCGATGTAGTCGTGGACGACCGATTCGAAGCGGGCCTCATCAACGGTTCCCTCCGCGTCGCCCATCCGAAGCAGCGACCGCGCCACCAGTCCGGGATCGAGGCGCGCGAGTCCGATCATCATGAGGTTGAGATTGTCCTGTTCATAGGGGCGGAGCGAGTAGACCATGCCGAAGTCGATGAAGCAGATTACGTCCCCTTCGAGTACCAGGAAATTCCCCGGATGGGGATCGGCATGGAAAAAGCCGTTTATGAACAACTGTGACATGATGAAATCGGCCGTGCGAAGGTTGATTCGCTTGGTGTCGAACCGATCGCTCGGATTCTCGATAATCTCCGATACCTTCCGCCCGTGGACGAACTCCTGTACGAGCACGTCGCG
This sequence comes from uncultured Spirochaetaceae bacterium, assembly GCA_964635245.1. GTDB lineage: Bacteria > Spirochaetota > Spirochaetia > DSM-27196 > PWMO01 > JAAAOH01. The sequence goes on from CAZWNS010000068.1 coordinate 725, forward strand.
CGTCGTGTATCGGTCGTAGACCTCCGGTACCATCACGGTGTCGTTGCCTTCATAATCCGCTGCGAACTTTCTAACCGTCAGGAACTCCTCAACGAAATCGAGCTCCTTGCGGATCTGGGTCTCGAACTCATCAATGATGTCTTGAGCGCTCAAGGTTTCGAAATAGCTCGTGCGACTGTCGAGGAAGCCGGCAAATTGCCGCATGATCTGCAGATCGGCTTCGATCTGCTCGTCTATGCCCGGCCGTTTGATCTTCACGGCAACCGGCTTGCCGGTCGGCAGTATCGCACGATGCACCTGAGCGAGCGAGGCGGCGCCTTCGGGCTCGTCATAGAAGTAGAGAAAGAGCTCGTTGATCGGATGTCCCAGGCTTTCCGAGAGGATACGTTTTGCTTCCTCCGACGGGAAGGCGGGAACCTCGTCCTGGAGTTTCTTCATCTCGAGGACAACCGTCTCGGGAATGATGTCGGCGCGGTCGCTCAAAATCTGTCCGAGCTTGATAAAGGTGGGCCCGAGTTCTTCGAGCGCACGGCGGAGCCGCTGCCCGAAGTTCTCCCGGACGAGACGCGGGGGACGGTTCTTTCCCCCGCTGCGCGTAAATGGAATGGACATGCGACGGAGGACGGGTCTGTGGCTTACGAACTCGGCCAATCCGTACTTTGTCAGCACGGATATGATCTCTCCGTATCGCGACAGAACCCGTCGCCGACGCGGTTTTCGCCGAAGGATAGGATGTTCCTCGCCTTTTAGTTACTTGGAATCGATCTTCTTGCCGAGCTCATCGATCTTCTTGGAAAGCTTATTGACGTCGTCCTTGCTCGGGATACCGGCATCCTTCATGTATGCTTCGAGCTTCGCCTCGATGATATCGTCAAGACGCGTGCGGGTTTCCTCCGACTGGTTCACCAGGTCTTCCATGAACTTCTTGCCCTGCTCTTCGTTCATCTGATACTCCTCGGTAATCTTCTTACCGAACTCTTCGACTTTCTCTTTGGCGCGAAGTGCAAGACCGAGACCCGCGTACAGACCTTCCTGAAAGGGATTCGTTTCGTTAGCCATATTCGTACATCTCCTTGTTGAACGATTTCGTTCATTGTAATATTAGTGTACAAACTAACCAAGGCGACCGTCCAGTGACAGGTTCGAGCCGGTGTAGTGGCCACCGCCCCCACGCTATTCATATCTTGAAGGTATGCGCAGCCCATTTCGATCAACGAAGCACGTATCTGTTCGCCGTATCCGCTCCCTGCCGGCTCTCGCGGTCCTGTTCGGACTGTTTCTGCTGGTTTTTGCGCCGGTCGGCGCCTACGCGCAGTCCTGCGACCCCCCGGATGGGCTGAGTGACGCGTGGGAGTTTCGCGCGCACGACCTCGAGGCCCTTGTATCCGACCCCGGAGAGCCTCAGTTGGTGGAAAAAAATATTCGAACACTAAAGAATAGCGCCGAGGGAGAGCTCGATGCTCGGCTGCACCTCCACGCGCTCTTCCCGGAGGACGTCGAAGATTTCGAGGCGGCGATTCGTGACATTGAACGACAGAGCGAGTTCCTCCCGAACCTCAAGGCGTCCGAAGTGCTCTGTTCCGACGGTCGTCCGACGTCCTACGCGCGGGTGCGACAGGAACTCGGCTTTCGCTTTTTGATCTTCAGCCGAGATTACGAGTATATCCTGCACTACTTCCTCGAGAGCACCGACGGGCGCGACGCTGCGCTCAACGTGTGGTGGCAACTCGACGAGCCGCTCGATGATCAGATTCTTACTACCGACGGGAGCTGGTACTTCGAGCGGGTGGTCGTCGAGGACCGGGAGTATACGTACATGGCCTATGGGACGCACACCGTGTTCCGCGAACGGAAGAGAGGGCTCAAGGCGGCCATGGATCGGTTCGGCGAGAGAAACGCCGCCGCCGCCATGAAAGCCCTGCAGGAGGAGGCCGCGGAACGTGGCGACTGAGGAGTGTCTGAGCGGATGCGACAGGTCGACCGACCAACCGACCGGCGGCGCGACATGATCGGTGCGTCGGTTGGGCGTGCGTTCGTGTTATTGTTGAAACGGAGCGTGTGACCGTTTCCCTCTCGGCATCACCACCGCGAAATGTACTATAGTAGCTGCGTGGATCACTATTTCGTGAAGCTGGGACCCGGGAATGCACTGGCGGGCCCGCTGTTATCTGAACAGCGCCTCGGCCGGCCCGCCGTTGCCGGGTTCTTCCGGGATGTCCGCCTTCCCGCCATTCAGGATGCGGATTCGCAGAGGCGCCCGCGGTTCAGCCGCCAGGCCCTCGACCTCTATCGCTGGGCCGAAGGAGATCTTCCCGGCTACGCCGTCACCGTCGCCGACGGTGCGGTGTGGGTGCTCGAACCCACGGGCCGCATGTACGAGATGGAACGTGAGACGTTCGAGCGGACGGTCGGCCCGACCCCGCACGATGACGATGTGCCGAAGATCGTGCCCGTGCACATCGCCTACACCGACGACGTGGGCCATATTCCGACCCTCCTCGCGCAGATCACTTCCAACAGACGACTGTCGAGCAGCACCTTCAAGCAGATCACCGACGATTTCGGCACCCAGCTTGCCGTCGATCACGTGCTCTTCAAGTCCGGGCTACAGGATACCTACCCGCACATCGCCCCGGATCACAGATCCCTCTACGACCTGCTTCGCTGTCTTTCGGCAAGTGAGCTCATCGCGCTCGTGGGGCGGCTTCTCGAGGAGCAGGGTCTGCACGTGCCGGCCCCCACGGGCGGGTTCGTAAAGAACGTTGATCTGTTCGCCTACAACGACCACGCCGTCGACCGCGACATCGAGGGGTTGCGCGTGGCTGCACGGGAACGATTTCGCTCAGGGGTCGCCGCCCTTCAGGTCCGCCGCGAAACCGCCTCCGGCTCGGGGGAGTTGAGCCCGACGGTCGACTACCTCATCCAGCTCAACGGAGAAGAGGGTGATGGGAGACTGGGCTGCGAGTGGATCCGCCGTCTGCTGCGCCGCGCACCGCACACGCGGATGTGGCTCGCCCGTCTACTCAGATGGGTGCCGTTCTCCGGCTGTGTGCTGGCCGAGATCTGAGCCGGTGTGCGAGGAGAGGACCCGCTCGATTTCCTCCCACATGGCGCGCGCTCCGAATGGTTTGGAGATGAACCCGTCCATGCCGGTCTCCGTGCACCGGCGCTTCGTACCTTCGTCGGCGTGTGCGGTCAGGGCGATGATGGGCGTACGCCGCCTGCCGGTCTCCGCCTCCGTGCGGCGAAGCCGCGTGGTTGCCTCGAGTCCGTCGAGCCTCGGCATACTCACATCGAGAAGAATCAGATCGAAGCGCCGGGCCGTCGCCTCCCGGACGGCCTGCTCGCCGTCTCCCACGGAGCCGACAGTCCATCCCCGGCTCTCGAGGAGCTGCTGGAGGTAGAGCCGATTTATGGCTTCGTCCTCGGCGACGAGCACCTCCTTCGAGCCGCGGGCAGCCTCGGTTTCGTCTTGCTCCTCGCACGGGCGGGTGTCCCCGCAGTACTCGGCCACCGGCAGGCGCACCGAGAAGGTGCTTCCCTCGCCGGGGGTACTCGAAAGCGCGATGGAGCCGCCGAGAAGCTCGGTGATCGACTTCACGATGGAAAGGCCGAGGCCGAGGCCGGAGGCAAGCCCTCCGGCGGTCGAGCCTCCCTGAGCGAAGGGGTCGAAGATCCTCGCCTGCTCCTCCTCGGCGATGCCACGACCGGTGTCGCGCACCTCGATGTCGAGAACGCCGTGGCCTCGGCCGGGTTGCGGCGGGTAGCCGATGCTCACCTCCACCGTGCCCGAGTCGGTGTTCTTTATGGCATTGTCCGCGAGGTTGATGATGATCTGGGCGATTCGCTCGCGGTCGGACCGCAGGAGAACCTCGGTATCTCCGGTTGTTACGAACTGCAGACGCAGCCCATTGTCTTCGGCTCTCCTGCGGAGTACCGGCTCCAGCCAGTGCGCGAGCCAATCGAGGGAGAAAGGTGTGTCTCTGAGCGAAAGCTGTCCGGCGTTCATTCTTGAGGTATCGAGGAGATCGGAGAGGATGCGGTTGAGCTGCTCCGAGGCGGTGTTCATCATCTCCAGAAGCTTCGTCTGGCGCTCGTCGAGGTCCGTCTTCTGCATGAGCTGCGCCATCCCCATGATCCCGTGAAGCGGCGTGCGAAGCTCGTGGCTTACGCTCGCGAGAAAGCGGTCTTTGGTGCTGTTCGCCTGTTCCAGCTCCCGCATGGCGTCGGCGAGCCAGGCAGTCTGCTCGCGCACCCGCCTTCTCAGCGAGTAGCTCCACAGGAGCATGAGGATCACGCCGAGCGCGAGTATGAGTATGCCGCCTGCGAGCCCGTGTATGATCGGCCGCGCAAATGGGTGAAACTCGTCGTATACGCCGAACCACCGATCATGGATCTCATTGTACTCGCCGGATATTTTGAGGAGATTGAGCCCTTCGTTTATGGCGGCGAGGAGCTCGGCATCTCCCTCCCGCACCGCGATGGAGTAGGGCCGCTGGAGGAGAGGCTCAGAGAGGACTCGCACATTCCGGTACCCCTCCTCCTGGAGAAGCCGCATCCCCTGCACCATTCCCATCACCAGGCAGTCGGCGGCGCCGTCTTCGAGGGCCGGGATGAGTGCATCCCACTCGCTCACCGTGACGATCTCCTCCCCCATCCCGTGTTCGACGAGATAGTCGTGCCCGAGGTCCCCCGTCTGTGCGAGAATGCGACAATCGCGGATGTCCTCGACGCTTCGGATGTCGGAGTCTTTCGGGACGAAGACGCCGTAGGAGGCGATGAAGTGGGGAATCGAGAAGTCGACACGACGGTCGCGTTCCGGCGTCCTGTACATGCCTGCAAGAATCTCGATATCGCCGTTCTCGAGCTCGTGCCGGACCTCCTCCCACGGGCCGAGGTTGATGCGGATGTCGAGGTTCATGATTTCGGCGATACGGGTGAGGATGTCGATGTTAAAACCGGTCGGCCGCCCTGATTCGTCGAGAAACTCGAAGGGTGGGTAAGCCCAGTCGCCGCGCGCGGTGATGGTGGCCGCGGTGGCGCCGTCCTCTCGGTCATCCGGAGCGGTAAGGGGTACGAAGACCGGAGTGTCGGTCCCTGACGGAGAAGGGGAGGAACGAACGATCGGGAGCAGCAACACCGCGCCCGCCACTGCGCCGACTGCCGCAAACAGAAAGAAGATCCGTTTCGTGCCGAGTTTGCTCGTCAAGCACCATTTCATGTTGATAGAGTTTCAGTCTACACGCGGCACGTCTGCGTGTCAACCAAAACTTCTAATAGGATGAAAAAGTCTTTTACAGTGAGCCCGGCCCCCGCTCAGTCCCGGAACATCCCCTGCTCGATATCGATGCGTCGCACCGAGTAGTCGAGCTCCCACTGCTCGTAGCGCCACTCTCCGGCAAGCTCGATCCGCACGATACCGATATCCTCACTCAGGTCGAAGCCCTCGTCCTCATTGGCGAGCAGCTCGAACTCGTAGGGTGTGCCGGCGTAGTCGACGGTTGCCGAGACCGAGAGCGCGGTGGGCTCCGGTTCGGCGCTCATTGACAGGCGAAGGGGAACCCGACGGCCGGAGCGATTGGTGAAGGAGAGATCGTGTTCGATTTCCAAGAGGTCGCCGCCGGCCGGGATGCTTTCGTCCTCGGAGACCAGCCATATCTGGTCGTAGATGATCGAGTTGAGCGACCGGGAGCGGTCACGCACCACCGAGCGGCGGTCGGGTCGCACGAGGACATCTTCGCGCCACGGCGAGAAGGTGAACTCCGGCAGTTCCGCCACGCCGAATGCAATGCCGAGGTTGGTGGAGATCGTGCGTCTTCCCGGTTCCACGTCCTCGATGAGCACGGGCTCGGTCATATCGCCGTGGGTGTAGCCGACGAACTCTCCGTCGACCGTAATCTCGGCGTCCACGAGCGGCGAGTACAGGGCGATGGTTCCCGGCCGCTCGTCACGCATGGATATGATCGAGCGGTCCGAGGCCGGGTCGGCAAGCGAGACGCGGGATCCGGAGAGCTCGGCGATCAGTTTCTCCGCGAGCCGGTGCACGGTGTTCTCGGTTCGTCCGCGCTCGGAGAACGCGACCGTCTCCGCGGTTTCGACCTCGACGACCCTCGCGTTTATCAGGACCTCCTCGCCGAGAAAGACGTAGTCGCCGGTCACAAGGTAGTCGGCACCGAGGAGCTCTCCCACCCGCTGCGCCTCCTCGCTCCGTGCGGCAAGCCCCGATAGCGCGAGCCGCTGTTCGGAGATTACCTCTTCGAGACTCGCCCGCTCCACCAGGGCGATGTCCTCCTGCGTGGACAGATCGAAGAGCAGCAGCCCCTCTATGATACCGCCGAGGTAGTCCGCAGCCGGATCACGGCCCGCATTCTCCATGTTCACGAATGCGACGGTGGTACGCTGCGCGAAGGCCGGGACGGCACCTACGGCAATGAGCAACATGAACGCGACTATCCGACGAACCCGGGCACAGTGCAACTTCACGGCGCATCCTCCTGCTACATGGACTGTAATCGCTTTTCGGCGCCTCGCATAGTCGATTTCCCGACCAAAGGCCCACATCGATATGAAGGAAGTCCCGGACACGGGGGGCACGCACACGGG
>CAZWNS010000068.1:7427-13764 GCA_964635245.1 uncultured Spirochaetaceae bacterium
CAAAGGCCCACATCGATATGAAGGAAGTCCCGGACACGGGGGGCACGCACACGGGGGGCGCACGCGGGGGCACGCCGGTGTCGGGTAGCGACGGCGTGCGGTTTACACCCGCCGCCCCCGAGCGTAGAATCCGGCTCATCGGAGGCACATGGCACACGTAGCTATTGTTGGCGCCGGCGTGATGGGAACCGCGCTGGCATGGCCGCTTTCGGACAACGGCCACCGCATATCTCTGGTCGGCACGCCGCTGGACCGGGAGATCATCGAGGAGGCGAAGAGCCGATATCGCCACCCCAAGCTGGGGCGCGATCTCCCGCCGGGCGTGACGGCGTACCACGCCGAAGAGCTCGGCACGGCCGTCGAAGACGCGGATCTCATCGTATCCGGGGTCAGCTCCTGGGGAGTGGACTGGATCGCCGACGTTCTTGCGAAACAGCTCGGGCGCGGGCGCGACGTCATCGGCGTCACGAAGGGGCTTCGCTCTGATGATGGCGGTGAGGTTGAGATCTTCCCGAGAGTTCTTGCCCGGCAGGTTCCCGAGTCGCTACGCGAAACGTGCAGCTTCATGGCCGTCGGCGGTCCCTGCATCGCCGGAGAGCTTGCGGGCAGGCGACACAGCTGCGTCGTGTTCGCCGCCGAGGAGAAAGAGGCGGCCGAACGCGTCGCCCGGCTCTTTCGCACCGACTACTATCACGTCTGGTCGTCCGCCGACCTGTGGGGCCTGGAGCTTTCGGTCGCGCTCAAGAACGCCTACGTCCTGGGCGTGGGGATGGCGAACGGGATGCTCGTAGCCGCGGGCGGCGCCGACGAGGCGGGGGCGGTCATGCATAACCCCGCGGCCGCGACCTTTGCCCAGGCGCTCTATGAAATGGAGCAGATCCTCACGGCCCTCGGCGGCACGCCGGCTCACGCTCACGGACTTCCGGGAGCCGGCGACCAGTACGTTACCGCCATGGGCGGTCGTACCCTGCGGCTGGGAACGCTCATCGGCCGGGGATACCGGTACAGTGAGGCACGGGAGATGATGGCCGGGGAAACGCTGGAAGCGGTGGCAATCATCGACGCCATGTCACGGGTCTACCCGCGGCTGCAGCGAGAGGGGTTGGTGCGCGACGGTGAGCTGCCGCTCATGGAGACGCTGATCGCCGCGATCACGGAGGACGTCGTCGTCACGCTTCCATGGGAGCGGTACTTCGCGTCGCTCTGAGCGGCCGCCCGCCGCCGCGGCCGTCCTGCCCCTCATCGCCTAACTCATCTGATCCGGATGCGGGCCAATGCGTGTTGTGCTGTCCAGGCCGTCAAGGCGCCCCATGTCCTCTGCAGACAGCTCGAAGTCGAATACCTCGGCGTTCTCCCTGATGCGCTCGCGGTTCGTGGAGCGGGGGAGGGTGACCACGCCGTGCTGGAGGTCCCAGCGCAGGAGGATCTGAGCGGGAGTGCGCTCGTGCTTGCGGGCGAGATCCTGGATGACCTCGTTGTCGAGAAATCGGGCCCGTGTGAGGGGGCTCCACGCCTCGTGCTGAATGCCGTGCTCGCGGTCGAAATCGAGAAGCTCTTTCTGCAGCAGGAAGGGGTGAAACTCGACCTGGTTCACCATCGGGGCGACCGTGGCGTCCGCCATCAGATCCTCGAGATGATGGGTGAGGAAGTTGCTCACACCGATGGCCCGCACGTTGCCGTCCGCGTAGAGCTTTTCGAAGGCGCGCCAGGTGTCCTTGTATTTGCCCTTGATCGGCCAGTGCACCAGGTAGAGGTCGACGTAGTCCATTTGGAGACGGTTCAGGCTCTGCTCGAACGCGTGAAGCGTCTCATCAAAGCCCTGCTCGTCGTTCCAGACCTTGGTCGTCACAAACAGGTCGCCCCGCGAGATCCCGCTCTCCTTGACGGCTTTGCCCACGCCGTCTTCGTTTCGGTAGAACGAGGCGGTGTCGATGTGGCGGTAGCCGGTTTCCAGCGCCCAGGTAACCGCCTGCTCGACTTCCCTGCCGGGCTCCACCTGGAAAACGCCGAATCCGACCCAGGGGATCTCTACGCCGTTATTCAGTGTTGCAGTGCTCGTGAGGTCCATTGTTGTTCTCCTCTATGTGATTTGTCTGGTACGTCGCGTAACAGGTGAAAAGCTATCTGCGTCGGGGACGGAAGTCAAAACGGCGTCGCGGGCGTGCGCCGGTCGATCACCTACATATAACGTCCACTATGTTTAATGATGCCGCGCAGGCAGAGCCATACCGCATCGTTCCGCGATACCGGCGAGCGAAGTACCGATGAACTTTGGACTTATAAACCGGTCGCGCCGACCCGTGCTGCTCGAAATAGCCGTCGTTTTCCTTAGAATACTATCGAAATGCAGTTGACTTTTCCGGGCGCTCTAGTATCGTTAAGGTCGAGAGGAGAAAAAGCAATGAAACGGAACGCTATCGTGAAGATGTCGCTTCTGGCGGCTGTCGCCTCGGCGGTGATGCTGCTTGTGGTCGCCTGCGGTGCCGAGCAGGAGGAGCAGGAGCCGATCTCGCTGACGATCAGTGACATGTCCTGGGACAGTGTCCGCGTCCACAATCGAATCGTCGCGTTTATACTTCAGCACGGGTACGGAGGCTACGAGATCGACTACACGGAGGGGAGCACCGTGGCCATGGTGCAGGGCATGCGCCGCGGCGATAACGATATCATCCTCGAGTCCTGGCACAACAATTACGAGGAGCTGTGGGCCGAGTCAACCGAAGCCGGGGACATCGTCGACCTCGGACCGAACTATCAGGGAGCACCACAGGGATGGTACGTACCCACCTACGTGATAGAGGGCGATCCCGAGCGGGACATCGAGCCCATGGCTCCCGACCTGCGCTCTATCGATGATCTGCCCGAGTACTGGGACCTCTTTCGCGATGCGGAGAATCCGGACAAAGGGCGCATCATGGTCGGGCCTCCCGGATGGGCGATCACCGAGACCAACCAGGAGCTCCTGGAGGAAACCGGTCTCGACGAGTACTACGTCGGCTTTCTGCCGGGCAGCGACGCCGCACTGAAGGCTTCGATGGAATCGGCGGTCCGGCGTGGGGACCCCTGGCTCGGCTATCACTGGGAGCCCACGTGGATCATCGGCAAGCTGGATATGACCCGACTCGAGGGCGTGGGGCTGCCTACCGGGTTCGTGCATAAGATTATCAACCGGGATCTCCCGGACCGCGCCCCGGACGTTGTTGAGTTCCTGGAGAACTACGAGACCACACTCGATCAGAACAACGCCTTTCTCGCCCAGATGCAGGAGAACGACTGGGAATACGACGATGCTGCAGAGTGGTTCCTCAGCGAGTACGAGGATACCTGGACGGAGTGGGTCTCCGACGAGGTCGCCGAGCGTGTGCGCGAAGCGCTTGAATAGCGACGGCACGGGAACGTGGACGAGATGAGCGAAAACGAACAGACACGGGGTCAGGATCCAATCCTCCGCATCGAAGCGGTGTGGAAGATATTCGGCCCCGACCCCGGGAGCGTCCTTCGGGGCGGCATCAACGCCGCGTCGAAAACCGAGATACTCGCGGAGAGCGGCCATGTGCTGGCCCTCCGCGACATCAATCTGGAGGTCTATCCGGGGGAGTTCTACGTCATCATGGGCCTCTCCGGGAGCGGCAAGTCAACGCTCATCCGGGTCCTCGAACGTTTGATAGAGCCGACCGCCGGCCACATCTACGTCGGCGGAGAGGATATCCTGCTCTACGACAAGCAGAAACTTGCGGAGTACCGAAAGCACAGGGTGAGCATGGTGTTCCAGCATTTCGGGCTTCTGCCTCATTACACCGTGCTCGAGAACGCCGCCTATGGCCTCAAGGCGCGCGGGGAGAGCCGCGAGGACCGCGAGAGAAAGGCTCGCGATGTCCTCAAGACCGTGGGCCTCGAGGGCTGGGAAGACTACTATCCCTCCGCCCTCAGTGGCGGCATGCAACAGCGGGTCGGGATCGCGCGAGCCCTTGCCACCGAGCCCGAAATCCTTCTCATGGACGAGCCCTTCAGCGGGCTCGATCCGCTCATACGGCGACAGATGCAGGATGAGTTGGTGGACCTTCAGGCAACACTGAACAAGACGATCGTCTTCGTCACCCACGACCTGCATGAGGCGCTGAAGCTCGGCGACAGGATCGCCATCATGCGAAACGGCGAGGTGATTCAAATCGGAACGCCGGAGGAAATCGTCTCCGGGCCCGCCGATGACTACGTTGAGGAGTTCGTTCAGGACGCCTCCCCGGCGCGCGTGTTTGCCGCAAGCTCGATCATGCAGGATCCGAGGGCGGTTGTGTACCGCTGGCAGGGCCCGAGTATCGCGCGCCGGGTCATGATCGACGCCGACCGTGAATGGGCGTTTGCCCTCGACAGAAACCGAGTGCTCAAGGGCATCGTACGGCTCGAAGACGTGGAGGAGCACCCCAAGGGCAAGGGCCAGGAGCTCGACGGCATCATCAGAGACGATGCGATTACCTGCGGGCCCGACGCGGTCATTGAAGATCTCTTTCCGCTTGTGAGCTCGTCAGGCTACTCCGTCGCGGTGCTCGACGACCGCGGTCGGTTGCTCGGCGAGGTTCGACCCCGGCGCATTTTCGAAGTCATGAGCAAGAAGGAGAGGACCGATGCTTGAGTTTCCCACGTTTCTGCGTGTTCCACTTGCCGACTGGGTGGACGAGGCGATGGACTGGATACTCGACAATCTCGGTCCGTTCTTCGACTTTCTCGGTGACGTCGGTCTGCAGGTGCTTCTCTTCGTCGAAAACGTGCTCCTTCTCATCCCGTGGTTCGTTGTTATCCTGATCGTCGCCTTTCTTGCCTGGAAGTCGTTGCAGAAATGGGTATACAGCCTCGTGATGTCGGTCATGCTGCTTCTCATTGGTAGCTTCGGCTACTGGGATCTCGCCATGCAGACCCTCGCTATCGTGTTCACGGCGGTGATCATTTCCCTCCTGGTGGGCATCCCGGCGGGGATCCTCATGGCCTGGAGCGATCGCTTCGAGGGCTTGATCAAACCGGTGCTCGATGCCATGCAGACGCTTCCCACCTTCGTGTACCTGATCCCCGCCCTGATGCTCTTCGGGCTGGGCAAGGTGCCGGCGACCTTCGCGACCATCGTCTACGCCGTCCCCCCGGTGATTCGCCTGACCAACGTCGGAATCCGGGAAGTCCCGAAGGACGTAATCGAGGCCGCGCGGGCCTTCGGATCGAATCGTCGAGAGATCCTCTTCGACGTGCAGCTTCCCCTCGCGCGCCCGTCCATCCTTGTCGGCGTGAATCAGACCACGATGATGGCTCTCGCCATGGTCGTCATCGGCTCGATGATCGGCGCGCGCACCCTGGGGATGGAAGTGCTCGTCGCGATTAACCGCGTCGAAGTGGGGCAGGGATTCGAAGCGGGCATCAGCATCGTGTTCATGGCCATTATCATCGACCGCATCACGCATGCGTTTGCCGAGCACGAGCACGAGTCGCGGAACAAGTCCGGCGAGTAGAGGCGATGAAAGGCGCTTGAGTACGCGCGGCGGCGGTGGCCCGGAGCCAGACCTTCAGCGTCCACCGTCGAGTAGGCCGTTCGCAGCTCCGTGAACTCTCCGCCGATGTCCACGACAGCGCGTTCGACGAGTTCCTGTATGGTCCACCTCCGAGCGCACTCCGGCCCTGCGACCTCCGGGTTATGAGGCCGCCTCCGGATAGCTCCCGGCGCCGTTCTTCGTGTGCAAGCATATACCCCGGAATGGGATAGGGCAACGAGGTTGTAATCGTGCGTATCTCCAGAACGTCTAACGGAGGCGGAAACAGCCTTGTCTTTCTCGCAGTTACCATCTGTAGTGAGAAAAGCAATAAGAGCCACGTTCGGCAATCAGCCGAAACCGGAGCTCCCCAAAAGAATGCCGCCTCCCGACTTCATTACATTGGGCGAATGAGTTAGTCCAAGAAAACGTCCGCACCCCCAGGTGGGTCAGTTCATGTGACGGATAACACGGCATCCGGAACGATTCCCCAGGAAGGGGTCGCGACTCTGGAAGGAGCAGCGCGTCGTCTACCTGAACCCGACCGCAAATCGCATGGAAATGCGGCGGATTGTGATCAGAGAACTACATGTAGATATGGATCCCAAGAACTCGCTTATCCGTGGCACGTCAAGATTTTATCCCAAAGAGGGGGGGATGGAAGTTGGTTGATTTGGAGAAAAGGACGGTGTGATTTGTTCCAGCCGGTCGTCCCCAGAATGAGCGCGCCCCCTCCTCCGGGTGACAGTTTTCGCCGGAGTAATCATTTCATCGCGCTTTCACCTTGCTGCGGCGATAGTCTCTCGGCGTTATGCCGGTATTCTCTT
>CAZWNS010000069.1:0-13452 GCA_964635245.1 uncultured Spirochaetaceae bacterium
CCGACCCTCACACCGCATTCCGCGCGGAGTTCACGATGATCGGAAGCGACTTCACCACCATCTTCTCGAAGACTCCGCGCAGCTCCCCGGCGTCGGCGGGGCCTGCGCCGGCGGCCGTGCCCGCCCCCGCGTCGTCCGCGGCGCCCGCGCCCACCGGGGCGGGCGTGCCGTCGCCGAGTTCCCGGAGCTTCGAGAGGGCATACTGCTGAATGACGAGCACCGGCAGCACGATTTCCTCGCGCATGCGGATCGAGTCCCGCATCGACGGGTCGCCCGCCATGAGCTCGCGACTGCCCGAAATCCGGGCAAAGGTCCGCTTGGTCAGCTCCGCCTCATCGCGCAGCCGCCGCCGGAAGTCACCGAACTCGCCGTCGTGCTCGAGGTAGCTCGTCAGCGGATAGTAGGTCTTTGAGAGGCTCTGTCTGGTGTTCTCGACGAGGGTGCGGAAGAACAGCGACTGCTCGTAGAGCCATGAAAGCCGCTCGAGGTGACCGGCTTCGATCTGCTCGTTGAGGGCCGAGCCGAAGCCGAAGTATCCGGGGATGTTCTGCTTGAGCTGGCTCCAGGCGCCGACGAAGGGTATTGCGCGAAGATTCTCCAGGCTCAGACGACCCTGACTCGAGCGGCTCGTGGGCCGGCTGGCGATATTGGTCAGCCCGTAGAAGCGAAGCGGTGTCATACGCTCGAGGTAGGGAATGAGCTTCTCGTCCTCGCGCAGTGCCCGGTAGTGGCGGTGCGCGGCCTCGGAGATCTCCTGGAGGAGCTCCTCGTCCTCGCGTGTGAGCGTGGAGCCCTGCTCGGGATACAGCTGATTCTCCAGCCCGGAGGTCACCAGCTGCTCCAGGTTGTGCCGGGCGGACTCGTACGTGCCGAACTTCGAGCTTACCGTCTGACCCTGGATGGTCAGATGAATCTCGCGGTTTTCCACGGCACGGCCCATGGCCCGGTAGAACTTGTAGGTGTTTCCACCGCCGCGGGCGGGCGGACCGCCGCGCCCGTCGAAGAAGACCACGCGGATACCGCGCTCGCGGGCAAGCTCGGTCAGCCGCTGTTTGGTGCGATATATCTCCCAGTTGGCGGTGACGTAGCCCCCATCCTTGGTCCCGTCGGAGAAGCCGAGCATGATGTACTGCGTGTGTCCACGGCGTGAGAGCTGCTCCTGGTAGATGCGATGGTTATAGAGCGCGCGCATGATTCCGTAGGCGTTCTCGAGGTCGTCGACGGTCTCGAAGAGCGGGACAATGTCGAGGTCGATGGTCTCGCCGCCGGGAAGCGCGCAACGGGTGAGGAACCAGACCTCGAGGATGTCGGCGGCCGACCGCGTGTTGCTGATGATGTATCGGTGCATTCCGCGGGGGCCGTTCGTCCGCTGAATGGCCCGGGCGGCCCGCAGCGAGAGCACGGTGTCGCGGGTGATGCTGCGGGCCACCTGCCCGAGAATGTCGCCCTCGTAGGGAAGCATCGCGGAGAGCTCTTCGAGCACGGCGATGCGTTCTTCGACGCCGGCTGAGCCGTAATCGGTCCGGAGCTGCGGCTCATCGCCCTCGGTCTGCTTTGCGATCCGGCGCTCGAGCACCGAGATGATGTCGGCGATGACCGTGGTGTGTACGCGGCTGTCCTGCCGGAGGTCCATCGAGGCGAAATGAAAGCCGAAGACGCGCACCTTGAGCATCAGGTCCTCGAGCTCCTCGGCAAAGAGACCCATGTGCTCGCGATAGAGCCGGGTCCGCACCTCGTCGAGCTCGTCGAGAAGCTCTTCGGCCGCGTCGTAGGCGTCCTCGCTGGCATCCTCCCAATCGCCTTGAGCCGTGTAGTCGACCTGCTGAACGCGGATGAGGGGATAGAGGGTGACGTTCAGTCGGTCGCGGACCCGCTCCATCGCCTCATGGACGCCCGGAAAGGTGAGCCGGCGCAGAAGGCGGCGGACGTCGCCGAGATAGAGCCGCAGAAGGCTGGTTCGCAGCCGGTTGGCCGTGGCGATCGTAAGCTCGGATGTGACGAAGGGGTTCCCGTCGCGGTCGCCGCCGGGCCAGAACCCGAGCTCGATCTTCGGTCGCTCGGTGATAAGCCGCTCGCGATCATCGCCCGCGATCGGTTCCACGAGCCGCCGCTGGATGCCGGCGACGGTGTGGTAGAAGACGTGCTCGAGAAACCACAGGAGGCTCTGCGCCTCGTCGAGCGGGGTCGGTTTCTCCCGGTTCATGAAGCGGGTCATTGCGAGCTGCAGGAGCATGCGGTGAATGTCGCGGAGGTCGTCCGCCCGCAGCGCATCGGCGAGGTCGGTGATGACGGCAAGCACCTCGTCGGGGTAGAACTGGGTGGGGTGCGCGGTGAGCACGACCCGCACGCAGTAGTCCTCGAGCTGGCGCTCGTAGGCGCCGAGGATGCTTTCGGCCTCGAGCCGCGTAAGCAGCTCGCGCACCGAGCCCGCGCCGTCGGTGTCCTCCACGTCTCCGTAGGCGGCATCCTCGAGGGCATCGAAGAGCACGACCTGGCGCTCGACGATCTGCATGAAGGTGAACAGCAGATTCTTCAGCTCGTCGAACGAGGTATCGTCGAGCTTCTCCTCGGCAAATGCCTCGATGATGCCTGCGGGGTGCTCACCGGCCTCCAGGCGCTCCCTGCAGAAGTCGGCAAACATCGGCAGCATGATCGCCGCCGGCTTTACCTGCTCGAACGGCAGGTTGAGAAAGAGCCCGTTGTAGATCTGAAACTTCAGCGCGACTTGCTCGTAGAATGCGTCATAATTCTTCATGCCCATCCCTACCCGTGCGGGGCCTATACTACCTCGAAGTCCGCCTTGCGGTCATCCACCGAGACATTGGTGATGCGAACCTGCACGCGATCTCCGAGCCGATAGACCTTCTCGGTGTTCTCTCCGACGTAGCGGTAGTTGTCCTGGTCGAACACGTAGTGATCGTCGGACAGGGCGGAGAGCGGTACGAGCCCCTCGATGAGGTAGCGGGTGAGCTCCACAAAGAGCCCGAAGGAGGTGACGCCGGAGATTACGCCTTCGTAGATGTTTCCCACCCGCCGCGCGGGAAACTCCATCGACTTGAGCTTGGTATACTCCCGCTCGGCGTCCGTCGCGACCTTCTCCATCTGAGAGGCGTGCTCGCAGGTGTGCTCGAGAAACTTCTTCAGGGGCTTCGTCCTGCCGACCCGGTGTTTTCTCGCATAGCGCTTGAGCAGGCGATGGATGACGAGGTCGGCATAGCGGCGGATGGGCGAGGTGAAATGGGTGTAGGCGTCGAACCCGAGGCCGAAGTGGCCCACGTTCTCGGTGGAGTACACCGCTTTGGTCATGGAGTACAGGGCGATCTTCTCCACGAAGTCCTTGAACTCGAGGTTCTGGATGATGGAAAGGATGTTGCGGTAGTCCTCCGGCTCGATGGAATCTCCGGCTCGGTACGGGATACCGAGGTTCTCGATGACGCTCAGGAACGACCGCGCGTCCTCCTCCTTCGGCGTTTCGTGAACCCGGTAGATGAAGGGCAACTCGGTCTTTCTGTGCGCCGCCTCATTGATCACGTGCGCGGCGACGACGCGGTTTGCGAGCAGCATGAACTCCTCGATGAGGCGGTTTGCCTCGAGCCGCTGTGCAGGCTGCACCGTCCGGGGAATGCCCTCGTCATCGAGGGTGATGCGCTTCTCGGTGAGGTCGAAGTCGATGCTGCCCGCTTCCTCGCGCCGCTTTCGCAGCACCTGGCTCATCATCTGCATCAGGTGGACGGTGGGCGCCTGCTTGTGCGGCTTGCCGTGGATGATGTCTTCCACCTCCCGGTAGGTGAAGCGGTGGCGGCTGCGAATTACCGACTCCTCGATGCGGTGGCTGTGAACGGTGCCGAGGGAGTCCAGTTGTACGAGCACGCTGTAGGCGAGGCGCTCGACTCCCGGTCTCAGGCTGCAGAGCTCGTTGGACAGGCGCTCGGGCAGCATCGGCAGGGCCGTCCGCACGAAGTACACCGACGTCGCGCGTTGCCGGGCCTCGTTGTCGAGGGCGGTGCCTTCTCGCACGTAGTGGCTCACGTCGGCGATGTGGATGCCGAGCTCGAAGAGACCGTTTGAAAGCTGCACGAGCGACACCGCATCGTCGAAATCCTCGGCCGTCTCGGGGTCGATGGTGAAGCAGGTGAGGTCCCGCAGATCGGTACGGGTCTTGAGCTCCCGACGGAAGTCGGGTTCGGGGATCTTCTCGACCTCATCGATGACCTCCTTCGGGAACTCGAGCGAAAGCCCCCGCGAGAGGGCGACGAGCTTGACGTCCATCCCCGGCTCGTCCTGATCGCCGATCACCTGCTCGATTTCCCCGAGCGGCTTCTTTTTCGGATCGTTCCACGCGGTGAGGCGGGCGACGACGATCTGGCCGTCGCGTGGTCCCTCGGCGCCGGTGCGCCCGCCGCCGGTGCGCCCGCCGCCGCCGAGCTTCTTCAGCGCCTCTTTGGGAATGGCGAGGGAGCGCGGGAGGCGCTCGTCTTCGGGGTAGACCGTGGCCCCCGAATCGGTGCGCCGGAATACACCGATGATGGGTTTGCCGCTTCGCTCGAGCACCTTGACCACGCGGCCGGCCGGCTTCTTCTTCGAGGTTCGGGGAAACAGCTCCGCGCGCACGCGATCGCCGTCCATGGCGGTGGACAGATGCTCGTAGGCCACGAACAGGTCGGGGCGCTCGTCGAGCTGTACGAATCCGAAGCCCTTCGAGGTGATGGACAGCGGCCCTTCGACCGTCTCGCCCCTTGATGTGCTATGTTTGCTTTCGTTCGCTTGTGCAGGCATATTTCTATCCGATAGTGTACAGGAAAGAGCAAGGGTGATGCAAAACGCCGGCTTTACATTCCGGCGGCGTCACGCTACATTCAGAATCGAGAAAGCCATGGGAAGAAGATCATCGAATCGGCGGCGCTCCGACAGGAATCGCGGCCGTGACAAGCAGGAGAATCCGGCAAAGTACTACATGCCGGAGCCGCCTCCCAAGCGTGAGTATCCGCCCTGCCCGATCTCCGGCGAGCCCATCGACGATCCCTATTCAGCCGTCGAGGATCCGGAAACGGGGCGTCCGGCCCGTCTCGACAGCGTCATCAAGAAGCTCTCCGAATCAGAACGCCTCGGCCCGAATGAGCGTATTGCCTATATCGGTCAGGGCTCCTTTGGTGTCGTCGAAGAGCGCAGGGAACGCGGCAGGAAGCAGGTCGTCATCAAGAAGCGCATCGAGTTCGAAAACGGCCGGACCGTCGGTGATTGGCGCAGAGAGCTCAGCCCCGGGATCTCCCGCGACTACCGCCCCGAGCCCAAGCCGCTGAGCTCGCTCTACTCCGAGGAGGAGCAGCGCAACTTCCCGCGCTTCAGCCGGAACGTCGGCTGATGTTTTTGTACGGCAGCATCGCCCCCACCCTCTTTAGGACGACACGCCGACTCTCGGCATGCTCCAGCGGCAGCTCTTCGGTATCGATGAGAAGCTTCGGCGAGAGGTCGTAGGCCTCGTACCACGCGAGGTAACGCGCGTTGAGGTTCTCGAGGTACTCGCGCGGTATGCCGCTTTCCAGCCCCCGGTTTCGCCTGCGTATGCGCTCGAGCGCGGTGTCGACGGTGCAGTCGAGGTAGACGAGCAGGTCCGGATTCTGCGCGTGCTCGAGCATGTTGTCGAGCAGCGTCGAGTACGTCTCAAACTCCTCCTCGAGCATGTCGCCGTCGTGATGGAGCATCTCGGCGAAGATGCGGTCACCAAAGATTGATCGGTCCAGGGTGCCGCCGCCGTTTCTGAAGATCTCCTTTATCATCCGGAAGCGCTCGTTCAGGAAGTGGATCTGAAGGGTGAATGCCCATCGCTTCTTGTCCGCGTAGAATCGGTCGAGCAGGTTCAGCGTGTAGGGGTTGGTAAGCTCGCGAAACAGCGGTATGCCCGCCTCCCGCTCGAGGATCTCCCCCATCGTCGTTTTGCCCACTCCGATTTGACCTTCAACGATTATCACGACCGTGTCGCTCCCTGCTGTGCTCACTATGCTCGCAATCCCCGCGCTGATTCCGGCGCCGGCGGTTGGTCAGAGTACCTTGGTGCGGTACTTCACTCCGGCTACCCGACAGGCCAGCTTAACCTGATCCTCGAGGTCGCGTCTGGACTTCACCCGCACGGTGGAGCGTGAGACACTCACATCCACGCCTTCGACCTCGTTGAGTCCCCGCAGGCTCGCCACCATCGCCTGGGCCCGTTCCTCGGTGAGTCCGTCGACAAGATAACTTCTTACTTTGGTTTTGAACATGATCGCTCCCGGCATCCTTTCTCGAGGCCATTATCGCGCGGGCATTATAGCGCTTATGCCAGCGAAGCCCAATGTCTCGGGAACACACGCTCGCCTTTCGCCAGTACCGCCTGCAGCCCCTCGCTTGCCTCCGAGCGGTGTGCCGCGGGCTCCCGCTCTCGCAGCCTGTCGCCGGTGAGCTCCTCGAGCACGGCCGCGACACCCTCGGAAAGCGCCGCGAGGTTATAGCCACCCTCAAGGACGTGCACGATGCGGCCGTCGGCATGGTGCTCGGCGAGCTCGACGAGCGCCCGCGTCATCCAGCGAAAGCCGTCGACGGAGAGCCGCATGCGCGCGAGGGGGTCGTCGCGGTGCGCGTCGAATCCGGCGGAGACAAGCAGGAGTTGCGGGTCGAACTCCCGGACCACCGGTAAGACGACCTCCTCGAAGGCGACGGCGTAATCGCGATCGGTTTCTCCGGCCGGCAGCGGAAGGTTGACCGTATATCCCCCGCCGATGTCGCGCCCGGTGTCCTGCAGCAGCCCCGTACCGGGGAACAGGGGATACTCGTGTATGGAGACGTAGAGCACCGACGGATCCTCGTAGAAGCTCCACTGCGTGCCGTTGCCGTGATGCACGTCCCAGTCGATGACGGCGACGCGCTCGAGCCCGTAGGCAGCCTGTGCGTGGCGGGCCGCGACCGCGATGTTGTTAAACAGGCAGAAGCCCATTGCCCGGTTTTGCTCGGCGTGATGGCCCGGCGGCCGCGGGAGCGCGAAGCTGCGCCGGACCTCGCCCGTGAGCACGGCGTCGACGGCGGTGATGGCTCCGCCCGCCGCCCGCAGGGCCGCCCGGTAGGAGCCGGGAGCGGCGCCGGTATCCGCATCGAGCATGCGCAGCCGCTCGCCCTCGGTTCCCGCAATGCGGCGGATATAATCGCGGTCATGGATGCGCGCGAGCTCGTCATGGTCCGCATCACGTGCCGGCAGATCGAGTAATTCGTCGGAGAAAGCGACGCCCTCTATTGCCTCGTCCACCGCCGTCAACCGCTCCGGTCGCTCGGGGTGGCCGGCGCCGTTCGTGTGTTCGAGATAGAGCGGGTCGCGAACCAGAGCTACCTTCATTACAGCCGATACCTCAGACCGAGCCCCACGTCCACGTCGAGATCGAAGCCCGGATACACTTCCACGCCGGGCGACGCCTCACCGTGGAGCTCGAGGCGTTGGGTGAGAAGATACTGAATGGTGACCGGAAAGCGAATACCGACGGCGAGATCCGCGTCCTCGCGCTCCTGGGTGGGGGTCAGGTTGCTGTCCTCGTTGAATACCTTCACCGCCCCGCCGAACCCGACGTGCCAGTCGACGTCGTTCTCGAGGGTTCGATCGATGACCCATACGTCGGTGTTGACCTGCAGATGATCGGCAAGTGCCCACCCGATGCCCAGGGCAATGCGGTCGGCGATCACCATGCTGAAGCCGGTCGGATCGCCGAGGATGAACCCGACGCCCACGTCGCCCTCGGCGTCGGCGAAGGCGGGGGTCGCGGCGAGGCACAACAGTACGAGGAGCAGCAGCGAGCACATGCGTCGGTTCATTTGGTTACCTCCAAACTTGACAATCGAATTCTTCGGGCGTAGCTTAATTTGGTCAAGGCACTTCAATGGGGCGTAGACTGTTCATTGGATCTTGGATGCTTATCGTTGCACTCGCGTCGGCGCCCGCCCAGGACGGCGGGTCCTCGCCCGGCGGCGCGGATGTATCCGAGCCCGATGCGTACGTGGTGCCGATTCACGGCGCCATTGATCGTCCCCTCGCCGTCTACCTCATGCGAAGCGTCGAGCGTGCCCGCGCCGACGGTGTTGACTTCGTCATCTTCGACATCGACACCTTCGGGGGCCGGGTGGATTCGACCCTCGAGATCACCACGCGTATCGGATCTCTCACCGACATCGAAACCGTGGCCTACGTCCGTGTACGTCCCGAGGGTACGGGGGTCAGCTGGTCGGCCGGTGCGATCATCTCGATGGCGGCCGATCGCATCTACATGGGCCCCGGCACCTCGATGGGCTCGGCGGCTCCGGTGATGCAGGGCCCGGGCGGCGGGCAGGAGGATGTGGGCGAGAAGACGGTAAGCGCGGTGCGCACGCAGATGGCCGCCCTGGCGGAGAAGAACGGCTACCCGCGTGCGATTGCGCTCGCCATGGTGGATGCCGACGTCGAGGCGCTGGAGGTGCTGGTAGACGGGGAGCGCAGGATCGTCACCGGGGATGAGCTTGCCCGCCTGCGCGAGCAGGAGGAAGCCGGCGGCCCGACGGTGGAGGTCGCGACCACCATTTCCGAGGAGGGAAAGCTGCTCTCACTGACGGCCGGTGAGATGGAGCGCTTCGGCGTTTCCGCCGGATCGCCCGCGGACTTCGGCGAGCTCTACGACGAGCTCGAAGTCGAGGCCGACCGTGTGGTCGAGCTCAGCCCCGACGCCGCCGACCGTGTCGTGTCCGTGATAACCGGCGGCGCGTTCACGAGCCTGCTTATTCTCGTGGGCCTCGTGGCGCTGTTTCTCGAGATCACAAGTCCCGGCTTCGGGATTCCGGGCTCGGTGGCCGTCATCGCGTTTTCCCTGCTGTTCACCGCGAACTTCATGCTCGGCCGCGTAGCCTCGCTGGAGCTCCTGCTCTTCATGGGCGGGCTCGTGTTGCTGCTCCTCGAGGTGTTCGTTATTCCGGGCTTCGGCGTGGCCGGCATATCGGGCCTGGCGTTGCTCACGGCGTCCCTCATCCTGTCGATGCAGGGCTTCATCGTGCCGGAGTTCGACTGGCAATGGGACCTGCTGAATCGCAACGTATTGCTGGTGCTCGTGAGTACGCTGGGCGCCTTTCTCGCCTTCGGCGGCTTTGCCTATCTCTTCGGGCGCACGAACATGTTCGGTCGTCTCAAGCTCGCCGACACCCAGGATACGAGCGCCGGGTTTACCGTGCAGACCAACGAGGTGCGCGAACGCTACCTCGGCAGGACGGGTCGGGTCGTGTCTACCCTCCGGCCTGCCGGCAGCGCGGACATCGGTGGTGAGCGGGTGTCGGTTGAGTCCGATGGTGAGTGGATCGACGCGGGCACGGAGATCGAGGTTATCCGCGTCGACGGGAACCGCATCATCGTGAGGAGTCGCTCATGATCGGCGCGCGCGAACCGGGCGCCGGCGAACGGAGGTAGGATGATGCCGCTGTGGGGATCGTTCGTGCTCATCGCCGTCGGGGTCGTGGCCATATTCGCCGAGTTGCTCATCCCGGCGTTCGGGCTCATCGGCCTGGCCGGGCTGGGTTCGGTCGTTGCGGCGGTGGTCTTTGCCTACAATGAGCACGGTGATGCCCTCGGCACGGTCGTGCTCGCCGCCGCGCTGGTGACCGCCCCCCTCGCGCTGGTTCTCGGGCTCAAGTACTTTCCGAAAACGTTCATAGGCAAACGACTCATTCTTTTCGACAACTTCGACCGCGACCGCGGCTACGCCTCCTACACGAGCTCCGCCTACGAGGGGCTCGTCGGCAAGCATGGGCGGGCAAAGACCACGCTCCGTCCCTCCGGCATGGCCGAGATCGACGGTCGGAGGCACAGTGTCGTCACCGAGGGTGAGTTCATAGAGCAGAATGCGGCCGTGCGCGTCGTCCGCGTGGAAGGCAGTCGTGTTGTGGTACGGCGGACCGAGGAGACGAGCGGCGCGGCCGAATCGAGTGAAGGAGTGTAGCCATGCAAGTGATCATTCTCTATGTCGTACTGGGGCTCGTTGCCCTCGGTCTTCTGTTTCTGTTCATCAAGTTCTTCGGACTGTGGTTCCGCGCCCTGCTCTCCGGCGCGCCCGTGGGACTTGCGCGGCTCATCGGTATGTGGCTCCGGCATGTGAGCCCTGCAACCATCGTGGACTCGCGCATCATCCTCGTGAAAGCAGGCATCCCCATGGAGTCCGAGCTGCTCGAGACGCACTACCTGGCAAGCGGTGACGTCCGCCGGGTGAGTCAGTCCCTCGTGGCGGCGAACAAGGCGAACATCCCCCTTGATTTCCAGCGTGCCGCGGCCATCGACCTCGCCGGGCGCGATGTGCTCGAGGCGGTAAAGACCAGCGTGAATCCCAAAGTGATCGACTGTCCCAACCCCGAACAGGGCAGACCCGCCATCGAGGCGGTAGCCAAGGACGGGATCCAGCTCAAGGTGAAGGCACGCGTGACGGTTCGCGCCAACATCGAGCGTCTTGTCGGAGGCGCAACCGAGGAAACCATCATCGCCCGCGTGGGCGAGGGGATCGTGACGACTATCGGCTCCTCGGAAACCTACAAAGACGTCCTCGAAAATCCCGACCTCATCTCGCGCCGGGTTCTCGAGAAGGGGCTCGATGCGGGAACGGCGTTCGAGATACTGTCCATTGATATCGCCGACATCGACGTGGGTCAGAACGTGGGGGCGAAGCTCCAGGCCGACCAGGCCGAAGCCGACAAGCGCCGATTCCAGGCGGAGGCCGAGAAGCGTCGCGCGGCGGCTCAGGCGCGCGAACAGGAGATGGTCGCCGAGGTGCAGGCGAACCGCGCGAAGGTTGTGCTCCAGGAAGCGGAGATCCCCAAGGCGATTGCCGAAGCCTTCCGCGTCGGTCACCTCGGGGTCATGGACTACTACCGCATGCGAAATATTCAGGCCGACACGGATATGCGCAACTCCATCGGCGGCCAGGGTGATCAGCAGGGCGAACAGCCGGAGGACAGCGGCGGCCCGACCCGGCCACGGGAGTAGGTCGCGGGCAAGGGTTCAATATGGAAGAACTGTTTCAGCTGATTCTCGTGCTGTTCATTCTCTCGTTTCCCTTCCTCTCCATTCTCTCGCGTCGTCGACAGGCCGGGCGGACGCGCCGGGCGGAAGCCGGCGACCCCGAGACGGGGCGCGGGTGGCGGCGCCGGCAGGGCCGAGAGGCTGCCGACGCGGGTGCGAATGCGGGCGCCGGCGCCGGCGCCGGGGCGGGCGAGCCCGCCGCACGTGCCGCCACCGCCGACAAGGGTTCCCGGCAGGCAGCCGACCTCACCATGGCCTCGGAGATCGGAAGGCGCGGCCCCGGGGCAGTCTCGGCAGGGCGCCCGCGCCGGCCGCAGGCCGCCGCACTCGAGCGTATCGCCGCGAGGTCGCGGCTTCAGCAGGCGGTGATCTGGGCGGAGGTACTCGGCAGGCCCAAGGCACTCCGCGGTGCGGCCGACCCCCGGGATCACGAGGGAAGCCTCTAAGCGCGCTTCAGCACGAATACCGCGGGATACACACCGCCTATTTCGATGATCCGGACGTTGAGGATGTCGATTTCATCTATCTCGCGGACGGCACGGTTGAATGCGGCGCGGCGCTTGCCCACGAGCACCACGAGTCGCCCGCCGGGCCGCAGGACGGTGACGGCCCCGCTGAGAAACTGTCGGTAGAGGTCGGTGTAGTTCGTGCGGCGACCGAGGCGGATGCCGTACGGCGGGTTGGTTACCACCGCGTCTGCCGATGCCGGCGGATAGGTTTCGGCCAGATCACGGGCATCCGCCTCGCGCACCTGGATGCGCCCGGCGAGACCGAGCGCCTCCGCGTTGGCACGGGTGCCGGCGACCGCCTCCGGGTCGCGGTCGGAACCGAGGCAGCGCAGGTCGCCGCGGATGGATGCGGCCTCGATGAGAATCGTACCGGAGCCGCAGAAGGGGTCGAGCAGGGTCGTCGGGACCGTGTCCGTGGGCGAGGGGAGCTCGGCCAGCCGCAGAAGGCCGTAGGCGATGGTGGTCCGCAGGGTTACCCGCGGGCGGTACGCCCACCGGTAGCGCTTGTCGAGAGCGGTCCTCGTCCACTGCACGCCGAGGAGCCAGGTCTCATCGATCGCATCCACGCGAACCTCGGTATCGAAGTCTTCGAGGTCCACCGCCGTGCCGTAGCGCTCGACCAGGGCCGCGCCGGCAACCCGCTGCACGTCCATGCTGCCGAACTCATGCTCTCCGCTGCGCCGGGTGGTGACGCGAAAGCGCGCGGCGCCGCGCATCTCTGCGATCTCCAGATCGGCAAGGTCGGTCTCGAGGGCTGCGAGAGGATTCGACTCCGCCACGGGCAGAAAGGCGATATGGCGGATAACGTGAAAGCAGCTGCGCAACTCGAGCACGACGTCCCGGAGCTCGGCCTCCGACAGGTCGCAGTGGAGCAGGACCTGCCCGGCGAGCTCGAGCGGGCGCAACTCGATTTCAACGTCGGTCGCCGCGAGTCGTTCGCGGAGCTCACGCTCGACAATGTCTTCCAGACCCGGCGTCGTGGTGATGCGAAGCGATATCGCGCGAGGTGACACGTCGTCGATACTATTGGTATTCTTCGCCCATGAATAGCGCGAGGTGGAAGGCATGAGTTGGTTCGGCAAGATCGTAGGGGGAACACTTGGCCTTTTTGTCGGTGGTCCCATCGGTGCCATAGGCGGGGCGGCGCTGGGCCACTACGTGTTCGACCGCGGCGATGGGACCGCAGGCGGCGGCTTCGCCGGGGAACGGATAGGTGCCGGTCGGCCGCACCCCTTCTCACTGCGGGAGCAGGCCCAGGCCACCTACTTCGTGGCCCTCTTCTCCATGCTCGGGAAACTGGCCAAGGCGGACGGGACGGTGAGCCGTGCGGAGGGCGAGGCGTTCAAGAACATGCTGCGCCAAATGCCGCTCAGCCACGCTCAGCGCGAGTTTGCCGTCAATATCTTCAACGAGGCAAAGCGCTCGCCGTACTCCATCGAGGACTTCGCCCGCCAGTTTCAACAGATAACCGCGGGCCGCCCCGAGATCCACACACAGATGGTGGACATGCTCTACCAGCTCGCGGCCGTGGACCAGCACCTCCACGAGCAGGAGGAAGCCGCGATCCGCAGCGTCTCGCGTATTCTCGGCCTCAACGATCGGCAGGTCGACGGGATCAAGGCGAAGTATTTCGATGCGGCGGGCTCGCACTACGAGGTGCTCGGCATTTCGCCCTCGGCGAGCGACGACGACGTTCGCAGGGCCTACCGAGAGCTCGCCCGACAGTATCACCCCGACACCGTCGTCTCGAAGGGCCTGCCGGAGGAGTTCGTCGACTTCGCGCACACGCGTTTCAAGGAGATTCAGGCGGCCTACGAGGCGATCAAGCAGGAACGCGGCATGAGCTAGCCGGCGCGCGGCGTTGCAGGTCAGTGGCTGAGGCGGGCGGAGAACTGTTCGAGC
>CAZWNS010000070.1:0-13239 GCA_964635245.1 uncultured Spirochaetaceae bacterium
CAGCGGAAATCAGCCGTCGGGCCTCTAGAAACTGAAGGTGGCAATGAACCTCGCCGAGTATTCGCTGCTCACCGTATCCTCGAGGAAGGCGCTGTCACTGCTTCCGTTGTTCGGGAAGAACACACCATTCACCAGTGAAAACCCGAGATCGGAGAAGGGTCGGAAGCTCAGCGTGAGGTCCACCTCGGTGCCGAGGTACAAGTCGTCGGAGCTCGGATTGATGCCCGGCTCGGAAATGACGCCGGTCGTCGGGCGGAAGAAGCCGAGCACACTGAGCTCGCTCTGGAACTCCTCGAGTGCGTCGGCGCCCTGCGCGGAAAACGGCTTTAGCGAATAGCTGAGGTCGGTGACCATGAGGTTCCCGAGACGCGGCGAGAATACCGCGCCGAAGGCGGGCGAGGTAAGCCCGACGAACATCTTCGAAGCGCCGTCGGTGTTTCCCTCGTAGAACTCCTCTTGATCCTTATCACCGCTCGAATACAGATACCCGAGCGACAGCACCGACTGCCGCACCTCCGGCATGAAGTACTGCAGGTTGGCGCCCACCATGTAGGACTGAATCGGCTTGTAGGTGTAGACGCCGCCGAGGTCGGTCAGCGTCGTCCCGCCGCCGAAGTATCCGTAGAGGTCGTAGAAGAGCGTCGAGACGATGGGACCGCTCACGCCGGCGCCGAGGTAGGCGGTGTGCAGGAGGCCCTGCCCCTCGGGCAGGTCGTCCTCGTCGCGCAGGTCGCCCTGGGCGATGAAGCTCACGTTGAAGTTCTGCCGCCCCACGAGCTCGGGCAGAGAGAACGCCATGAGCCCGAGAAGGCGGGGCGGGGCAAAATACTCATCGTCATCGGCGTCGTCGGACACGTCGGCTCCGGAGAGGAGAAGCCCCGAGCTCTCCTTCATGAGAAGACCGGTGTAGCCGGCACCGAGGGTGACGTCGCCGCCGCGGGTCTGGAAGGTTGCCCGCACGCCGTCGGCGGGTTCATTGAGCAGGGCCCCGGAGAACTCGTGCAGCCGGAATCGGCCGGCCTGCAGGTCGACAAGGGCACCGTTCTCGCCCTCCACCGGCAGCCGGGCGCGGGCGTAGAGCGCGTCGAGGTCACCCTGCCACCAGTCGACTTCGGTATCGGTGTCGTCGGCGAATACCGTATCGAGGCGATACTCGTAGCGCGCACGGGCGACGACTTCGAGCTCCTCGGAGAAGGAGTGGCGGACGAAGAGCGAGAGCCGGTTTCCCTGCCCGATGCTCGTATCCCCGTCGAAGGGCACCGATGCCTCGGTCGTGTTGCCGAGGGTGCCGCCGAAGTCAATTGCCGCCGCCGGCGCCGCCGCAAGCAGAACCATCACGAGGGCCGAAAACAGAACACCGAAACGCATCGTCATCAGGCGCCTTCCTCGGTGTATGCGAGGGCCTGGCCTACCACATGGAGCATCTCCTGCCCGCTGATGCTGCGGTAGGGCGAGGCGCGCCGGATAAAGAAATCCAGGTAGTCGAGCTCGCGCGCCGCGTAGCGCGGCCCGGGAATCAGCCGGTACATGAGCCCGCCCCGGATGCCGAGGTTCTCCATGAGAAGATAGGAAAACTCCCCGACGGTCACGGTCTCATCCATGCCCTTTTGCTCGATGCCCCACTCGGCCCAGGCAATATCGCGGTACACTTCCTCCACCGTCGCGTCCTGCGGTGCCGCACCGGCGGCGAGGAAGGCGATGTAGGCGGCCTGCCCGAAGGTGGCCTCCTCGGCCTCCAGAATCTCGTCGATAACCTCATTCGACTGCGCGACGGCGAGGCCGGCGGCGAGCAGAAATACCACGGAAACCCAGATTGCGCTTTTCATGCTATCTTCTCCCTTCTACACGCGTGTGAACCCGACTGCTGCAGTCAACATCAACACTGCGAACTGTATCACTCCGCACGCGTCTCTGCAACTACAACGGCAGGCGATTACAGTGTAGGTCCCCGCCGGAGGGGGTGCAACGCAAATTCTCGGCGTGATCGAATGCCGTCGGTGTGCCGCGTACCCGAGCGATGCAGTCATAGTTACGTGACATCCTATCAATTTTCCATATAATGAGGTGCATGAAAAAGACGGTGATACTGTACGTGCTCGTACCCCTGCTGGTGGCGGCCGCATTTTCGGCGATGCACTTTGCTCCGTTTCTCGAAACCACTGAGAACCGCATGTACGACACGTTACTGCGCCTAAAGGAGCCGATCGAGGAGAACGATAGAATCGTCCTTCTGAACATAGGCGATGAGGCCGTCGTCAACGTCGGTGTGTGGCCGTGGAGTCGTGATATCGTGGCCCGGGGGCTGATTCTTCTGCGCGAGTTCGAGGCCCGGACGGTGTCGTTGGATATCGAGTACGTCGAGGAGAGCCCCCTCGGCGTAAACGCCTCGGTGCTCAACGAGGACATCCCGCAGCTCTTCGAGCAGGAGTTCTCCCAGATTCGGGGAAACATCACGGATCTGTTCACCGCGCTCGCACAGGGGCAGATCGACATCGAGGAGGCGGAGAGCTTCGTGCAGGACCTCACCTCTCTCACCGCGGAGAGCAGGAGTCTGCTCCTCGATCGCGTGGCGGACATCGCGCGCGACAACGACGAGCTCATGGGACGCACGGCGCGCCTGAACGGCAGCGCCTACTTCACCGTCAACATGCTCTCAGAGCCCGACCCGGTGGTGCGGGACCGTACCGAAGCCTTCGCGCGCGAGCATTTCACCGTCGATCCCGCCGAGGACCGCGCGCCGGACGGCACGTTCGCCGAAGCCGGGGGCATCCGGCCCACCATCCTGCCGATACTGGAGAACGCCGCCGGCATCGGGTTCGTCAACGTCTGGGTGGACCCCGACGGTGTACGCCGGCGCGTGAACCTTCTCTACGAGCACGACGACGCCTACTACCCGCAGCTCGCCCTCTCCCCCGTCCTCGACGTGCTCGGCAACCCGGAGGTCATCACCACCGATGACCGCATCATCCTCGAGGATGCGGAGTACCCCGACGGCACGGTAACCGATGTGTCGATTCCGCTGACCGAAACGGGGCACGCGCTCGTACACTGGCCGGCAGGCGAGTTCGACGAGACCTATCGGCACGAATCCTACTATCGCCTCGTCATCCACGAGGAGCTCGAGAGCCGGCTCGTGGAAAACCTCCGCGTCATGGCCGATGCCGGATACTTCAACTACTACGACGGAGAGTTCGAGCCGCTGCAGGCCTACGATTACGCCGAGGACATCAAAGCGGACGTCCTCGACGGCGGAGACCCCGCGCAGATGGATGAGTACGTGCAGGTACGCGCGGCCTTCTTCGATGCGGTGGGAGACTTCCTCGGCGGGTCAACCGAGGAGGCGATCATCGCCGACCTCGAGCGCGTTCTCGAGCAGGAGGACATCCCCGACGACCTGCGCGCCGATTACGAGACCCTCATCGAAGAGATCCCGGTGAACTTCTCGAGCACCGGCGATGTCTACGAGCGCATCACCGATACGAGGGAGCGGCTGCGCGAGGCTGTCACCGATGCGATGGTGTTCATCGGCCTCACCGCGACGGGCACGGTCGATATCGGCGTGACGCCGTTCTCCGAGCGCTATGCCAACGTCGGCACCCACGCCTCGGTTGCAAACATGATCCTCGAGAACGACTTCCTCGATTCCCATCCCCTGTGGTACTCCATCGTGGCGGCCTTCGCGCTGGCCTTGCTCGTGGCGGCCCTCATTCGCAGGCTCGACCCGCTGCCGTCGATCATCGTCGGTGTCGTCTCGGCGGCCGTCTTTCTCGCCGCGGGGGGAGTGTACTTCATGCAGACCGGCGTCTACTTCCCGCTTCTCACCCCGGCGCTGTCGATCTTCTTCACCTTCCTCACCATTACCGCGGTCAAGTTCATCCAGACCGCGCAGGAGAGAAGCTACATCCGAAACGCGTTCTCACACTATCTGTCAACCGACGTCATAAACGACCTGCTCTCCGATCCCTCCAAGCTGAGTCTCGGCGGGGAGAAGAAGTACCTTACCGCCTTCTTCACGGACGTCAAAGGATTCTCGACCATCTCCGAGGGTCTCGACCCGACCGACCTCGTCAAGCTGCTCAACAGCTATCTCACCGAGATGAGTAACATCATCCTCGACCAGCGCGGCACCATCGACAAGTACGAGGGTGACGCCATCATCTCCTTCTTCGGCGCCCCGGTGGAGTTCTCGGACCACGCCGCTCGCGCATGCCTGAGCGCCGTCCGCATGAAGAAGATGGAGCGCATTCTCAACGAGCACATCACAAGCGAGAACCTCAGCCCCAACCCGCTTCACACGCGCATCGGCATTAACACCGGCGAGATGGTCGTCGGCAACATGGGCACGGCACAGAAGATGGACTACACGATGATGGGGAACTCGGTGAACCTCGCCGCTCGCCTCGAGGGGGTGAACAAGCAATACGGCACCTGGATCCTCGTGAGCGAGACCACCCGAAACGAAGCAGGGGATGATTTCATCTTCCGCCGCCTCGACCGGGTGCGGGTGGTCGGCATCAACAGGCCGGTGCGCCTGTTCGAGCTCGTCGATGAGCGCGCGCTCGCCGACGGCCCCACGACGGAGGCACTCGACGCCTTCGAGGAGGGCCTCACCCTCTTCGAGCAGCGCGAGTGGGAGAGAGCTCACAAACACTTCGAGCAGACCCTCGCCGCCCGTCCGGACGACGGACCGGCCACGTTTTTCGCCAAGCGCTGCAAGGACTTCCAGAAGAAGGCCCCGCCGGCCAACTGGGACGGGGTGTTCAACCTCAATATGAAGTAGCACGCTTCCGTTTGGCGCGCCGTCGGCGTTCTTGGTACCTTTAGACCATGGAATACAGACAACTCGGAACATCGGACGTGCGCATCTCGGCGGTGGGCATGGGCACCTGGGCCATCGGAAACGACTTCTGGGGCGCGGTCGACGACAACGAGTCGATCCGGGCGCTGCAGGCGGGCATCGACGCAGGGATCACCTTCATCGATACGGCCCCGGCCTACGGGGCGGGACACGCGGAGCAGGTGGTGGGCCGCGCCGTCAAGGGCCGCCGCGATGAGGTCGTCATCGGAACGAAGGTGGGCATCATCCGCACCGAGGACGACTTCATCAGAAACCTCACCGCCGATTCGGTGCGGCGGGAAGTCGACGATTCGCTGCGGCGCCTCGGCGTTGATACCATCGACCTCTATCAGATCCACTGGCCGGACCCGAAAACACCCATGGACGAAACCATGGGCGAGCTCAACAAGGCGCAGCAGGCGGGAAAGTTCCGCTATCTCGGCGTGTCGAACTTCAATCTCGCCCAGATGGATGAGATCCGGCGGTACGGGGATATCGTGAGCCTGCAGCCGCACTACTCCCTGCTCAAGCGCAACATCGAGGGCAAGGTGATGCAGTACTGCATCGACAACAACATCGGCATCGTCAACTACGGCACGCTCGCCGGGGGCATTCTCACCGGCAAGTTCCGCGAGATCCCCGAGTTCGAGGAAGGCGACAACCGAGCCCAGTTCTACCCCTGGTTCAAGGAGCCGGTGTGGAGCAGGATTCAGTCGATGCTCGACGTGATGCGCGAGATCGCGCACGACCGCGGCGTCTCAGTCGCCCAGGTGGCCATCAACTGGACCATCCGACAGCCGGGCATTACGAGCGCGCTCGTGGGCGCAAAGAACCCGTCTCAGGCGCAGTCGAACGCCGGGGCGGCAGATTTCGAGCTGACGAAGGAGGAGCTCGACCGTATCGAGGCGGCGCACAAGGCCCACGTGGCCGGCGCGGCGTAGCTTACAGCTGCAGGTCCGCACCGCCGTAGGGCAGCAGGTCTCCCCCGCGGCCGGTCCAGTCCTCTATCGATCCGTCGTAGACCCGGACCCGCTGGAATCCGGCCACCCGGGCGGCGAAGTAATCCTGCGCCGCCGAGTAGCCTTCGTCACAGTAGAACACGACCTCTTTCTCCGGCCGCACGTTCCGCTCGCGGAAGAGCTCGAGGAGCTCCTTTGCGCTCTTGAGCGAGGGGAAGCGGCCCCAGCTGAAGGTGTCGGTATAGGGCACGCTCTCGCTTCCGGGGATGGCGCCCGCAGCGTACTCATCAGAGGGGAGTGAGTTGCACAGCGTCACCGAGCCGGAGTGGATACTCGTTATGAGGTGGACGAAGTCGGCGTAGCGGAACTCCTGCGCGTGTGGCCGCCACGAACCGGCGTGGCGATGGGGTGGCCGCGCGGAGAACTCCCCCACGTCCTGCAGCCAGGCCTCCAGTCCGCCGTCGAGGACCTGGATATCGGGATGGCCGAAGTAGTCGAGCATCCACCACAGGCGCGCGGCATCCGCGGTGCCGCCCTCATCATAGATCACGATTTTGCTGTCGTCGTCGATGCCCGCCTGTTGAAACACCTGCTCGGCGCGCTCGGCGGGGCCGAGAAGCTTGTGTACCACCGCGCCGCTTCGCAGCTGACGGTCCTCCTCGAGGCGCGCCGGCGGGATGTTGACGGCGCCGGGGATATGACCCTGGTCGTAGGCATCCTGGGGGCGAGCGTCTATGACAACAAGGCGCTCGTAGGAAAGAATCTTATAGACCGAGTCAGCATCCGCGACGTAGTGAGACTCCATGATCCGTCTCACTATAGGCACGTCGCGAACGGCGTGTCAACGAAACTCCACGCTGTAGCGTCGGGGGCTCGAGCGGGTCAGAAGCTCCACCAGCGGCACATCGAAGGTAACCACATCGCCGCTCCGCACGCCGCCTGTCTGAGAGGTGATCTCTCCGTCGACGCGCACGCGCAGCTCGATCGAGGATTCGGCGATCTTCCTGCGAAGGGCCTCCGACTCCTCGTACTCCTCGAGCGCCCACACGAGGTACTCGGTGTACTCCTCCGTCCCCATCTCCGCGGGGGGAAGCAGCATCTCTGTGGCCGTCGATCCCTCGAGCGGCGAGTAGGAGAGCGCCTCCTCCACCGCGTCGCGGCTCACGAGGATCTCGAGCCGGCTTCGGCCGCCCGAGCGTTCGAGGGTGAGGAAGCTCGTGTTCTCCCGCGCGAGCAGCGCGCCGACGTCGTCGAAGCTCACCGAGAGACTCAACAGGCCCGGCCCGGCGCGCCCGATGCTCTCCACCTCGATGCCGGGCCGCTCCGAAAGCCTGCGGCGGATTTCCTCCACGTCGAAGATGCGCAGATCGTCCTCATCGCCGCCGACGCTTCCCGAGAGGTCGCGCAGGTAGCGGATGAATATCTCATCGAGCCGGATATCGATGTCGGCCGTCCCCCTCCCGTCCACCGAAAGGGTGATGTCCTGCCGGGCGCTACACTGCACCAGCGCGAACAGGGCGGCGCTCAGCAGCAGCGAAAGGGCCCATCGTCGGGCGCGTCGGCTCCGGCGCATCCGGGCGCCGGCGGTTCGAGTGTGCTCCATGTGACTCGCAATGTATCGCGCCGACGGGCGGGCGTCAACGCGGCCCGGCGCTTCGGGGACGGAGGCGGCGGCCCGTGCGCGGCTTCAAACAACAGGCTCGCGCATACTATACTGCGCAGCACCATGAAAGGCGTCATCGTTGCCGCAGGCTACGGCACTCGGTTCCTCCCGGTCACCAAGACGGTCCCCAAGGAGATGCTCCCCCTCGTCGACACACCCTCGATCGACTTCATCGCGCGGGAGTTTATCGCCTCGGGGATAACCCGCATCCTCATCATCACCTCGCGGCGAAAGCGCGCCCTCGAGGACTACTTCGACCGCGAGGTGGAGCTCGAAACGGTGTTCGAGCGCGAGGGTGCCACCGCGAAGCTCGAGAGGATCAGGCCCCCGGCGGCGGAGGTGACCTTCGTGCGGCAGTCCGAGATGCGGGGTACCGGCCACGCCCTCCTCGCCGCCCGCGACTTTGCCGCCGGAGAGCCCGTGGTCGTCGCCTATCCCGATGACCTGCACTTCGGCGAGCCGCCGCTTGCCGCGCAGCTCATCGAGCGCTGGCGGGAGACCGGCGCCTCGGTGCTCGCGACCCTTCACGACCCGCCGGAGCTCCACCGCTACGGCGTGCTCGAGCTCGCCGCCGACGGTCTCCACGTGCGCGACATCGTGGAAAAGCCCGAGGCGGGGACGGAGCCGAGCCGCGAGGCCTCCATCGGCCGCTATTTGTATACACCGGAGTTTTTTGATTACCTTCAAACCGGATGGAACGAGCACCAGTCCGCCGGCGCGGGCGGCGAGTACTACCACGTCGGCGCGCTCAAGGCCCTCATGGACGACGGCCGGGTGGTGTTCTCCCGGGTTCGAGGTGAGCGCATCGACACCGGCGCGCCGGCGGGGTACCTCCGCGCCGTGCTGCGGTACGCCGGCGCCACCCCCGCCTACCGGGAGGTCCTGCGCAGCGAGCTCGAGCGGCTCCAAGGAGGCTGAGTATTACCCAGCGACTGGTTCCCGATCCGATTCTCAGAGGCTACGGCGGGGGCACGTACCGCGACCGTCGGCCCGCGACCTGCCTCATCATGGATCTCTCCGGCTTCACCTACATGACCGAGGATCTCATGGAGCAGGGGACCGAGGGCGCGGAGATACTCTCCGACGTCATCAACAGGCTCTTTGACACCCCGATTCGCCGCATCTACGCCCGCGGCGGTCATGTGGCCTCCTTTGCCGGAGACGCCCTCACCGCGGTCTTTCCCGGTGAGCCGGAGTCCGTCGCCGTGCAGGCCGCGGCAGCGGCCCAGGAGATCAACGACTTCCTCGAGTCCAACCGCCGCGTGCAGACCCCCTACGGGCGCTACCGCATCTCCGCGCGCATGGGCATCGGCTCCGGTCTCGGAGAGTGGGGTGTCACCGAGGCGGGCCCGCGGAACGCGTTCTACGTGCGCGGCAGCGCCGTGCGGAACGCCGTGAGCAGTCTCGAGGAGGCGGACGTGCGCGAGATCGTCCTCGACCCCGACACCGTGGAGGCCGCGACATCCGGCACGGCGCCCATCTCCACCCGCGGCCACGGCGGCGTGTTTTTCCTCGACGGTCTCGATACCGAGAACGTGCCGCCCCCGTCGGACGTACCCGAGGCCCTCGAGCCGGAGACCGAGGCGATGCAGGCCTTCTTCCCGCCGAGCGTGGTAGCCTACAGCGGCCGCGGCGAGTTCCGGCAGGTCACCGCGGCGTTCATCGCCCTCGACGGCGTGGAGGAAGCTGATCGCCTCGACGAGGCGGTAACCGAGATACTCCGGCTTGCCGAGGAGTTCGGCGGCTATTTTAACCTCCTCGACTACGGCGATAAGGGCCACGTGGCGCTTATCGTCTTCGGCGCGCCGACCGCGCATGAGCAGGATCTGCTGCGCGGCATCGACTTCGCGAGCGCCCTCTCCCGCCGTCTCGAGAATCAGGTACGAGCCGGCGTCGCCGCCGGAACCGTGTACGCGGGCCTCGTCGGATCGGAGCGGCGCAGCACCTACACGGTGCTCGGCGCCACGGTGAATCTCGCCGCCCGCCTCATGCAGCGGGCCTCACACGGTGAGGTACTCGTTGCCGGAGAGACCGCCGAGCGCATCAGCGCGCAGTACGTGCTCGAGCCTCTCGGCAATCAGCAGATCAAGGGCTTCGACGAGCCGATGGAAGTCTGCCGGGTCGGTTCGCCTACCCACCGTGCCGAGCAGCCCTTCGAGGGGCCTTTCGTCGGTCGCGAGGAGCCGCTCGCCCATCTCCGTTCCGTGGTTCAGGGCCTGGGTGATGGAAGGCCGGGCGGCATCACCTACGTCTACGGAGAGGCCGGGATCGGGAAGTCGCGCCTTATCCACGAGGCACTGCGGGCGGCCCCGTCGCCGGTGCGGGTGATCTCCCTCGAGGTCGACGCGGTGCTGAGGAAGAGCTTCAATCCCTTTATCCGCTTTCTCACTCTGCGCTTCGGGCTGCCGCGCGGTGAGGAGGCGCGCCGCGGCGCCTTCGAGGCGGGCATGAACGCATTTCTCGGCGAGCTCGAGAGCATCCCCGCCGATCGCTACGGGGAGGCTCCGCGCGAGAGCGCGGCGACGCTCCGGAGAAACCTCTCGGTCCTCGGTGCCGTGCTCGGCATCCGCTGGGAAGGCTCCCTCTATGAGGAGCTCGACCCCCAGGCACGTTTCGACAACTCCGTCTCCGTGCTCGGTGAGCTCATCCGCGCCCATGCCTTTCTCTCTCCCGTGGTCTGCGTGATCGACGGCACGCACGCCGTCGACGCCGACACACCGGCCGCCGTCGACTATCTCATCCGCGCCGTCGAGAATCTCCCCTTTGCCCTCATCGCAGCCGCCCGCCCCGTCGAGGAGGAGCATCCCGATTTCGGCGTGGACAGCCCCCACGGGATGCGGTCGCTCACCCTCTCGCCGCTCAGCCGCGACGAGACGGCGGAGCTCCTGACCCGGCGCCTCGGCGGACCCGCCACCGATTCGCTCACCGAGACGATCTTCGACAAGACAGGCGGCAACCCCTTCTATTTCGACCAGGTCCTGAGCTATCTCTCTGAGAATCATCTCGTGCGGGCCGATGCCGAGGGCTACGTGCTCGGCACCGAAACTGATGAGGTTCCCACCGACCTCACCGGCGTGCTCCTGGCCCGGCTCGACCGGCTTTCGGCCGAGCTCCGCGAGGTAACACAGGCAGCAAGCGTCGTCGGGACGCGGTTTCCCGTCCCCGTTGTGCGGCTGTTACTTCGAAGCCTCGAGAGCGATATCGCGCGCTCGGACGGCGAGCTCGACGAGCTCCTCGAGCGCGGCGCGCGGCAGCGGCTGTGGTATCGGCGCGAGGACGGTGAGTACGAGTTCCACAGCAGCCTTCTTCGGGACGCGGCCTACCACATGCAGTCTCGAGACCGGGTGAGGAGGCTGCATACCGTGGCCGCCTACGTGGGGGAGCAGCGTTTTGCCGGTGACGACACGCGCTCCGCCGACCTCGCCTATCACTTCCGCCGCGCCGCCGTCATGGGAAAGTCGCGGCACTATCTCATGAAAGCGGGCGAGTTTGCCGCGGCCAACTACGAGAATGAGAAGGCGATCGAGTTCTACAGCCGGCTCCTCGAAATCGCCGATCCCCACGAGCAGATCGACATATGCTATCGCCTCGGCGAAATCCTCGACATCGGCGGGCGGTGGGACGATGCCCTCGCGCACCTCGCCCACGGTCTCGAGGTGTCGCGAGAGCTCTTTATGCATCGTCAGCAGGCACGGGTCCTCGCCAAAACCGGCGAGATCCACCAGAAACGCGGCAGCTACGAGCAGGCGGTGGAAACCCTCAAGCGTGCCGCCGCGCTCGCGCGAAGGATCCGCGCACCGGAAATCGAACGGGATGCGCTTCTGTACCTCGGCCGCACCTACTGGAGCATGGGTGAGTTCGACCTCGGCATACGCGCGCTGAGCCGTGCCGGCCGCGAAGACGCCGGGCGCGGCGACACCGGGGGAACCGCGGACGCCCGCGCCGTCGATGCTTCCGGCACCCCCGAGCGCACGACCGCGCTGGCGATGTACTACCTCGGCGTCATCTACCGTGACAAAGCGGAGTATGACAGCGCGATGCGCTGTTTCCAGGACGCCAAGGAACGCTTCGAGGCGCAGAATGCGCGGCGGCTCGAGAGCTTTCCGCTCTACGACATGGCGGTACTCCACCTCTACCGCGGCAACACCGATACCGCTCGCGACTATTTCTCGCGTATCGAGGGTCTCTACCGCGACATCGGATACCGAAGCGGCCTCGCCGCCGCGCTGGGCAATCTCGGCGTCCTCGCCGCCCGCAGCGGCGATTTTGACACCGCCTTCGACTACGGCAGGCAGGCGCTCGAACTCGCCGAGCAAATCGGCGAGCAGCTTGCCGTCGCCTACGGGAAGATCAATCTCGGCATCTACCACTACATGCAGGCCTCGCATCGGGAGGCGCTTTCCTGGCTCGCAGCCGCGCGGGAGATCATTGAGAGTATCGGAGCGAAGGGCTACCTCGGGTTCGTCCTCCCCTACGCGGCATGCGCGCACGCCGCGCTCGGCGATTACGAAGAGGCGCTTCGAAACGCCCGCGACCACTTCCTGGAGATCAAACGCACCGGCTCCGACGCGGAAAACGGCAGGAGCGCGCTCGCCGTCGGCATCGCCCTCGCGCACGCCGAGCACAGCGGCACACAGCTCTCCGAAACCGCCCGTGCGCTGCTCTCGGAGATTTCCGACATCGCCGGTATCGACGGCGGGACGAAGGCCTTCTTCCGCCGTGCGGTGGACCTCTCGCACGCGGCGGGCTACGTGCAGACCCTCGTACCCGCCCTCACCGCCTTCGGCACCTACCTCGTCGACCATGCCGACCACGTTTCCCGGGAGAGCGAGCGGCAGGCGGTCCTCGAGGAGGCGGCAAAGGTCCTCGATACCGCGCTCGAGCAGGCCGATGCCGCGGGCATGCACGCGGACCGGCGGAACGTGCTCGAAGCCCGGGAGAGACTGGCCGCGGGGGCCGGGGGGAGCCGCGGGAGCACGCAGGCCTCGGAGGCCGCGGAGTGACGCCGCTCTCCGGCGGCGGCCGCGGGATCGCCCGGGGAACGGCGCGGCGCCGCGGTCACATCTTCGAAGCGCGCCTGCTTTCGTATTCCGCGGCTTCCGCGCGGTATGCAGCGGCCTCGCCGCGGCGGCCGCGTTTCTCGCACCCGGCGGCGTAGATCCGGCATTTTCGCGCAAGCTCCCTGCGGGCAAGCACGCCGGCGTGCTCGAGCGGCGGTGGTCCTCCGGCTGCCTCGGTGCCGGCGGCGGGGGTCGGGTTGCCGGGCGCCGTCCGCTCGTCGAAGTACCCCGATCGCACGAGATCCCGCAGCGCCTCGATGCGGAAGCGCTCGATCTGCTCGTACTTCTCAGACAATTGATCACCGTGGCCGGCCCGCTTCACCGTGAGCGGTTCGTCGAGGTACGCCACCGGATAGCGCGCCGCCACGCGAAGCCACAGCTCGTAGTCCTCGGCAATCTCGAGATCCTCGCGAAAACCACCGAGCTCGCCGAAGAGCGCCCGCTCCATCACCACCGTGGACGGTCCAATCGTGCATTTGCGCAGGGCGTCCTCGAACACCCATCCGCACCGCGCGTGATTCATGCGCTTCTGCGAAATCTCCCGGCCGTTTCGAATCCACTGCTCGCGGGTGTGGGAGATCCGGACGAGCGCGTCGGGGACGGAGCCGCGGGGAACGGCGCCGCCGGCAACCGCGCCGCCGGCAACCGCGCCGCGAAGGGGGCCCGAGGCCGCGGGGGTAGAGCCTTCGTGCAACGCCAGCTGCCGCTCGAGCTTTTGCG
>CAZWNS010000071.1:0-12747 GCA_964635245.1 uncultured Spirochaetaceae bacterium
ACTACGTTGAACACCTGCGAAGCGGGATGCGGTAGGAAGAACATGGACATCGCCGGACATCACGAAGAGAAGTTCAACGAAATCTACGAGAAGACGTTCGACCAGCTCGAATACCGCTGGAACCACGATGACGATTTCTCGGCGAAAGACCTCGAGCGCCAGCTCGAGAGCTTTTATGTCGACGAAGGCAACGACTGGGCCGGTCGGGGTCTCCCCGGCGAGGTAGTGAAGTCCGCGACCATCGCGGCGACCGAGGCGTTTCTCGAGCGCCTGCGCTCCAGCGAACGTGCAGATGAGCGCTGAAAAGCGCTACCCCCCCGGCTACGGCCCGGTACACCCGCAGGCGGACTACCGGCCGTGGGACATCGACCCTGTCTTTGCGCCTATCTACGCCGCCGTTCGGGAGCATACCAAGGTAGATGAGGCACGCTGTTACCTGCTCTGGCAGGCCGCGCTGCAGTGCGGTCCACTTCAGGGCGACTTTCTGGAGGTCGGGGTATGGCGCGGGGGAACGGGCGCGCTGCTCTGCGATGCGGCGGCGCGTCTCGACGACGATCGCCACGTCTATCTCGCCGATACGTTCCGGGGGGTGGTGAAAGCCGGACCGAAGGATGACTACTACAGCGGCGGCGAGCACGCCGACACCAGCCGCGATACCGTGGAGGAGCTCCTCGGAGAGCTCGACACGAACAACCATACCGTGCTCGAGGGTATCTTCCCGGAGGAAACGGGCGGAGCCGTGCCCGACGGCCCGATCGCACTTTGCCACGTCGATGTCGATGTATACCGGTCGGCACGGGATGTCACCGAGTGGGTCTGGCCGAGGTTGCCGAGCGGGGGTATCATCGTCTATGACGACTACGGCTTCTACGGTTGTGAAGGTGTCACGGCCTTCGGGAATGAAGAGCTCGAGCGCAGAGATCGACTCTTTTTGCACAATTTGAGCGGCCAGGCCTTTGTAATCAAGCTGCCGCCTTGATCGACTTGCCGCAAGCCGGTATTCTTGTGGATCTTTACCCTACCCGGGTCGGGGAAACACGGAATGAGCAAGAATCGTTTCACATTTCTCGCCCTCATTACGATCCTGCTCGGTTGCAGCACCGGCGAGCCCTACGTGCCCTCACTGCAGCCGCGCGCCGGCGTGGGTGAGGACTATGATTTCGACTTCAGCTGGACCGAACGGGAAGACGGCTTCGAGTCGGAGTCCGGGATATATCCCAATGTGGCGAACGTGCTCGAGGGGGAGAAGCCCATTCTCACCCTCTACCGCGAGGACGTAACCCACCGCGCGGTCGAGGATTTCTTTCGTCAGGTCGCCGGGCCGGACGAGATCTCCCTCCCCATGCTCTATCATGCGGATCGCAACGATCTGTCACTGTCCCTGGTGTTCGCCCTTGCGTGGGTGGAGAGCCGGTACCACCCCTACGCGCAGAACGCCAACGCCGATTCCATCGACCGCGGTCTGTTTCAGCTGAACGATAAGAGCTTCGTGCGGCTCTCAACGGATGATTTCTTTCATCCGGAGATCAGTGCCCGTCATGGAACCGACTACCTGCGCTTCGCCCTCGACTACGGCGGCGATGAGCGCACCGCCGTTGCCATCTATAACGCGGGGCTCACCCGCGTGCTGCAGAACCGCACGCCGGAGAGTACGCTCAAACACGTCGAGCGGGTGATGGCGTACAAGGCGTCACTCGAGCGGCAGTTCGAGCGCTACATCCTCCAACGATTCCCAGTCTCACTTTAAGGACGGGCCCCCGCAGATGGTAGTCGTACTGAACCGGTCCATCAGGACCGACGATAAGAATCGCATCCGGGAATTCCTCGAGACACGCGGCTTCAAGGTTCGCGAAATCGTCGGCGAGGAAGAGACCATCTTCGGCGCGGTCGGCCACGCATCCATCGACCTCCGTGAGGTGGAAGTCCTTCCGGGCGTCGAGCGCGTCCTTCCCATAAGCAAGCCCTACAAGCTTGCCTCGCGTGAGATGAAACGCGAGGATACCCTCGTGCGCGTCAGACAACTCGGAGTGGGGGGCGGCCGTATCGCCGTGATTGCCGGGCCGTGCTCCGTCGAGAGTCGGGAGCAGGTCCTGGAGACCGCGGCGGCCGTGCGCGAGTCCGGGGCCGTGATTCTGCGCGGGGGCGCGTTCAAACCACGAACCTCACCCTACTCCTTCCAGGGACTCGGCGAGGAGGGGCTGCGCTATCTCAAGGAGGCCGGGGAGGCGACCGGCATGCCGGTGGTTTCCGAAATCATGGCCGGCGATCAGGTCGAGATCATGCGCGACTACGTGGACATGCTGCAGATCGGCGCACGAAACATGCAGAACTTTGATCTGCTCAAGCGCGTGGGTGCCGAAAAGCGGCCGGTGATGCTCAAGCGGGGTATCGCCGCCACCATCGAGGAATGGCTTATGGCGGCCGAGTACCTTCTGGCCCACGGCGCGGAAGACGTCATTCTGTGCGAGCGTGGTATTCGGACCTTCGAGCCCTACACGCGCAACAGCCTCGACATATCGTCGATCCCCGTCGTAAAGAAGCTGAGCCATCTCCCGGTCATCGTCGACCCGAGTCACGCCACCGGACTGCGCGAGCAGGTGCCGCCCGTCGCGCTTGCAGCGGTGGCCGCCGGCGCGGACGGGCTGATGGTGGAAGTGCATCCCAGACCCGAGCAGGCGCTCTCCGACGGCCCGCAGACGCTCTTCCCGCAGCAGTTCGAGCGGCTCATGCGCGACATAGAGGCTCTGACGCCCGTCGTGGAGAAGGAGCTTTTGCAGCTCCCGTACACGGCCCAGCGTCCCGCCGCAGCAGTGGCGGAGCGCGGAACAGCGGCGCACACGGACGTCGGCGCGCTCGAAGTCGCGTTCCAGGGACAGCGAGGCGCCTACAGCGAGATGGCGCTTTCGCGCTACTTCCAGCACGGCGAGGTGATCCCCCGCCCGACGCCGACCTTCCGCGACGTGTTCCAGGCCGCGCTCGACGGGACCGTCCGGTACGGTATCGTACCCATCGAGAACTCACTCACCGGTTCCGTCCACGAGAACTACGACCTCTTCCTCCAGTTTCCGGATCTGCGCATCGTCGGAGAAACGATGATCCGCATTCGTCACAGCCTGATCGGCCGGCCGGAGAGCACCATAGACGATGTGAAACGCGTCTACTCTCATCCACAGGCGCTTGCCCAGTGTGCGTGGTTTCTGTCTCAGTACCCGGCGTGGCAGCAGATTCCCTTCTACGACACCGCGGGATCGGTGGAGCATATCATGACGAACGGGCACGCGGGTGATGCCGCGATTGCGCACGTCGATGCGGCGCACCCCTACGGTGCACAGGTATTGCGGGAGGACATCGAGACCAATCCCCAGAACTACACCCGCTTCTTCGTGCTGGCGCGCCAGGAAAACGCGGCGGTCGAGGCACCTCAGAAAGCCTCGGTCGTCTTTTCTACCGGGGATCGTCCCGGCGACCTCTCCAAATGCATGCAGCTTCTCTCCGCGCGCGGCGTGAACCTGAAGAAGATCGAAAGCCGCCCCATCGCCGGCAAGCCCTGGCACTACATGTTCTATCTCGACATGGAGCTGCCCCCCGACAGAGACACCTTCGACGCCGCCCTTCGGGACCTGGGCCGGGAGTCGGAGGGGTTGCGCGTTCTGGGAACCTATCGGGCCAGTGCGCGAACGGTCTGAGGTATGCGGAGTCGTGCCGCTACCCGCTGTCCATCCCCAGCCTCTTCATCTGCTCGTGCTCGTCCTTGCGGGCGACGTACTCGCGGCGTCTTTTCGCGCTGCGGGAGATGATCTCTTTCAAACCGTCGATCTCCGCCTGTGAGCTTCGCAGCTGGGAGCGCTGCTCGCGGGGGAACTCCGCCCGAAGCGCGGTATCGAGGGACTGAAGGCGGCGCTGCATCATCGAGAGCTGCTCGAGTTGCTTGTTGAGAAACTCGAAGAGTTGCTCCTCGCTTGCATTCTGGAGCTTCCGCGTGGTCTGGCTCATCTTGTTGAGGATGCCGGCGTAGACGCGCGACTTCTTCGACAACTGCGCGCCGAACTCGTCGGCGGATATGTGCTCGGTCTGGGATGCCGAGGTCGCTTCGTCGAAGTACTCGAGCTCGAACACGTGAGCCTGCCGGCTTTCACCGCTCGACACGCGCTGAAAGAAGCGCCGTATGCGTTCGCCGAGTGGAAGCTTTCGATTGTCGAGAACCTGGATGTTGTCGGACAGCTTCTGTTGGGCGGACTGCAGGCTGCGGCTTGCGCCGGCAAGGATCCGGATGGTTTCCAGCAACATGGGTTTGAACGGATCCTTCCGCGGTGCCTGTTGGGTCTGTTCCTCCTGCGGGCGCAGACGATGCAGGACTGCCTCCCGGCGTTGCTCACCGTCGGGACCGAAGTCCTCCTCGAGCGCCTCGCGGGCGAGGTCCGGAATGAACTGCATGCCCTGATGGCTGCGAGCAAACGCCCGTTTCATCTTCTTCACCGTTTCATCGGCTGCCTGCAGTGCCTGCGAGCCCTCCGTATGCACCTGAGGATAGACATCGCGCCGCAGCATGAGCTTGAAGTGCTCTTTGTGGTAGTCCGCGAGGAGCTTTAGTCCCCGCATGATCGCTTTCGACTGGCGCGACATCTGCTCCACCGAGTCCTTCACCAGGCTCGTGGAGAGGGGGTCGGCGTCACCTCGTAGCTTGCTCACGTGATCGGCGAGTGTCCGTGTGGTCGGGCTCTTCGAGGAGTCGGAGAGCCGGTCCCACTTGAT
The DNA here is from genome assembly GCA_964635245.1 of uncultured Spirochaetaceae bacterium. Lineage (GTDB taxonomy): Bacteria > Spirochaetota > Spirochaetia > DSM-27196 > PWMO01 > JAAAOH01. The sequence continues at coordinate 4,753 of CAZWNS010000071.1, forward strand.
GTAGCCGGTAAGTTGCACGAGGTTTCTGATCTGCCTGAGGTCGAGCGAATCGAGACGGAATTGAACGTAGTTGTTGAGGAAGTCGAGCATGCTGTCGAACTGCGACAGCCGCACACTCATGACCTGGTCTTTCTCCGACTCGAGGAACGGCTCGTCCTCCGGCGGTTCGATCTCGGAGATGCGCTGGTCGTTCTTGTAGGGGTCTTCGTGTACGAGCCCCTTGCGCTGCAGAATTGTGAACAGCCCCCGGAACGTGCTGTGGAAGAGGCGAAAATCCTCCTTGAGTTGCGGAATATCCTTTTCCTCGAGACGCTCGGCGCGCTTCTGCAGCGCCTCTTCGAGCTTCTCCGGAAATCCGGTTGCGGGATCCATAGCGAGAGTATTATTGTACAAAAGCCGCGAACCTTCAATCGAGCGGAGGTACCATGGGGTAGCACGCGCATTTGCCCCGGCGAAACTCGTTATTCCCGCCTTGCTCTCCGCCGATGCAGACGTCGAGCCGGTCGAGGAGGCGCTTGAAGACGCCTTCGGCGCCCTCGACTATCGAAGCGAGGAGATCCCGTTCACGTTCACCGACTACTACAACGGCGAAATGGGTGAGGGCATCCGCCGCATCTTCTTCGCCGTGGCCGGCCTCTTCGATCCTTCGGAGCTCGCCGCCGCGAAACTGACCACCGGCGCGCTCGAGCAGCGGCTCGCGCGGGACCCGGCCGGCGCGGCGGCGCGCCGGCGCAGGGTGAACCTCGATCCGGGCGCGCTCAGCCTCGGACGGCTTATTCTCGCCTCCACGAAGGATAACGCCCAGCGCATCCCCCTGCGCGACGGGATCTACGCCGAGATAACCCTCCTCTACCGCAGGGGCGCCTTCGAAGCGCTGCCCTGGACGTACCCGGATTTCAGAAGTGCCGCCTACCACCGGGTTCTCCGCGAAATCCGCGGCCGATACAAGGAGCAATTCGAAGCCGAATCGGCGAAATCGTGAAGCAACAGCTCCGTTTTACGCGTATCGCCGGGTGTGAGGGGATTACGACACGCAGTCACGGGTGCCGCCGCCGGCTGCATCTGCCTGGCGTTGGCCGCCTGTAATGTTCTCGGCGCCGAAACGACGGTGAGCCTCGAGCTCCCGGGGGCGCCGGATCACTGGCCCGCATCGATACGGCCCGAGGAGTACCGCGTGGTCTGGCGCGGCGATACCGGGGACCTCCGCGAAGTAACGGTGGCAGGCGGAGTGTCCGGGGTCGAGCTTGCCATACCGAAGCGCCCCGGCCTTGCGGTGCTTGCATACCCATCGTTTGCAGGGGGGGCTTTCATAACGCGTCCGGCCGCTGCGGTCTATCCCCACGACATGGTGGCCGGCACGAGGCTCGCGGCATCCTATGCGCGCGGCTTCACCGGGCTCGTGCTGCACCACGTGCTGTTCGCGCTCCCGTCCGTGAACAGTGGACGGCTGATCGACGAAGTGAGTGCACGGAGCGAAGGAAACCCGTGGAGCTTCGACCTCGAGCGCGTGGTCCGCAAGGTGGCCGACGGCCGGTTCTCGACGATCTACCTGCGCCCTCGAGACGCCTTCGCGGTCGAGGTCGAGGTCGGCGCCGGCGCGGCAGGCGGATCGGCGGCGAGCGCATGGCTGCCGCATAACCCGCTCGCCGATGTCGTCGTCGCGACCGACTCGCCCGAGGGCTCGATGCTGCGCACGGAGCTCCCGCCCGGGCATCATCACCTCATGGGGGTCGAGAGCGGGTGTATCCTCTCCGTTGTCGTCGAGGAAGACGGAAGCTACCGGGTGTTCCGCCGATGAGAGGCGGTGGCCGTGCGGCCGGCCGGTGCCGCCTCTGCGCGGGGCTCAGCCGACGACGACATTGACGAGCTTGTTCGGCACGGTGATGACGTTCCGGATATCCTTGCCCTCGGTGTATTCCCTCACGCGCTCGTTGGCGAGGGCCGTTTCCTTGAGCTCGGCATCACCGATATCCGCGGGCATCGTCAGCCGGGCGCGGATCCTTCCGTTCACCTGTACGACGATCTCGACCTCATCGTCCCTCGTCAGCTTTTCGTCGTAGCGCGGCCACGCGTGGTAGGCGAGGCTCTGCTCGTGCCCGAGCTTCTCCCACATTTCCTCGGCGATATGAGGTGCGTACGGCGCGATGAGGAGTACGAAGGGCTCCCAGAGCGCACGATGGAGAACATCCTGCTTGAAGACCTCGTTCACGAAGATCATCATCTGGGCTATCGCCGTATTGAACTGGAGCCTCTCGGTATCCTGCGTCACCTTGCGGATCGTCTTGTGCAGCACCCGCTGGAGCGCAAGCGGCGGCTCATCGTCGACGAGCTTGCGCTCGGAGACCCGCCACACGCGGTCGAGAAAGCGGTGCACGCCCACAAGCCCGTTGGTCGACCAGGGTTTTGCCGTTTCCAGCGGTCCCATGAACATCTCGTACACGCGCATCGTGTCGGCGCCGTAGTCACGGACGATGTCGTCGGGGTTTATGACGTTCCCCTTCGATTTGGACATCTTCTCGCCGCTCTCACCGAGGATCATGCCCTGATTGACGAGCCGTATGAAGGGCTCGTCGGTGGTGACCACGCCTACGTCGTAGAGCACCTTGTGCCAGAACCGCGCATAGAGCAGATGGAGCACCGCGTGCTCGGCGCCGCCGACGTAGAGATCGACCGGCATCCAGTACTGCTCCTTCTCCCTGGAGACGAGCTCGGTGTCGTTCCTCGGATCGAGGTAGCGCAGGTAGTACCAGCATGATCCCGCCCACTGGGGCATCGTGTTCGTCTCCCGTCGCGCACCCGCGCCCGAGCCGTCGGGGCACTCGGTCCGAACCCATTCCTCCACCTTGGCAAGCGGCGACTCACCGGTGCCCGACGGTTTGTAACTTTCCACGTCGGGAAGCTCCAGCGGCAGCTCCGTCTCATCGAGGGGCACGATCTTGCCGTTCTCACAATGCACGAGCGGGATGGGTTCGCCCCAGTACCGCTGTCGGGAAAAGATCCAGTCACGAAGCTTGTAGTTTACCGCGCGGCTGCCCTTCCCCTCGGATTCGAGCCAATCGGTGATTCTTGCCTTGGCTTCGGCCGTGGGCATTCCGGAGAACTGTCCGGAGTTTACCGATGTGCCTTCGCCGCTGAATGCCTCGGGCATTTCCGCCGTCACGGACGCATGGGGATCGGAGACATCCTCCTCGGGCGTGGCAACGACCTTGATAATGGGCAGGTCGAACTTCTCGGCGAACTCCCAGTCACGCTCGTCATGGGCGGGGACCGCCATGATGGCGCCGGTTCCGTAGGACAGCAGGACGTAGTCGGAAACCCAGATCGGAATCTGCTCGTCGTTGACCGGATTGACGGCGTAGGAGCCGGTGAACACGCCGGTCTTTTCCTTGGCAAGGTCGGTACGCTCGAGGTCCGATTTGAGCTTCGCCGTCTCGATGTACCGCTCTACCGCCGTCTTCTGCTCGGAGGTCGTGAGCGCGCCGACAAGCGGATGCTCGGGGGCGAGGACCATGTAGGTTGCTCCGAAGAGCGTGTCAGGCCGGGTGGTGAAGACCTCCAGAGACTCTTCGTGATCGGCGAGCGGAAAGATCACGTTGGCGCCTTCGCTGCGGCCGATCCAGTTGCGCTGCATCGTCTTGATCGATTCCGGCCAGTCCAGCTTCTCGAGATCCTCGAGAAGGCGGTCGGCATACCGCGTGATGCGAAGCATCCACTGTTTCAACGGTTTTCGCTCGACGGGGTGGTTGCCCCGCTCCGAGCGCGGGCCGTCGGGTGTGGTGACGACTTCCTCGTTGGCGAGCACGGTGCCGAGCTCCGCGCAGTACCAGACCGGGATTTCCTCCATGTAGGCGAGACCCTGCTCGTAGAGCTTGAGGAAGATCCACTGGGTCCACTTGTAGTATTCCGCCCGATGGGTGGAGACCTCGCGGTCCCAGTCGTAGGAGAAGCCGAGCGCCTTGATCTGCTCGCGAAACGTATCGATGTTGGCCTCGGTGGTGGCCTTCGGGTGCGTGCCGGTCTGGATCGCGTAGTTCTCGGCCGGCAGACCAAAGCTGTCGAAGCCCATGGGATGGAGCACCTGATACCCATTCATGCGGAGATAGCGACAGTATATGTCGGTGGCGGTGTAGCCCTCCGGATGACCGACGTGAAGGCCGCTTGCCGACGGGTAGGGAAACATGTCGAGCACGTACTTCCGCCTCTCGGGCGGGACCGACGGGTCCTCGACGGCTTTGAAGGTCTTGTTCTCTTCCCAGAAGCGTTGCCACTTCTTCTCGATCGAGCCGAATGGGTAGCGTTCCATGTGGCAGGATGATAGCGGAAATGCGCAACCGCGGTCAACGCGCCTCAGTCCTGCCGGCGTTCGCTCTCTTCGGCTTCTTCACGCCGCGGGGTGAACCGGACACTGATGATGCGCTTGCGGGCCATCGTCTCGATGAGGAAGGCGCCGACCGGCGTGTCGACGTGCTCTCCCTGTGCCGGCAGGCGGCCGAGCTGTTCAGCGATGTACCCCCCGACGGTCTGCACGTCGCGGGTCTGGGGGATATCGACGCCGAGGGCGTCGTTCGCAACATAGATGGGCAGGTCGGCGATAAGACGGTAGTTGTCGTCGTCGAGGGGAACGATCTTGTCGCCCTCCTGCACCTCATGCTCATCGTAGATTTCGCCGAGGATTTCCTCGACCACATCCTCGATGGTCACCAGACCCGATACGCCGCCGTACTCGTCGAGCACGATGGCGATGTTGAGCCCGAAGTGACGGAACTGCGCGAGCATCTCATGGATGCGCCTGTTCTCCGGAACGAAGATCGGCTCCACCATGACCGTCTTCAGCGACTCCTCGTCTCCGCCGACCGCAATACGGCGCACGAGGTTCTTCAGGAGCGCAACGCCCACGATGTGCTCGGGATGTCCGTCGTAGACCGGGACGCGGGAGTAGCCGGCCTCGGTAATGCGGGTAAAGGCGTCGCGCAGCGACATGTCCTTGTCGAGGCTGAAGATCCTGGTGCGGTGCGTCATGATGGCGTTCACCGTCACTTCAGTGAAACGCAGTACGTTTCGCACCATTCGAAACTTGAACGCTTCCAGGATGCCGACCGTCGCCGCGTGTTTCGCGAGGTAGAGAATGCTCTCGCGGGTAACCCCGCCGCCGCCGTTCCCGTGGCTGAGCCTCGTTATCAGGCGGCTTATGGCGCTCATGACCCACACGACCGGTTTCAGGACGATGGAGAGAATCCAGATGCTCCGGGACACGTGCACCGACCAGAAGACGTTGTGCGCGATAGCAACCTGCTTGGGCACCACTTCGCCGAATATGAGGACGACGAGGGTAAGCACGCCGGTGGTAATGCCGAGCACCGCGCTTCCGAAGAGCCGTATCGTTATCTCGCTTGCCATGACCGAACCGGCGATATTCGCGAGATTGTTGCCGACGAGCACGGTCGTCAGCAGCACATCCGGGCGGGAGGTAAGCGCAGACACGTACTCGCCCCGTTTGCCCCGGGTATTGTGGATCTCCTGTACCTGCGCTTCAGAGAGGGATGTGAACGCAGTCTCCGTTCCGGAGAAAAAGGCGGAAAAGAGGAGAAACAGGCCGAGCGCACCGAAGTCGAGTATCATCGACTACGCACGCGTACAGAAGAATAGGTTGTCGTCGTACATGATCCGAGCCATGACGTGCGGGCACGAGCATACTCCGGAATCGGGCTGTTGTGCAACGACGCGGGCAACAGTGGCGACCGCCGGCGGCACAGGTGTGTCGGGCCGTCGGAGATGAGGGTGCCGCCGCGCACGTGAGGGCAAAAAAAGAGAGCCGCGCGCGGCGGCTCTTCCGGAACGTCGGGCTCCCTGAGCTACTCGACCGACAATACGTCCTTCATCGCCCTCTTGATGGTATCCTTCGGCAGAGCGCCCTGCGCCATCTGTGGCTTGTCGTCGAGCGGGATGAAGAGCATCGAGGGGATGCTCTGGATACCGAAGGCAGCGGCGAGCTCCTGTTCGGCATCCGTATCGATCTTGTAGATATGCATCTTCCCGTCGTATTCCGCGGCGAGCTCCTCGAGCACCGGCTCTACCATTTTGCAGGGACCGCACCAGTCGGCGTAGAAGTCGATAATCGCCGGCAGCTCTCCCTCGTACTTCCACTCGCTGTTGTTTTCGAAGTCGAAGACCTTGTTCTTGAACGTTTCCTTTGTCAGATGTTCAGGCATATTACTCCCCTTGAATATTATTCAAGTTCTGCTATATAGCTGCAATATAGCGCGGGTTGCGTTGAAAGTAAAGTAAACGTACCGTTCGATCGCGATCATTTCACTCTATCACCGACGTGTCGGTCGCACAGAGGTGATGCCGACGGTAGTCTTTACGCAAACCGAGTTTTCCGCTACGATTCAATCGTTACTTTCTGAAAGAAACTTAAAGGACATCAGCAATGCCGGAAACGAACATCGATCAGCTCCATCCCGTGCCGCCGCAGCCCAGCGTCGGAATTCTCTTTCTCGGTCGAAAGCGGGCAGGTTTCGATCCCGAGTGGGGCGCCGAGATGCGCCGGCGCATCCGCGGGTTTGTTGCTGAGAGCGGCCTCGAGGCCGTCATTCCCTACGACAACATCGCGGATGACCCCACGCTGCGTGATGCGATCGCGCAGTGCCGCGCCGCCGGTGTGGACGCGCTGGTTATCACCCAGCCGACGATATCCGACGGGCGGCTCGCTCCGATCGCGGCGCAGGTATGGGATGCGCCGATCGTGCTCTGGGCGACCCCCGAGAAGCCGACCGGCGAGATGATAAGCGCGAACAGCCTGGTGGGAACCCACGTGTTCGCTGCCACCATGCGACAGCTGCACCGACCGTTCGAAATCGTCTACGGGCACCCCGACGACGAGCAGACCCGCGCCTCACTCCTGCGGGCGGCGCGAATAGCCTCGACAGCCGAACGGGTGCGGCGGGGAACGGTCGGGCTCATCGGGTACCACGTACCCGGTTTCATCGATCTCCACGCCGATCCCCTGCAGCTCTCCGAGAGCCTCGGGATACAACTATATCACCGGAGCGTGCAGGAGTTTCTGGGCTCCCTCGACGAGATATCGGACCAGGATGTGGCCGCCGAGACGGAGCGGCTCGCCGGGTTCGGGCTGCCGTTCCGCGGCGGCATCGACGAGAGCGTCCTGCCGATGCAGGCGCGGTACTACCTCGGGTTCTCCCGGCTGCTCGAGCGCGAAGGGCTCGACGGGCTCGCCTTCCGGTGCTGGCCCGACCTGCCGACGATAACGGGACACTGGCCCTACCTCGCCCTCGCTACCCTTGTTTCCGAGGGAAAGGCAGTCGCGATGGAGGGTGATGTCGACGGCGCCATTTGCTCGATCCTCGCCGAGAGCCTGGGACTGGGGCCCGTCTACCTCAGCGACTGGCTCGAACACGACGAGAGCTCCATCGCGATCTGGCACACGGGTGCCGCACCCTTCCAGCTGAGTGAGCCCCTCGGCACGAAGCAGGGCCCGCATCTGACCGTGCAGTTCAACAACAGAAAGCCCACCGTGATCGATGCGACCATTCGAGCGGATATGGAGGTGACCCTCTTCCGTCTCTGGCGCGCCGACGGGGAGTACCACATGACCGCCGTCGAGGGGCGGACTATCGAGCCCGACCGCCACCTGCTTGCCACCAACGGCAGGGCCCGGGTCCACGGCGTGAATGTACGGGAATGGTTCGACGACATGGTCCACGAGGGAATGCCGCACCATCTGTGCATCGTGCAGGGGCATCACAGGGATACGTTGTTGCGTGTGGGCCGGACGCTGGGGCTGCGGCGCCACGTCCGGTGACGGGCGTGCCGGGAGCGGCAAGGCGGCCGGTATCACCTGCTCCTTCCCGCAACTCACCGCGGTGAACACCACCGGCCCGGCCGCCGTGGTGGTCGAGTCCGGTAACGGGTTCGGGAGGGTTGTGGAGACCGCGGGGCGCGTGGCCGCGGTCGGGGGCTCGGGAGCCGGGCGGC